>JAFGRH010000033.1 GCA_016935265.1 Candidatus Woesearchaeota archaeon | reverse complement strand
CCTTCTTTACTTCAAGCTTGGGAATGCCCTTCTGCATGCCAAGAACCCCCCTGAAAAGCCTAGCCATACCCTCAACACCCCAGAGGTAAGGGAGATTTGTGTCGTCAAGGCTCACGGAAACCTCATTAGTCCTTTTATCATAGCCGTCAACCTCACCTTTAGCGTAAGGAACAAGCTCTTCCAGCTCTGAAACCGAGAGCTTCTTTCCGACAAGCCTTCCCAGATCATTAAGGTCAAAGGTTATTGTTGGCATTATACCACCGAATTTCTCAAAAGCTGAAGGTCATGGCTGAATATCTGCCTTATGTCAGTAAGCCCTAGCTTGAACATAGCAAGCCTCTCAAGGCCTATTCCCCAGGCAATGACCGGCGCCTTAACGCCAAGAGGCAGGCACATCTCTGGCCTGAAGATTCCGGCTCCTGCAAGCTCAAGCCAGCCCATCTTTGGGTGCTTTGCATAAAGGGCAGCCGAAGGCTCTGTAAAGGGAAAATAAGCAGGCGTTACCTTTACCTGGTCTGTCTCGCAGAACTCCTCTGCAAAAAGCTTCAGCAGGCCGAAAAGGTGCCTGAGGTTTATTCCCTCCTCAACAACAAAGCCGCCGGTCTGGTTGAAGTCAGCAAGGTGCGTCGCGTCAATTACGTCATACCTAAAGCACCTCACAATCTGGAAGTACTTCCCAGGAACCTTAAGCTTGGGAGAGGAAAGCGTTCTAGGCGATATTGAAGTGTCCTGAGTCCTGAGAACGTGCCTGTGCGTCCTTTTAACATCAAAATCGTAACGCCAGCCAGAGCTTCCCCCGACACCAGTCTCGTGGGCTTTCTTTACTTTGCTGACAAGCTGGGCAGGAAGCGAAGAAGAGTATTTTGGCTCCTTAATGTAATAGGCATCATGTATGTCCCTTGCGGAATGGAACTGCGGCATAAACAAAGCATCCATGTTCCAGAACTCTGTCTCGACTACAGGTCCTGTTGACTCCTCAAAGCCGAGACCTATAAACTTCTGCCTTACTTCCTCAAGAAAGCGCCTGTAGGGCTGCTTCTTTCCGCCGTAAAGCTTTGGGACCTGCGAAGTTATGTCATAGCGGCGGAAGCTGACTCCTTTCCAAGAGCCGTCCCTTAACATTTTCGGAGTTAATCTGTCTTCGAACTTTGCCTTTGTCGTCTCAGCCGCGCCCTTAACAGAACTGCCTTTCTGCGTAAGCTCTGCAAGCCACTTCTTCCTGACAGAGAGCCTGACGATATCTTTCCTTTTCTTAAGCTCCTCAAAAATTTCAATATCGCTTTTTTCCAGAGATGCGAAATCCGGGCTTGACTCAAGCTTCTCAACCAGAATTTCCTCAGGCAGCTCCCGCTGGGCAGCAGAAACGCCTTCCTTTGTAAGGGAAACTTTCGGGGGCTTGTCGCTGCTGAAAGAAATAAGCCCCTTTTTCTTAAGGACGCCGATGCTTATGTTCAGCTCCTCAGAAGTTAAGCCTGCAATAACCATTAAGTCCTGAAGCGGAAGGGATGATTTTGCGAGAGCGCTTAACAGCCTGCGCTCAGGCATTCCCTTGCCTGATTTCTGGTAAGCCTTTCCGTTCAATCCTAGTTCGGCGATTTTTGAAATTTTCTCTGAAGTTTTTACAAGACCGCGCTTCTCAAGCCACTGAAGCGCGCGCAGCACAGAAGTTTCGTCAAGCCCTGCGCTTTTGACAAGGCTCGCTGAAGATTCCTTGCCGGAGAGCGCTGCCAGGACTTTCCTCTCAAGAGGGTGCAGAGAAGCCAGTAATTCTTCTGATGGCATGATAGCTGAAGGATTTGAGTGCTTATTTAAACTTTTGCACAAGAATTAAACTTTTTTAATCTCTGCAGTCGGCTTCAGCGTCTTCCAAAGGGAGTCAAACAAATTCTCGAGGGCTGAAGCAAAGAAAGGCGTGTTAACCCATATTCCTACATCGTAAGTAGGGTGCACGTTAGAGTCGTCAAGCACCATGAAGACAACTTCCTTTCCGTCGATTATGCAAAACCTTCCCTTTGTGTCAGTATTCCTCACTTCTGCAACTTCCTGTATGTCCTTTGCAGCTGCCCTGTTTTCCTTTGTCAGCGGCGCCGCTATCCTTATCTTAACGCCCCTTTTCTTAACCTTTGCCATAGTGCCCTTAAGGCCCTCAATCTTCCTCATCAGGCCCTGCTCGGTCGTCATTATTACAACAGTTTTCTCTGCAGTCTTAATCATAAGGTCGAGGTGATTGTAAAGATTGTGCCTTCCTTTCAGGCTGCCTGAAAGGTCTGACGGCTCAACAAGCTCGATTCCCTGCGAGTGAAGAGTCTTAAGCTCATCAATAACCTCTGTGTTCCTTATCTCGTCAAGCCTCTTTATCTTGATGTCTGCCTCTGACTTCATGTGCTTCTTAACTCGCTCGACAACCTCAGAAGGCTGAACCGCAAGGTATTTTATCGGCTTGCCGAATTTCATTACGACAAATCCCTTCTTTTCCAAACTCTCGAGAACATCGTAGCTTCTTGACCTAGGAACATTAGCAATATCAGAAAGCTCGCCGGCAGTGGCGACTCCTCGGGAGAGGAGGGCAGTCCAGATTTTGACTTCATAGAGGTTTAAAGAAAAATAGGTTCTAAGCTTGCTGAGAAACTCTTCTTTTACTATCATGCAGTTACCTCACAATGTCGTACGTTACAGTTAAGTAACATCACTCATATTAAAATGTTACGGTTTTAGGTTCAGCTTAAAAAGAAAAGATTAATAAAAGCCCAACTTAAAGGAAAGAACAAAATGGCAAAAAAAATATTTCTCCCCCCAAAAGAATTCGCGAAAAAGGCGCACATCAAAAGCTACAGCGAATACAAGAAGCTTTACAACGAATCCGTAAAGAGCCCTGAAAAGTTCTGGGCGCGCTATGCTTCAGAACTGCACTGGTTCAAGAAGTGGAACAGGGTCTTCAGCTATACGAAAAAGCCTTTCTGCAAGTGGTTTGAGGGCGGCAAGACAAACATCACCTACAACTGCCTTGACAGGCACGTTCTTACAGCAAGAAAAAACAAGGCTGCGATAATCTGGCAGGGCGAGCCAGAAGAGGATGTAATGATTTACACCTACGAAAGGCTGCACAGGGATGTGTGCAGGTTCGCAAACGTACTTAAGAAGCACGGCGTGAAAAAGGGAGACAGGGTGTGCATATACATGCCGATGGTGCCTGGGCTTGCAATAGCGATGCTGGCCTGCGCAAGGATTGGCGCAATACACTCGATAGTGTTCGGAGGCTTCTCGGCAAAGGCACTCCAGAAAAGGCTGATTGACTCAGAGGCAAAGGTTCTGATAACAGCAGATGCAAGCATCAGAAAAGGTGGCTTTGTCCCGCTGAAGGACGCTGCGGATGAGGCACTTAAAGGCTGTAAGACAGTAAAGAGCGTGATTGTCTACCAGCGCGGGAAAAACCCAGTAAAGATGAAAAGGGGGCGCGATTCTTGGTGGCATGAGGAGATGGCTGCCCCTGACATAACAGATATTTGCAAGCCAGCAATAATGGACGCTGAATCCCCGCTCTTCATACTTTACACGAGCGGAACAACAGGAACGCCCAAAGGGGAGCTGCACACAACAGGCGGCTACATGACTTATGTCTACCTGACAACAAAATGGGTATTCGACCTTAAGGAAGAAGACACCTACTGGTGCACTGCAGACATAGGATGGATAACAGGGCACAGCTACATAGTGTACGGACCGCTCCTGAACGGCGCAACAAGCATCATGTTTGAAGGGGTTCCGACTTACCCCGGACCTGACAGGTTCTGGCAGATAGTAGACAAGTACAACATAAACATATTCTACACTGCGCCGACGGTTGTAAGGTCACTTGAAAGGGAAGGGCCGAAATGGGTAAAGATGCACGACTTAAGCTCGTTAAGGCTGCTCGGCTCTGTTGGAGAGCCCATAAACCCGAAGGCATGGCTTTGGTATCACAAGATGATAGGGGAAGATAAATGCCCTATAGTTGACACCTGGTGGCAGACAGAAGCAGGGGGAATTGTAATAACACCTCTGCCAGGAGCGACCCCCCTTAAGCCTGGCTCTGCAACGCTGCCATTTCCGGGAATAGTGCCTGATGTATTCCTTGAAAACGGGAAAAAGGCAAAGCCGAACCAGGAAGGCTACCTTGTCATAAAGAAGCCCTGGCCCGGAATAGCAAGGACCGTGTGGAAAAACCCCAAGAGATACATAGACACATACTTCAGCAAGTACAAAAACATCTACCTGACAGGAGACGGTGCAAGGTGCGACAAGGACGGGTACTACTGGATAACAGGCAGGCTTGACGACGTAATGAAGGTTTCAGGACACAGGATAGGGACAGCAGAGGTTGAATCAGGCTTTGTTTCGCACAAGCTTGTGTCAGAGGCTGCAGTGGTTCCATTCCCCCACCCGATAAAAGAGCAGGCAATATGCGCATTCATCACCCTGAAGAGGGGGGCGAAGGAATCAGAAGAGCTAAAGCAAGAGCTTCGTTCTCACATAGCAAAGGAAATAGGGCCGATAGCAAAGCCTGACAGGCTCTACTTCACAGACGCACTGCCGAAAACACGCTCAGGGAAGATAATGAGAAGAATCCTGAAGGCAATTGCAGAAGGGAAGTCAGACGTAGGAGATACGTCAACACTTGCAGACCCGGAAGTTGTAGGCAGGATAATAAAGATTGTAAAGGCAAAGGCTTAGTAATCTGTTTTATACCTCAGAAGCGCGGCCAGCCCGCCAAGCCCGTCTAGGCGCTGGCCAGCATCATTTTCTGAATTGATAATTATTACCTCTCCCTTCATTGACTCTGCCTTTTTCATAACAGATTCGAGCTCGGCGAATTTTTCGCTTTGCCTTGATTCAGAGATTGCAGAAGTCGTAACAAAAAGCTTTGAAACAGCGCCAAGCTCAATTGCCTCCTTAACCTGCTTGGGACCGTAAGTGACGAGCCCTTTTTTCCCGATTTCCTCCATAACCTCATCAACGTACTGGGCTTCTTTTGCAGCACGCCCTTCTTTCAGCACAGAATTAAGCTCAGGGCGCTTAAGCACCTCATCAATAGCGTTTTTTCCGACGTAACTGCAGCTTGCCTGAACTATTTTTGGGGAAAGCTCCTTGTCCTTAAGCTCCTTCATAAGCTCCTCCTTCCAGAACGCGGGGCTGGCAAGGACTATCCTCTCGGCTTTATATCGCTCAGAGTAATCCTTAATCAGGGATATGATTTCGCCGTAGAAGTTTCCTGCCTTTGAGTCAAAGCCCTTCTTCTGCACATCCCCCTTAATCTCTGACAAAACCTCATAGCCCTGCGCTTTCAGGATGGCAAACAAAGCCTGCTCGCGGTCAAAAACAACAATAAGCACGGACTGCCGGCCCTGCTCTGATGCTTCTTTTAGGCGCGCAAGCTCATAATTACTCCATTTCTCTTTTTCTATTGTAAGCAGGGAATTTGCCTCTATGGTTATTGTGTGGTAAGAGCCTTTTGGAATATCCTCAGGACCTGAAGTTATCTTGCCCGAAACCCTCAAAGAAGTGCCAATGAACTCGACCTTTTCAGCGGCAACGGAAAGCTTCACAGTTTTCTTTACAACGCTGCCTGACTCCTCCTTGCCGCCAATGCGGATTTTCCTTTCGGTTAGGGCAGTGGCTATATCGCCAGGGCTTATTATCTGGCTAAGATACCACAGGTCATCGGGAGTCTGAACCTTAACAGAGACTATTCCGTGCTTCACATCCTTCCTTATTATTTTCATGAGAAGCGAAAAGAGAAAAGCATTTATATATCTAACTATTAAAACAGCCTCAATGAAGAAGGCACAGTCTGGCGCCTCAGCAGGCGTTCTTGTATTAGTAATAGGAATTGCCATAATTCTTTACATACTTTTCCTTCCGCCTGAGGAAAGGGCAGACCTGCTCGACGAAAACGGCGACGATGACGAAACCGGAACAGTTGAGGATAACCGGGAAGTTGTGCTTGACGAAACTCCGGGGCTAATATTAAAGACAAAGCAGACGAAATTCGAGCACAAAATCCCCTCCTTCAACCTTTTCACAAGGACAGAGGATACTGTGCTAAAAAAAGCTGAGTCTGTATACATCTCATCATCAAAGGGTGAGCAGCAGACAAAGGCAGTGCCTCTTATTATAGATGAAAGGACAACAAACGTCCAGCTAAGCCTAAACGTGGAGGACCACAAAGGAAGGCTGATTATTCTGCTAAACGGAGAAGAGATATTTAACGGAGAGGTAAGGAGCATCTTTGCCCCGATAACGCTTGAAGGGCTGCAGGAAGAGAACGTAATTGAATTCAAGGTGGAAAGTGTCGGCTGGATGTTCTGGACGAAAAACTTCTACGAAATAAGCAACATACAGATAACAGGAACGGTTGAGAGCTACTCAAACAGGGAGTCAAGAAACACCTTCCTCATAGGAGAGGGGGAGAAGGAAAACATAAAGGAAGCATACCTGCTTTACTTCGTTGACTGCAAGGTAAGCGAAGTTGAAAGGCTCAGCATATACATAAACGACCGCCTGATATCATCAAAGGTTCCTGACTGCGGCTCGCCGGTGAAAACCTTCATAGACCCTGACGACCTTATGGAAGGGAAGAACGAGCTGAGGTTCTTCGCAGAGAAGGGCTCATATCTTTTAGACCAGATATTCGTAAAGACAGAGCTTAAAGAGCCAATATACCCGATATACTTCTTTGAAGTAAATGAGACGCAGTACACGCTCGTTAAGAACAGAACCCTTGATGCCGAGCTGACGATAAAGTTCGTTGACGATGACGAAAGAAAAGCCGCTACCTTAAACATAAACAACCTAAGGACATCGCTTGACACAAAGGAAGACGAGTTCAACAAGTCCATTAACACTTACATAGTAGAGGACAGCAACTTCATAAGAATTGAGCCGGAAACAAACCTTCCGATATCAAGCCTGAAAATAGAGCTTAAGTAAGCTTATTCTGACATATGCGTTAACTGTTCGTGGCGGTCCTGCTGACTTGTTTCTTCTCCCCTACGAAAGTTAAGGGGAGGAAGAAACAACCTGAGCGAAGCTCAGGCGCCACGAACTTAAAGCAGGGACGCCCTAATTCTATCCCCAAAGTTTATAAAGGATAAACAGCAGGGAGAGTGTAAAAAGAGGGAAAATATGTCTGAACCTTACAGCCAGGATGAGATGAGGAAGGCATTCGAAGAGTCAGAAGAGGTTCTTAGGAATCAGGCAAGAACTACCGAAAGAATGCACGGCAACTGGCCAAGCAATGGACCTCCTTCAAGACAGGAAGCAGAATCAGAAAAAGAAAAAGATATGAGAGAAGCGAGAGCAGAAGAAAAAAAAGATCAAGCTGAGGCTAAAGCAGAAGCGGACAAAGATAAGAAAGAGGGGGAAGCAGAAGAAAAAAAAGACAGAAAGGAAAGCAAGTTCTTTAGTTCAATAAAAACAGGAGCCGGAGCAGTTAAGGAGGGAGCGGCAACAGTTGTCAAATCAAACATAGTTTTTCTCGGAATATTTCTTTTAGTTTGCGCGATGCACGTTGCCAAGGTTATTTACGGCGGCGGGAACATAATGTACTCTTTCGGGATAGAGGTGGCGCTCCTTGCAATGCTCGGGACGACTTTCGGATTCGGCACGTTCTACGTATTTCTCCTTTCGTTCTTCACACCGCTTATTTTCGTAGGAATAGTAAACGGGGCAGGCGTCCCGGGGTGGCTGATGTTTTCGCTTGCGTTCATGATTTTTTTCATCATAACCTTCAAAAAGCACCTTATGGGAATCAAAAGCGGAGCAACATTAGCCATCATCATGATAGCAGGACTTTACCTTATTCCGAGGCTAACAGGGATATCAGGAAATGTTTTTAGCGGCCACGTAATAACATCAGAAACCCCAGGGGGCGCTTTGCTGAACGTGCTGGCAAACCCCATGTTCCACATGTGGTGGGTGTGGTATGTCGGGATAGTAAAAAATCCAGGCACCGGGTTTTTCAGGTGGTTTATAAAAGTCATCCTAATAATATTCACAGTCGGCATGCTGCTTGGAGGAAGCACAGAGCCTGTCAAGGCAGGGCTTAAAGGCTTTTACATGCAGAGCGTAACAGACGAGCAGAAAGAGCAGTTCCAGGAAGCGCTTGAGAGCGGGCAGGAGCTCTACTCCGGCGTGCCACTTTTTGAAACCCTTTACAGCATACCCTCAAAAATAGCTTCTGCTGTGAACGAAAGGATACAGGCTGCGGCAGGGCCTCTTTACGCAGCGTCAAGACCATCTGACGAGGATGTAAAAATAGTCGGCCTTGCGCTCAAGGAAGCGCAGTTTTCTGAAAAGTACTTCATTCAGGGCGAGCCAGACGACGGAGGGGATGAGAATATAACGCTTGACGTCGTAATTTACCAGAAAGCTGAAGTGGCAGATGAGATTCGTTTTGTAGAAACAAGATGTAGGATGTCTGACAAAGACGACTGGACAATCCCAACTGATAATGATTTTCCAGATGAGCCAGTGTTCACTTTTTTCGCGCCAGAAACCTATGAGTTCAGCTGCATACCTTCATGCCAGGGAAGCGCGGCATACGATGAAGGGGAAGGCCCCACTTGCAGAGAAGGGCTTATTCAGCAGGACTGCCCTGCTGACACTTCTTATGCTGCAGGGTATATAGTGTGCTGCCCTGACCCACTGCCTGCTGAGCCGTGTAATATTGACGGCGAATGCAATTTCCTTGTTGAAAACCCTGTCCCATCGCCAGGCGACTGCGAGACAGGAACTTACAGCCCTGATGTTGAAGCCACTTACAAATTCGCAACAACTTCGGCGTTTACTGCAGTGTTCGTAGACCTCGGGACAAAGCAGCAAATCGGCGAAGACACTCTGAAATCGTGCGGTCTTGACCAGTATCAGAATAGCGTCGCTGAATTCAACCCGCCAAACTCACCTGCAAAATTAGGCATAACTCTCACGAGGAGCATGCCGATAGGAATCGGAGGGAATCAGGATGCCAGCAGCCTCAGAGTCATAGTCACGCTAGAAAACCAGCATGAGGGGTTTGTTAGCGGAATTAAGAGTCTTTATGTTGATCTTCCTAACGGATTGGAAATGGATACTGATAGCCCGAGATGTGATTTTAATCCTCCGACTGGGAACAGGTACAACGTGAAAGACAACCTAATAAAGGAGATATACAACGCGGACATGCTTGATTACATCTCTTTCAGGTGCCCGTTACAGGACCCTATCCCTGACCTGCTGCTTGGGGGGGCAATCTGCGCGCCTAAGACAATAAGCGCAAGGGCAGATTATTATTTCACGCTTGAAGCAAGCATACCGAGTATAAGAGTAATAAGCCAGCAGGCAGCTTTCCGCTAAAATGAAAAAATACTTTATAATTATAATGATTGCACTGGTTCTTCTTATTTCTGGCTGCGGGAAAAGAGAAGACAGCAAGATAGACCTCCCGAACCCTTATGAGGGAAGCGAGGGGCTTGTGGTAGAGTTTATTGAGGGCGCTCCTCCTGATGAGGTTTTAATGTCAAGGGGGGGTGTAGGCAATGATTTCCCTATTGCTGTCAGGATTAGGAACAACGGGGCGGTTGACGTCGATAACTATTGGTTTGCCCTTGCAGTAGAAGAACCTAAACTTAGCGTAAGTGGTTCGCATGAGGACTTTGGGGGCAATCTTGTCGGGAAAGAAACCTCGATTTCAGGGGGAATGACTGTAATAGAGACAACTGCAACTGCGCAGCCAATTGAACGGGATCCTGAGGAAGATGCGGTAGAAGTGAAGAAGCTTTCTGCCGCTATAACTGCAACTATATGCTACAACTACAAAACAAAGCACAGCGCGAGCGTATGCCTAGATGCAGAGCCTTACAGGCTAAACCCTGGTGAAGATGTCTGCGAGATGGCGCCGGAGGATTTCGTAAACCAAGGCGCTCCGGTTGCAATAACGAGAGTGGAGCCTTCTGTTGTAGAATCTAACGGAAACATTCTGCCGCGATTTAAGATTTTTGTGAAGAATATAGGCACAGGACTTATAGTAAATACAGGCGCAGCCCCATATAACGCAGAAGGTGTATGCGCAGGAACAACATTTACCAGAGAAAATAAGGTTTTCAATTACATGAGCAGCATCTCAGCGCGCATAGGTAACACGTATCTGGATTGCGGACCGCCAACTCTAAAGCTAACTGATGACGATGCAAATAACTTTTTCTTATGCGAAGCAGGCCCTAGCCTAGCTATACTGCGTGGTAGGGGCAGCTTTACAACAGAGCTTGCGCTTGAGCTGAACTACGGCTACACAGAGAGCATATCCAAAGTAATAAGCATACAGGAACTCATAGAATAGAAAACTTTAAATAGGGTAAATCCGAATTGGGATGGTATCCATAAAAGGAGGTCTTCAACATGAAAATGCATTTAATTCTGGCGGTATTGGCTTTAACGCTTTTGGCTGCTGGGTGTCAGTCAGGAGGCACGGTCAGCAGTGATTCATCTTTTTTCGGAGGCAGCCAAGGGCTTCTCATAAGGTTCCTTGACAACGCGCCTCCCGCAGAGATAACTGATGCAAGTGGGTATCCTTTCAAGATAGCTGTATCGCTCGAAAACGCAGGGGAGTGGGATGTGCTTTCCGGCGAAGCGAGCGTGGTGGTAACAGGTCTTTACCCTAGTGATTTCGGACCTTATACTGTGGCAGATCTTACGCGAAGTCTGACAACAGACCTTGCCGGCGTAAAAAAGACCTTTGACGGCAACAAGATTGAAGGAGGAACTGAGCAAATAATCCTGCCTTCTACGACTGCTGATTTCAGATATACGCCGACTTTGCAGGGAAATGCCCTCAGAATCCCTATAAGGGCTGAGGTGTGCTATGAATACGGAACAAAAGCAACAGGAACTTACTGCATAAGGAAGAGCGGCAGCCTTACAACAACCACTTCAAGCGTCTGTGAAATAAGCGGGCCAAAGAGCATACAGAGCTCCTCATCCCCGATACAGATTGTTTCAATGACAGAAAGCCCTGGAGGCGCAGGTTCAATCCTCCTGACATTTAGGGTTGCTCACCAAGGCAACGGAGAAATCTTCAAGCCTGATACAGGCTGCGGAGGAACAATAGCGGGCAGCACTACAATAACGGATGAAGACGTTATTAACATGACGGTTAACGCAGGCTCGGGTATTACTGTCGACTGTATGGGCGCTTCAGGCGGAGAGGTAAGGCTTGACTCAGTTGGAGGGGCAACAGTTAGCTGCAGGCTTACAGGACTCCCGACAGACATTGACGCTCTGAGAGAAGTATATGTGGAGCTTCAGTTCGACTACCGCGAGACAAAGAGGACAGACCTTCTCATAAGGCATCTGCCGACTTAATTTTTTCTTTTTTTTAGAATTATTTTTTTATAACGCTTAGTTCTCTCGCTGCCTTCTCGACCTGTTCCTTCGGGTAGCCGGAGCCGACAAGCGATTTCTTAATCTGTTCAACTGAATCGCCATGCTGAAGACCGACTTCAATCACAGAGCGAATCTCATCCAGCTCAGAATAGCCGTCTGCACTGAAAAAAGCCCCTTCATCCGCGGCTTTGTGGGGCGTAAAAGCCTTGGGCTTTTCGGGGGGGAGAATGCCTGCCTGAGAAATCTTTTGCTTAACAGGCTCAGGCGCCTTTAGCGGGAACTCCTCAACAACCGGCGCCATCCTTTCGATTTTTGGCTTAGCCTGCTTTTTAGGAAGCTCAACTTCCTCTAGCTTCTTTTTCAGGAATTCCTTTGTTCTGCCGATTTCAAAGCCTGCTGCCTTAAGAACATCAAGCTGCTGAGTGATTGCATCCTGCTGCTTGTGGAGGATCTGCTCCCTTCTTTCAAGGGCTGATTCCTTCTCAATAACTGCCTTTACCCTTGTTTCAGCCTCTGCGAGAAGCTCCTTTATCTTTGCTTCCTCCTTAATGCGACCGGGATCAGGAAGAACGTGCTCTCCTGCAGAGCGCATCCTGAGGAGCTGCTCATAACGCATTGAGAACTCCTTAAGGGCATCATCTATTTTTTCTTCCTTCTCAGCGAACAATGAATCATTTTCGTGCAGCCTGACCTTAAGTTTTTCAATCTCTGCGCGCAGCTCTGACTCCTTTTCAGAGCTTTTAGCGACGAGCTCCTTAACCCTGCGCTGGTGCTCCCTTCCGAGCTCCTCGAGAAGCTTTTGGTAGTGCTTCTCGCTCTCCTCTGCAAAGCGCTTGTTTGAGTCGAGCTTTCTTAAAAGGGACTTGTTCTCCTGCCTGAGCTTCTCGTGCTCTGATTCGAGCGATTCAAAGCTTTCTGATTTAACCTTAAGGAGCTGCTTAAGCTCTGTGATTTTCTTTGTGCCCTTTGTTTCAGGAGAGGTGCCTGCCCTTAGCTGCCTGCTTAGGTCTTCAATCTCCGCGTCTTTTTCAGCGAGCTGCTTGTCCATCTCCTTTTCAAGCGTTTTCGCTCGGCCGGCTTCCTGGTTGAAAAACATCTTTAGCTGCCCTATTTCATCACCTGACGTGTTGAGCTGCTGCCTGAGCTGCCTTATTATTTTCTGGTTTGAACGGTCCTGCTCAAGATAAGAAGATTCCAGCCTCCTTAGTTCATTGTTTTTTTCTGCCAAACGCCTGTTAAGAAGCTTTAACTCGCTTTGGTCAATAGAAGGGGCACTGAATGTTTCACTGCTCCTGCGCCTCTTTTCAAAAAGTTCCCCTCTAAGGTGCCGTATTTCCTCGTCCTTAAGGGAAAGCTGCTCTGTCAGCCTCAAGAAAGTATCTTTGTTTGCTGTGTCTTTTTTTAACAGGGCTTCCTTAAGCCTGCTGACGTAGCTCTCCTCAGCAGCGCTCTTTGCCTCAAGCTGGGAAGAAAGCTTTCTTGTCTCTTCCTCCTTTTTGGAAAGTATCAATACGAGGTGCTCAATCTCCCTTTCCTTAACGGCAAGCTGCCTGTTAAGCTCGTCAGAAATGGTCTTCTGTGAAGATGACGCGGCTTCAAGCTGCTGCTTAAGCTTCTCAGCATAGGCGTCCTTATCCTCTGATGGCTTCTGCAGAAGAAGCTGGCGCATCCTTGCAATGTCTGCGTCTTTCTTAGCGAGCTGATTCGCGAGCTTTGAAAATTCGCCCTTGTCAACAGAATCCTTTCTGGGCTTGGTTTCAGCGCCTTTCTTTGATTCCAGCTGGCTGGAAAGCGCCCTTATCTGGGCTTCCCTCTTGGAAAGAAGTTCCATCAGCTGCCTTACTTCGCCTTCCTTTGCATACAGCTGCCTGTTAAGCTCATCAGCAACATTCTTTTGAGAAAACAAAACCTCGTCGAGCTGCTTCCTTAAAGAGTCAGCGTATTCTGTTCCTGCAGAGAATTTTTTGCGTACTGCCCTCTTACGAGAAGGCTTCACTCCCTTTTTCACCACCATTTTTATTTCTCTTGCAAAGCTGCGATGATGCTCAGAAGCGCCTCGAGCTGAACAAACTCGTCCGCTCCCTCGACCATCCTGAACTCAATATCTGCGCACTTCTCAACAATCAGCATCTTAAGCTTCGAATCGATTTCGAGCTCAAGAGCCTCTTTCTGTATCTGCTTAATAACATCAAGCCCCGAAAGGCCGTAAGCAAGCATTGTTTCAATAAGCTTCTCCCTTGCCTGAACAAACCTGTTTTTAAGAGCTAGAGAAAGTATCTCTTTTATTTCTTTTGGTTTGGCAACGCTGGCAACTGAGTAGATTACGTCAGGCGTTATCGCAGAAGATATTGATGCTGCGCTCTGAAGTATGTTTTCCAGCCTTCTGCAGTCACCCTCGCTGACCTCGAAAAGGGCTTCCTTTGCCTTTTCGTCAATTTTCAGGTCTTCTTTTTTGACAATAGTATCAACAATTGAGAAGATTCCCTCCTTTGGAAGCAGCTTAAAGCGGAAAACCGCGCACCTGCTCTGGATAGGGTCTATTATCTTTGAGGAATAGTTAGCAAGAAGTATGAAGCGGCACGTTCCTGAGTAGTTCTCCATTGTTCGCCTTAACGCCTGCTGGGCTTCCTTTGTAAGGGAATCGCACTCATCAAGCATGCATATCTTAAATGGAACGCTCCCGAGCGCTTTAGTGCGGGCAAAATCCTTAACCTTGTTCCTGATAACATCTATCCCGCGCTCATCGGAAGCGTTAAGCTCAAGGACATTGTTCCTCCATGCTTCCCCAAAAAGCTTTTTTGCAACAACGAGGGCTGCGCTGGTCTTCCCAACACCGGGCGGGCCTGCAAAGAGAAGGTGGGGCATGTTCTTTTTCTCAACAAAAGCCTTAAGCCTTGCGACTATCTCAGCCTGGCCCAGAATCTCAGAAAAATCAGAAGGCCTGTACTTCTCCGCCCATAAAGTGCTCATGAAATTCAGGAGAAAAAGAGGCAATATAAAGGTTTCTAAACAATATCTTCCTCAGCCACAACCATGAAGTCGCCGATTGCAATGACCGCGCTGAATGGGATCAGAATGTTTCCCTCGTTGTCCCTTTCAAGCTCAAGCTTCTCTGTGTAAGGTGTTGGGTTTGCAAGCACAAGGTGTATAAGTTCGCCGGACCTTGTCTCGAAGATGATGTCTCCTACTTCTCCAAATCGCTTCCCGGTCTTGCTCACAACGGTTTTGCCAATAAGCTTCTTAGAAAAACTCTTGTCATCTCCCTCTGCCATTTTGCTTTTAAACCCTCCTTTCACAGAAGGGAATAAGTTATATTTAAATGTTGTGCATTATTTTGTTGTTACTACAAAATTATTGCAACCGCAGATTTTTTTGCCGCATGGCTCGGGGAGCTCCTTGCTCTCAAGAAGGGCCTGAACCTTGCTGATAAGCAATTTTACCTCTTCCTCAAGGAAAGGATTCATCGCAACGCGCCTCTTTTCGCGAAGGTTAAGGTAAACTACAAAACCTTCATTAACTGGCGTTTTGAAAGCCTCCTGAAGAAGCATTGCGTAGCAGGCAACCTGAATTTTGTGGCCCGGCCAGACACCCTCTCGCGGAGCAGAGCCTGTCTTAAGCTCAAATGGGATGTACTTGCCGTCCCTTACTTCAATCTTGTCTATAATTCCCTTGAGCTGGAGCGCCTCTGACTGGACATGGTACTCTGAAATGGTCTTGGGCAGCATACTCCAGAGCTCCTCTCCATAAACCCCTGCTGACTTTGCGAAAGAATAAATCTCAGATGCCCTTGACAATGCCTCATCGTAGATGAAAGGCCATACATCAACAAATACTTCCCCTGGAACTAGGTCAACTTCTTTAAGATGGCTCTTGTGGTGCGTTATCGTGCCCCTTAATGCCTTAAGGTAGTCGTTCTTGAACAGGGTTGCGGCTTCACTTTCAGAGTGGTCCTTGTTAAGCTGCCTTATAATTGACTCATCTGCCTTACTGAGCTTTTCGTGTATTGCGTGCCTTATAGTTCCGAGAACCATTGCCTGGTTGGGCGGCTCAACTATGCCCAGCACTTTCCTCATGTAGAGTTTTCTTGGGCAGAAAAGGTAAGAGGAAAGGTCTGTAGCGCTGACTATCATGGAAATTAGTCTGGCTGCTTCATTTAAATATGTTATGCGCAGTTGTCCAGTGGCGAGTGCAAGTAAACTTTTTAAATTAAGGGAGATAAGAAGCCATTATGGACACGGAATCGAGATTAGAGCTGATAAAGCAGGTTGGAGAGGAAATCGTAACAGAAGCAGAGCTGAAAGAGCTTCTCCAGACAAAAACAAAGCCTGTTGCTTATGACGGATTTGAGCCAAGCGGGCAGGTGCACATAGCGCAGGGAATTCTTAGGGCGATAAACGTCAACAAGATGCTCAAGGCAGGAATCCATTTTAAGATGTTTGCAGCAGACTGGCACGCATGGGCAAACAACAAGCTTGAAGGTAATCTGGAAAAGATACAGACCTGCGGGGATTACCTTGTGGAAGTGTGGAAAGCTGCAGGAATGGATGTTGAGAACCTCGAGTTCGTAAGGTCAAGCGACATGGTGGCAGGTCAGGAATACTGGAAAACTGTAATAAACATAGCACGGGCGGCAAGCCTGAAAAGAATTGTAAGGTGCGGGCAGATAATGGGAAGGAAAGAAGATGAAATGCTTAGCGCTTCGCAGATAATATACCCCTGCATGCAGGCAGCAGACATATTCACTCTTAAAGCAGATATAACTCAGCTGGGCATGGACCAGAGAAAAGTGAACATGCTGGCAAGGGAAGTAGGGCCTAAACTAGGGCTATGGAAGCCTGTTGTTGTAAGCCACCACATGCTGATGGGGCTTGGCGAGCCGAAAACCTCTATAGATGACCCGACAGAGCGGGCGATTGCGCTTAAAATGTCGAAGTCTGTCCCTGACAGCGCAATATTCATGACGGACACAGAGGCGGACATTAAAAGAAAAATAGGGAAAGCCTACTGCCCTGCAAAGATAACAAAGGAAAATCCAGTTATGGAATACGCAAAGCACATAATATTTGAAAAATTCAAGGAGCTTGAGATAAAAAGGCCTGAGAAGTTCGGGGGAGACGTGAAAATAGAGTCTTATGAAAACCTCGCGAAAGTTTATTCTTCAGGCGAACTTCATCCGGCAGACCTGAAATCTGCTGTGGCAGGAAAAATAAATGAAGTCGTAAGCCCTGTACGAAACCATTTTGAAAAAAATGCGAAGGCAAAAAAATTATTAGAGCAGGTAAAAAGCTACAAAGTTACGAGATAAATTTTTCTTAATCATTAACTTTATAAATAAGCTTCCTTACCACAAAATATGGATCTCGGTCTCGCTGATTTTGCCGTCGATTATGCAATAAAGCTCGGCGCAAGCTATGCTGACGCAAGGATGGAATCAACTTCAAACAGCGGATTTCTTCTGAGGAACGGCGTGCCCCAAATTTCAGGATTTGACCGCGTAACAGGGCTCGGATTAAGGGTAATAGTTAACAACACGCTTGGCTTTGTTTCAATAAACCAGATTGAAAAGGAAAAAGTAAGAACCCTTGTAGAGCGCGGAATGAAAGTTACGAAAAACGCGGCGAGGATAAAAGAGGAGATAAAACTTTCAGATGAGGAAGTTCATGAAGACAAGTACGAGGTAAAGCAGAAGATAAATCTCGAGGACGCATCCCCTGCAGAAAAGCTCAGCGTTCTGCTCGAAATAGAAAAAGCTGTGGAAAGCAGCGGAATAAAAGTGCCGGGGAGTTACCTTTCTCTTTCAGACTTCACAACGCAAAAGTACTTTGTCAACTCTTACGGGGCAAAAATAGAATCAAAAATTCCGAGGACTGACTACTTTTTCTTTCTAACGGTGAAGGAAAATGGAAAAAGCGGGCAGAGGTACTGGCAGTACGGCGCCGCAGGCGGATTCGAAACAATACTTGACAAGGATTTCCCTGGATTGATGCTCAATGAAGTAAAAACAACTGCAAAGATGCTTAAGGACGGGGTAAAGCCGCCTAAAGGAAAGATTGACCTTGTTGTGGGGCCTCAGGTAACAGGAATAATGGTGCACGAAAGCGCAGGACACCCCCACGAGGCAGACAGGATATTCGGAAGGGAAGCCGCGCAGGCAGGAGAGTCCTACCTCACAAAAGATAATCTGGGTTCTGCAATAGGAAACGAAATAGTAAACATAAGCGATGACCCTACTATAGAAGGAAGCTTCGGATATTACCTTTACGATGATGAGGGGGTTAGAGCAAGAAAAAAGGCGCTGATAAAAAACGGCATAAGCAACGAGCTCCTGCACAACAGGGAAACAGCAGAGGCGTTAAGGGTTAAGAGCAACGGCTCGGCAAGGGCAACTTCTTATGACAGGGAAGCAATAGTCAGGATGTCAAACACGTTCCTTGAGGAGGGCGATCACAAGGAAGAGGAGCTCATAGAAGGCGTAAAGAAAGGCGTTTACATGAAAAACTTCACAGAGTGGAACATAGATGACAGGCGCGTTAACCAAAAATATGTCGGGTCAGAAGCATATATAATAGAGAACGGAAAGATTACCGCCCCCGCCTTCATGCCGACAATAGAGATAAAGACGCATGACTTGTGGAGAGCAGTAGATGCAATAGCAGACAATACGGAGCACAGCGCAGGAACTTGCGGGAAGGCAGAGCCGATGCAGGCAATACCTGTTTGGTTCGGCGGGCCTTCATTCAGGATGCGGGGAATAAGGCTAAGTGAATACCCATGAGAGAAATAGCTGAGAAAATAGAGAAGAAGTTCAAGAATAGCGGGGCAGATGATGTAATAGTAACAATAGGTGAGGAAGAAAAAACCCAGATAAAGTTCTCAAACAACAAGGTAAGCGCGACGCAGACCTGGCAGTCAATGAATGTCAGCCTTTTCGCAGCGATTGACAAAAGGCTTGTGCTGACATCAATACATGCCTTCTCCCAAGAGATAATTGATGAGACGATAAAAAAGCTGCTTAAGTTCGCGAAAGCAACAGAGCAGAACAAGGAATACTCAGGAATAGCAAAAGGGCCATTCAAATATCAGGAAAGAGAGGGCACCTATGACAAGGCAGTTGCTGAGCTTGCTGAAAAGGATGTAGACCTTGTTGAGAAGGGAATAAGCACAGCGCTGAGCAACGGAGCAAAGAGGACTGCGGGAGTGCTGGAAACGACAAAGTCCAAAGTTTATCTAAGGACCTCAAACAGCGTTGAGGCAGAAGAAAAGGGAACAAAAATACATTTTTCGATAAGGGCATTTACTGACAATGAAGCTTCGGGGCACTACGTCGCAACAGCAAGAATGCTGAAAGACTGCAACATAGAATCAGCGGCAGCAAGGGCTGCGGAAATAGCCAAAAAAGCGAGGAATCCTCTGCCAATAAAACAAGGAAAGTACGATGTCCTGTTTGAGCCGCTCCCGGCATCAAACATTATCGAGCAGATGGGAGTTGCTGCTTCTGCCTTTAATGTGGAATCTGGGTTAAGCTGCCTTGCGGAAAAAATAGGGAGCAAAGTTGCAAGCAAAGAGGTTACAATTCTCGACGACGCCACACTGCCAGGAGGGATGGGGGCTGCAAGTTTCGACGCAGAAGGCGTTCCTACTCAGACAAACACAATAATTGAAAATGGCGTGCTTAAAACTTACCTTCACAATACCTCAACAGCGAAGAGGTACAACACAGTAACGACTGCAAACGCAGGGATTGTAAGCCCAGAGCCTTTCAACATTGTTCTGAAAAAAGGAAGTTTTATTAAAGAGGAACTTTTTGAGCAAATAAAAAGGGGTTTATGGATAACAAACGTTTGGTACACACGGTTTAGCAACTACGACAGCGGAGACTTTTCGACAATACCGAGAGACGGAATATTCCTGATAGAAAACGGGAAAATAAAAAGCCCTGTTAAGGACATAAGAGTAAGCGAGAACCTGCTCGGAATGTTTAGGAACGTCAGCGCAATAGGGGAAGACGCTGAGCGTGTTATGGGGTGGGAGGTGGAGACCCCTGTTTTTACCCCACCCATCGTCGTGAAAGACGTGAATATCACTAAATCAGCGGAGTGATAAAGATTAAGACAGAAGAAAAAATTGGTGATATTATTTTCGGCTACAGCACTGGAGGCAGCCACCTTCAGGAAGAGAACGCAATCCTCCGCGAGACAATAGCCCAGCTGAAGTCAGAACTGGACAGGTTCAGGCAGGTCCCCCTAATGGTTTGCGAACTGAAAGAGCTAAGCAGGGACGGCGCAATAATAAAGATACCGAACGGCAACCAATTTCTCGTGAGCGTTGCAGAAGGCTGCAACAAGCTACGCGCAGGCGACATGGTGCTTGTCGAGCAAAAAAACCTTACGATAATAAAGAGGATACAGTCTTCAAAGGGCTTCAATGTTGAGAAATTCGTAATAGTTGAGAAGCCGAATATCCCCTGGAAAGAACTTGGGGGGCTTGAGGAGCAGGTAAACGAGATAAGGGAGGTTGTTGAGCTTCCCCTGAAGAAGCCTGAGCTTTTCAAAAAAGTAGGGATACAGCCGCCAAAGGGGCTGCTTCTCTACGGCGAGCCAGGAACAGGGAAGACTTTGCTCGCAAAAGCGGTTGCCACTTCGACAAATGCCACTTTCATAGAAGTTGTTGGCTCAGAGCTGGTCCAGAAATTCATAGGAGAAGGGGCAAAGCTAGTCAAGGAAATATTCCAGCTTGCAAGGGAAAAGGCGCCGAGCATAGTTTTCATAGACGAGCTTGACGCCCTTGCCGCAAAAAGGCTCGACATAGGGACTTCAGGCGAGAGGGAAGTGCAAAGAACCTTTATGCAGCTGCTTTCTGAAATAGACGGTTTCAAAAACCTTGGAAATGTGAAGATCATAGGCTGCACAAACAGGAAAGACATACTTGACCCTGCAATAACACGGCCAGGAAGGCTCGAGAGAAAGATATACGTGCCCGTTCCCACAAAAGAAGGAAGAAGGGAGATATTCAGAATTCACATGAGAGACATGGACACTGCGAAAGTTGAAACATCGCGGATTGTTGAATGCTCAGGTGGCTTTACAGGCGCGGATATAAAGGCAGTCTGCACAGAAGCAGGGTATTTCGCGATAAGGGCAGAAAGGACGTACGTTGAAACAGCTGATTTCTTAAGGGCAATTGAGAAAGTGAGAAGGAAAGAAGAGGAAGGAAAGGAATACGTTACGATGTTCGGGTAAGCTTTCTTCTAGTAAAAAGTTGCGCGCTCACAAGTTACTCCCTTCTTCATCCTTGCGTCAGCGGGTGTTCTCTCGTTCATCGCGCGCAGTAAAGATAATGCAGAAGGGTATTTAATAGTAGCGGTTTAAAGAACGCGGAAATCAATGCAAACCCTGTAGGCGCGTGGAGCCAGTTGACCGCACTTTACTGTTCTTATTACCCTGAAGCGCTTCTTCAGCTTAGTGCAGGTGGCTTTTACTTTCCCAACAGCCGCTTCAGGTATGTCTTTTTCCTCAAGGAAGTCGTAGTAGTGGATAATGCCTGCTTTTTTGATGTGGTTTACTGCAAGCGGCAGATAGGTTTCTGCGCCTTTTGGCAGCGGCATAACTATGCGGTCGAACTTCTTAAGCTTAGGCAGGACTTTTTTTACATCGCCGCAGTAAAGCTTTACAGGGGCTTTGTTCATCATTGCATTCTCAACTGAGTATTTGTGCGCTGCAGGGTTCATTTCTATAGCGTAAACATCTGCGCAGGAGTGCTTTGCTATTTCGATAGGGTAAGGACCTACGCCTGAGAACATAACAAGGACAGTTTCGCCCTTTTTTACCTGAGAATATATTCGCTTCCTCTCTGAGCCCATTCTTGGTGAATAATAGGCTTTCTCAATGTTAACCTTCAGGCGGACGCCGTTTTCTACCGTTATTGTTTCCTTTTTCTTCTCGCCGGCGAGGTGATTGAACTTTTGCAACCTGTAGCGGCCTGTGTGCCCTCCTTTTTTCTTGACAACTGTTTTGACTTGCCGGTTCATTTCCAAAACCGCTCGGGCTATTGCTTTTTCCTTTTTGGAAAAGCCCCGCGGCACTTCTACGATAGCTATATCGCCGACGACATCAAATGCGCGCCTTATAGAAGAGAGCTCATTTGGTGTTAGCTCGCCCTTAAGAAAGTGCTTTATTGTTTTCTTTGCCATTTTAAATAAATCCGCCAAGCCCCTTCTGGGCGCGGTTCTTGTTATGGGCTTCAAGCTTCTTTAACGTACTTTCCACTCTGGTTTCGGAAAACCCGTGGCTCTCGCAGAGCAGGGATTTCACTGCTGATTTGCTAAAAGGCTCTGACTTGAACTTCTTTGAAGGTGAGGCTGGCATTTCCCTAATAGTATTGTAAACCTCGCGCCAAGGAAAATCGAAGTAATCTGCCCACTTGAGCTCCTCAAACAGTTTATCGAAATCCTTGTTTGCCTTAACAAGGTCCAGCGCCTTGACAGGACCTATTCCTCTTATCCCGCCCGGGTTGTAGTCTGTACCTATAAGGATAGAGAGGATTATGAGCTGCTCCTGCGTTATCCCGCAGTTTTCAAGGAATTCCTTCAAAACAATAACTTCAGGAGGGATTTGCTCGCCTGCTATGCCTCTTGCCTGCCTTCTCCCGCTTACCGAAAGGTTTCTTATGAGCCTGTCTGAACCGAAGACAAGGGAATCCGCGTCCTGTGAAGAGACAGCAAATGCGTTTCCATCCCTCACGATTCCGGCTGCCTGTGCCTCTCCTTCAGAAGGCGCCTGGAAAACAGGAACCCCGAGTGCTTTGAGAAGCTCTTTTGCGTCTTCCACCATCTCGGGCGTAAGCCTTGAAGTCCTTGCAGCGTACTTTTTCATCTCTTCCTCCTCGCCCTTTTCAGTTGCCTTTTCGTACATCCTGCCGGCTTTGGTTTTTACTGCCTTTCTCTGAGCAAAGGTTTTCTTTTTAAGGACAGGTGGCTTGCCGTCAAAAACGTAGACAGGAGTTATGTTTTTCTGGAGAAGATAAGAAGTGCGGGAAAATAGCCCGATGAGGTGGCTTGTGACGCGGCCTTTTCTGTCAGTAAAAAGCGCCCCGTCAGGACCGCGTATAGTTGTAAGGAACTGGTAAAGGTGGTTTGAGGCATCAATAGCGATTGTTTTGCCGTTTAGCTCATCGAGAGTTATTTCGCGCTTTGGCAACAGCTCTGTTATCTTAAGCCCCATCTTAAATCTTCTTATAGGTTATATTAAGCCCCTTTTCAAGAAGTGCGGCTGCTTTTTTGGTCAGTTCGCCGGGAGAAATGAAAAGGACAGGAAGCTTTCTCATGTCCCCCTGTGCGAATGCTGCGCTCAGGTCTGAATCGCTGCACCTCTTTTTGCTCTTGGCAACGCAGTAATACTTAACCTCGCCAACTGGCGTAGGCATCTTTATGACGAATTCGAACTCAGAATTCTTCTTAAGAACGCCCTGCTCAAGGACTTCTATCCCGCTCTTCTCAAAGAAGTTCAGGGTGTCGTTTAGAAGCGTGCTTGCCTTTGCAGGCTGTTTTTTTGGCTTTGCTGCAGGTTTTGGCTTCGCAGGAGCAAGCTTTTCCTGCACAGGCTCCGGCTTTATTGCCTCTTTTGGCTTTTCAGGTATTTTCTGCTGAATGGGGGCAGGCTTCTCAGGAACAATTTTTTCAGGGATTTTTTCTTTTGGAGCGGGATGCTGAGGCGGAGGCGCGGGTGCCTCAACCTTTTTTGAAAGCCCAAGCGCCTCTTTGATAAGGGACTCTGTCTCCTCCTTTCCCAGAAGATACCACTTCCAGAATATCTGCTTTGACTCGCCAATTGTGACTTCAAGGGGCTTTGCAAAGTCGTTTATTTCACGAAGCGCGACGCGTATTACAGGTGTGAGCGCCCTGTCCTTAAGGACGCGCCTTTCCTTAAGCAGGTCGTATGCCTCCCTCT
>JAFGRH010000032.1 GCA_016935265.1 Candidatus Woesearchaeota archaeon | reverse complement strand
CGGTCATGCGTATTTTTCTTTTCTTGTTAAGCATCACCGAAGCGGTTCCCACGCCGCACCCAAGCTCAAGGACTTTTTCGCCGTCATTTATGTGCCTTGAAGCAAACTTCACATACCCGCTCCAGTTGTAGTCCTCTGAACCGCCCTCGGACATAAGGTGCTCAAGGTAGCCCTTTGAGGTGTTGTAATAGCCTTTCATATCCTCTTTCATTTTCCTTTTATCATGCCTTTTCATCTTATCATTTCCAGCGCAAGGCTGTACTTTTCCCCGAGGTTTTCCCACTCGTACTTTTTGGTTATGTTATTATAATTTTCCCCTCTGATTTTGAGGCTTTTGAGTATTTTAACCCTTAAGTCATCAGGATTTGGGTTTGCCAGCCCGTGCTTTCTTTCCGCCAGTACCCTCCTGACATCTCCTATCGCAGTCGCAACAACCGGCGTGTTGCACGCCATGTACTCCATAAGCTTGTAGGGGAAAGTGTACTTGCTTGTCTCGTTTAAGGGCTGAGGAAGAACTGCAACATCTGCTGCGTTTATTGCCTTCACTACCTCTATTCTTTTCGGCAGAGCCATCCATTTTATTCCCGGCTTGTTTATTCTGATTTCAGAATCGACTTTTCCGCTGAGAAGCAGAATAGCTTTTTTTTCCCTCGCCCTTATTTTCAGGAAAGCCCTGATAAGCAGGTCTGTTCCCCTTTCTTTTGAGACGTGCCCTATGTACGTTATTATCTTTGCTTTTGCCGGAAGGCGCAGCGCTTTCCTGCAACTTGCCTTGCTTAATGGCCTGAACAGCTTTTCCACTCCGTTCTCAACAACCATTGTTTTTTTCCCTTTTCTCAGCCTTGAGACCTTTTCCATGAGGCTGTGGCTTACGCATACGGCAAGGTCCGCCTTCCTTATTAGGAAATTGTTAACGCGCCTCATCACGAACCTTCCCAAAAGCCCCCCTTTCAGCAGCGGAACATTTGCAAAATCGTAAGTTTCGTAGTTATCCCTTAAGTCGTAGACGAACTTTCTCTTGCACCTTCCGAGGTAAGCCATCATGGCAAAGATGGGGTGCGTTGTCCCTATTACTATGTCGTTTTGCCTTGCATGCTCTTTTACCCTGCCTATGAATTCAGGAATCCCTGAAATGCTGAAAGGAGCAACCACTGCCTTTATCCCGTTCATGTCCTTTGAGAAAGATTCCTTTTTCGCGTGGTCTCCTGCTATTATTGTTACCTTGTGCTTTTTCTTCAGGGCTTCTGCTATCCTTATCTCTCTCCCGAAATTATCCAGAATCGCGTCTTTTCCTATGGTGCCGGAAAATCGCTTTATTACTATCAGAACTCTCATTCTTCCCTAAGGTAAGATTCATACCAGGCGTATGTCTTTTCGGTTCCCTGCTCAAGCGTGTGCTTTGGCTTCCATCCCAGCACCCTGTTTGCCTTTGTGCTGTCAAGATACTGCTCCCTTATCTCGTTGGGCGCGTTTCCCTGCACTATTATTTTCCCTTTCTTCCCGAGCACTTTCATTATCAGCTTCACAAGGTCAAGCACGCTTATCGGCCGGTTTGTGCCGAAATTGAAAGCCTGCCCTGCAAGCTTTCCGCTTTCCATTGCCTCTGCCAGCATCATGTAAGCGTCTACTGCATCCTCAACGTAAAGGTAGTCCCTCACGAGCGTTCCGTCACTCCTTATCACAGGGTCCTCCCCCTTTATCAGCGACCTTATCGTTCCGGGGAATATCCTGCTCCAGTTCACATCCCCCCCGCCGTAAATGTTCCCGCACCTTGTAACCGCTATGTTCATCCCGTATGTTTTAGCATAAGTCCTTGCTATCATGTCCGCACAGCTCTTTGAAACATCATACGGGTGCATTCCTTGGAGGCAGAAGTCCTCTGTGTAGGGAAGCTTTTCCTGGTCGCCGTAAGCCTTGTCACTGGAAGCGACTACAATCCTCGGCACCTTAAGCTCACGCGCTGCTTCCAAAAGGCACCACGTTCCCTTTATGTTGCTCTCAAAGGTTGAAAGCGGTGAGCGGTTTGCTATTCCGACAAGGGTCTGCGCCGCAAGGTGGAATATTACCTCTGTGCTGTATTCGTTAAGGGCTCTCTTAATAAGCTCGAGGTCCTCAACGCTGCCGTAGACAGCGTTCACTTTCTCAAGTATCCCGAGATCCCTTAGCTTTGAGTCGTTCTCCCTGTCCCGCAGGAGCACTGTAACATCAGCCTTTTCCCTGACAAGCCTTTTCGTCAGCCAGCTTCCGAGGAAGCCGTCTGCCCCTGTTATGAAAACCTTTTTTCCTGTCCAGCTCATTTCCACACCTTCCACGCAGCCTTTCCTGAATTCCAAAGCTCGTTAAGCGCCTGCATTTCCTTAAATGTGTCCATGCAGTCCCAGAAGCCGCTGAACTTGTAAGCAGATATTTCGTTCATTGCTGCAAGCTTTTCGAAAACCTCGTTTTCAAGCACGTCGTTCTCCCCGATAAAGTCAAATACTTTTTTTTTGAAAACAAAGAAGCCCCCGTTAACCCAGTAGGGCAGGACAGGCTTCTCGCTGAAATTCCTGATTATGCTCTTTTCGTCTATTTCAACAATCCCGAATCTCGACTTCGGCTTTACGCAGGTTATTGTAGCCATTTTCCCGCTTTTCCTGTGCTGCTCAATAAGCGCCCTTATGTTTATGCTTGCCAGGCCGTCTCCATAAGTTGCCATGAACTCCCCCTCACCTATGTATTTCTCTGCCCTCTTAATCCTTCCGCCTGTGTTCGTCTCTGCCCCTGTCTCGGCAAACTCGATGTTCCAGCCGTCTTCATTCTCTGCGAAGTAATCCCTTATCATATCGCCCTTGTAGCCGAGCGCAAGCACAAAGTCCTTGAAGCCGTTGCTCTCATATATTTTCATTATGTGCCAGAGTATGGGCTTCCCACCTATCTCAACCAGCGGCTTTGGTATCTCTTCTGTAAGCTCCCTAAGCCTCGTCCCCTTTCCCCCGCACAGGATAATTGTCTTCATTTTCTTATCATGTCAGCCAAAAAGCCGAAAAGGACTATCTGAGCGCCAACGCTCATTAAGAGCATGCTCAGCACAACTGTCGGCATCCTGCCGACAATTCCCTGAGTCAGAAAAATGTAAAAGAGCCAGATTCCGATAACAAAGCCCAGTGCAAAGAAGGCAGTGCCTATCGCTCCGAAGAACTTCAACGGCTCGTAATCCCTAAGTATCCTGAATATGTTCGTCCATGCTCTGAGCGCATAGCCGAAAGGGCTTCTTATAAGCCTGCTCTTTCCCTTCCTCCTTGCAAAATAGACAGGGACTTCTGTTACTTTAAACTTCTCGCGCACAGCCCTTATTATCTGCTCCTGCGTGTATGTGTGAGTGGATATTATTGTGGCTTTTTCAGCAACCTCCCTTGTAAACGCCCTCAGCCCTGTCTGCGCGTCGCTTATTTTAGTCCCTAAAATCATTGAGATTACTTTTGAGAAAGCAATGTTTCCTGTCCTTTTCAGGAATGGCATGTGCTCTATCCTCCCCATAAACCTCGAACCAAGCACAAGGTCGTAGCCCTGCCCTATCTTCTCAAGCAGCCTTGGTATGTCCTTTGCAAGGTACTGTCCATCTGCGTCAGTATGCACTATCACGTCTGCCTTTTCCTTGAGTGCAGCCTGCACCTCTGTCCTGAAAGCCTCTGCAAGGCCGTAGTTAATCGGGTGCTCAATAACCTCGGCGCCGGCTTTCCTTGCAGCATCAGAAGTCTTGTCAGCGCTCCCGTCATTCACAACTATTATCTTGTAGCTGTGCCTGCCTTTTTTCAGCGTTTCTTTTATGTCGTTAATGACATTTCCAACGCTTTTTTCCTCGTTAAAAGCAGGTATTGTTACTACTATTCTCATTTGCCTGAGGGTTGAATTTTGCTTTATATATGTTTCTATGGCAACAATAAATTATTTATACAAGCTTTTTTGCGTATCACTTATGAAAGTATTTGTTAGCGGAGGGGGCGGCTTTATCGGCAGCCACGTTGCAGAGTACTACGCAAGTAAGGGCCACGATGTGGTTGTCCTTGACAACCTATCAAGGCCAAAGCTCCTGAAGAAAGAGATAAGGAACATTGACTACAACAAGAAGTACCTTGAGCAGTTCAAGAACCTAAGGTTTGTGATGGGGGACGTCACAAAGACGGGCGATGTGCTGTCTGCATCAAAGGATGCTGATGTCTTCTTCCACCTCGCAGCCCAGACTGCCGTAACGACTTCAGTAACAGACCCTGACCCTGACTTCCAGTCAAACGCACTCGGCACTTTTAACGTGCTCGAAGCCGCAAGGAAATCGCCAAAAAACCCCTCAGTGATATATGCCTCAACAAACAAGGTTTACGGCAACAACCCCAACGAGATTGGCCTTGTTGAAAAGGAAGACCACTACGAGTTTGAGCCAAAGTACGCTTCCGGAATAAAGGAGAGCTTCTCAATAGACCACTGCGAGCACACGCCGTACGGCTGCTCAAAGCTTACAGGAGATTTGTATATGCAGGACTACGCGCATGTTTACGGCATGAAGACAGGGGTTTTCAGGATGTCCTGCATTTACGGAACGAGGCAGTTCGGGGTTGAGGACCAGGGCTGGGTGGCATGGTTCACAATAGCAACGCTTCTCGGCAAGCCGATAACAATATACGGCGACGGAAAACAAGTACGGGATGTTCTTTTCGTGAACGATCTCGTTCAGCTCTACGACAGGTTCCTCAGCAGCAAAATAAAGCACGGCGTCTTCAACGCAGGAGGCGGTCCTGGCAACACCCTTTCTCTTCTAAAGCTCCTTGACCTGCTTGAAAAGCTTACAGGCAAGCGCAGCAAAATATCATATTCGGACTGGCGCCCGTCTGACCAGAAGGTTTTCATCGCAGACATTGAAAAGGCCCGGAAGGACCTTGGCTGGAAGCCTGAAACTAACCCTGAACAGGGCGTTGAAAAGCTTTCTGAATGGGTTAAGGCAAACCTCAATATCTTCTAAAATGGAGCTTTCAATTATAATTCCGGCGCATAACGAGGAGCAAAACCTGCCGTCGCTTCTTGACTCCCTTCTTTCGCTTGTCAAAAAGAACAGTTGGAACGCAGAAATAATTGTTTCAGACGACCACAGCACTGACGCAACTGCCTCGATAGCTGATAAGTATTCCTCAAAGCACAAAAACATAAGGGTCATCCACAGGCGGGATGGCAACAGGGGAATGGGCTACACGCTCAGGGAAGCAACGAAAAATGCAAAAGGGGAAATAATAATCTGGACAATGGCAGACAAGTCAGACGACTTATCAACTTTCAGGAAGCTTGTCAGCAGCATAAACGACGGCTATGACATGGTCTTCGGCGCAAGGTACATAAGGGGCGGCTCAAAGGGGGACCTTGCGATGCACAAGGCAATCTCAAGCAGCACATACAGCAAGGTTGCCGCATTTCTCTTCAGGATGAGGGTGCACGACATAACAAACGCCTTCAGGGCGTTCAGGAAGGAAGTGTTTGACGCAGTAACCCTGAATTCAGGCGATTTTGCAATCTCCCCTGAGTTTGCAATAAAGGCAAACCTTCTCGGATACAGGCTCGGCGAGGTTCCCACAACGTATTCTGACAGGAAAGCCGGCAGGACCAGCTTCAAGATGCTTAAGATGGCTTTCCGCTACGGCTCCCTTTTCAGGTATCTTTTCCTTCCTGTGAAAAAGAAGGGCTGATTTTGTTATAACAAAATTTAAATAACTCCCGCCTCACCTTTTCAGAATGGTGGTTGCTTCGACACTGTTCTTCTTTGCCTGTCTCTGGGGAATGGGGTTTGCCCTGACAAGGCTTGTTAAGGAATCTGAAAACTTTTTCGAGCGCAACATAATGCGGCTTGGCTTCGGCCTAATAGCATTTCCTGTTCTCGGGGTAATCCTTGACTTCATCCACGTTCCGCTTGACTGGAAAGTCTTTCTCGCAATAAGCTTTGTTGCCCCTGCCTATTCCATTATCCGCCGCCGCAAATTTTCCTTTCCAAGCGTTTCCCTTACTTATTCGAACGTTGCGGTTGCAGGGGCAATTATGATAGCCTTCCTGAGCCTCTGGATTTACACTTCAGGCGCTTTCTCATACCCCTACCTTGAGGATGACGACCCGTGGGCGCATGCCTCAGGAATAAAGTACGTTTCAGTTGAGAAAGTGGCGCACGCTTCTGCTTACAAGTCCTTCATTTACCTTGACCCTTACCCTCCAGGATACGACATAGTCATGGGTGTGATTCACCAGACAAACGATTCTGTTTACTGGACCATGAAGTTTTTCAACGCCCTGATAATATCTCTCGGATTCCTTTTCTTTTTCTTTCTGGCAAAGGCGCTCAGCGGGAACAGCGGGAAGGCGCTCTTTTCAACTTTTGTTCTTGCATCAGTTCCTGCTTTCTTGAGCCACTTCATATGGGCGCATTCACTTGTCGTTACGCTTTTCTTCCCGACAGCTTACTCGCTTTTCATGGCGAAAAATGACAGGAGATGGCTCATTCTTTGCTCCCTAGGCTTCTCATCCTTCCTTTTCGTTCAGCCAACGCAGGCTGTAAAGCTCTTCATAATGCTCTCAATCGCAATTCTTGTAATCTGCATTGCGAAAAGGAGGATTTTGTGGTCTTACTTATTGGCGCCTGTTGCAGGCTTCCTAATCTCCCTCATCTGGTGGGCTTCAAGGTTCCAGCCCTTTTTCTTGCGTGGAAGGGCAGAGCAGCTCGGCGAAGCCGTAGCTAATGCTTCAGAGGGCTTTTTCCCGAAAATAGTGAGTTCTTTGTACGCTTTCTTCCACCCTGCCAGCGGAACAGCAACCCGCGCCTACACTTTCAGCGACTTTTTCATAGCAAAGTCAGAAAACATGATTAACAACCCAATAGGGATAGGGATTGCAGTTTCCATTCTGGTCCTTTTCGGAATTATAGCTGTCGCCCTTCACTACAGGCGCATTCTAAGGGAAAAGAAAGCATACCTGGCAATAGCGCTTTTGTGGCTAGTGTTTACGTTCCTCGGGATAAACAGCCTTACCTTTAACCTTCCTGTCGGGCTTTTTGCGTTCAGGTTCTGGATGCTGTTTGCAATTCCTGTTGCGCTGCTTGCCGCAGAGGGGCTCTGGCTATTCTTCATATTAATAAGGCAGCTCGGCATTCCAAAAAACATGGCATTTATTGCCAGCGCCGCAATCCTGATGCTTGCTGTTATCGGGGTTATCTTTACAGCAGGCGTTCAGAAGTATGACGTGAACACCGCCCCGTGGGGAGCAGGAGCTTTCTGGACTTACAACAGCCAGTTTCAAAGCCCTGAGCTTGAGGCTTACGTCTCACTGAGAACGCTTCCTCCTGACACAAAAGTTTTCTCTCTCCTTACAGACGACCAGGTCATAGGTTTTGACAAGTTTTCCTGCGGGTGGTGCGAGCCAGAGTCAGGATTCAGGGAGCGCGGAATTAACATAACGGCTGAGGAGCTTCACGGCTGGCTTCTTGAGAACGGATACGAGTATTTTATAATAGGCGGCATGGAGGTAAGGCGCTTTGGCGAAAACCAGACATATGCATTGCTTAACGGAATTCAGGATTCAGGACTTTTCTCACTTTCTTACCAGAACGAGGGCGCTTTGCTTTTCAGGACTTAGGCATTAAAACTCGCTTTATCAGTTCGAGCTCCTCCCTG
>JAFGRH010000031.1 GCA_016935265.1 Candidatus Woesearchaeota archaeon | reverse complement strand
GTCCTGCCGCAAAAAATGAGTATTGGGCAACATCGCTCTGCCTCTTGACGCGCTCTTCGTCAGGCTCTACAAAGGCGGCGAAGAAAGGACCTATTATGGCAGGGCCTGAGCTTTTAATAGGGACGTTGTGGGCGCGGGCAACAACTCCGTGGAAGAACTCATGCACAGCGGCAACAATGAATATTGCTATAAGGCCCTCCCAGAGCGGGATGTAGAGTCCGCCGGGAATATGGACGCCAGGAAGGACTGGCGAGATTGTAGGGGGCGCGTTAGGAACAAAAAGGATGTCGTAAGCCCCCTTGAAAAGAAAGCCGACAATTACTGCCATTCCGCCAAAGCCGATGCCAATGCCGATGTAGCCGATAAGCTTGACAAGCTCTCGGTGCTTCCTTGCAATAGAATCCATGAGGTTAAGCCCCCACTTGGTCTTGTAGAGGAAAATTATCTTGAGCTGGCGCTCGAACTTCTTTCTTTTAAGAAAAACGAAAAGAAAGACTGCAGCGTAGAAAAGAAGTGCCCACTTATGCTCAAGAAGGAAATCAAGCATTTTTACTTCTTGCGGACAGGTCTCAGAACAGCTCTGCCGCACTTTCTGCAGCTTACCTTGCCCTGCGAAACCTTGAGATTCGGGGCGCGTATTTTAGTCTTGCATCTCCTGCAGACAAAAACGTTCCTCAAAAACCTTGACTCTGCTTCAGGAAACTTTGCCATTATTCTCCTCCCTTAACCTGCTTCATAACCTTGTCTTCCAGTATCTTCCAGTAAAGCACGTTTACCCCGCCAACGCAGCTGTCCTTCAGCTCGTCAGGAATTGTCAGGTCAAACGTCTCGTAAGTTTCCGAATCCATCACGTTTGCCTTGTTGCCCTGGATTGATAGGACCTGCGCGGTCTTCTTCTCAACTATGGGAACATCAACGTTGTCGTGCCCAGGCATGACGATGACGCGCTTCCTGCCGTCAATAAGGCCGCTGCCCTCAATACGCATCTTGGCGTGGCCGTGCTTCCCAGGCCTTGAAATCTGGATGCTTGAAACTTTGCACGCAGCCCCGTCAATCACCAAGTAACTGCCGACCTTTAAGGTACTGGCGCTCACCGCTTTTGTTGTCATGAAAAAAACTTGGAAGCGATAGTATTTAAAGGTTATGCTAGCGAATAAGAGGGGGTTTAAAAAAGTTGCCCTGCTAGAAAAGCCTGCTCAGGAAGCCTGACTTCCCTCTGAGAAAGGAAGAAATCTCCTTTTCTATCCCTGCGCTGTTTTCAAAGGCGCGCTCCATCTTCCTGAACTGGCGGCTGTGGTGGATGCTCCTTCCTTTGCTGTTCTTGAACTTCAGCTTCTTGTGGAGAAGTTCGTGGTAGACAAGGTAGTCAACTATGTGAAGCGGCGCTTTCTTGAAGAGCGTGCTCACGGTTACGGTGTCAGTGTGGTAGTCGTAGCTTGCGAGCTTCCTTCTTGAAGGCCTGCCCCAGACAAGGTTTGGCGCTTCTATAAGGCTTTCGAAGTATTTTTCGTTGACGCGGCTGAAAGAGTCAAAAAGCAGAGGTTCTGAATCAACACGTTCAGAAGTCCTGTGGAGGCTTCTTATGAAGTTGTTGTAGAGGTCTATATTAATAGTACGCCTGTGCGGCATCTTGAGGATTTTTATCAGAAGCTCCTGAAGGAGGCCTATTACTATGTCCCTGCTGACTCCGCGCCACTTCCTGCTTAGGCTGAAGGCAATATTGCTGCCTATCTTCTTTACGTTTGCGTTGTAGTGGCTGAACCTGTTGGAGTAGGATATTGAGAAGAAGAAGTCTCCTTTTCCTCCGAGAAGCCTGAATGCGTCTTCAGCTATTGCCATGGCGGTGAAAATCAGGCTTGCCTTAATAATGGTTTTGGCAAAGTATTTATAATTAAAATTAAACCAAAGCCTTATGGCATATCCGATGGAAGCAATAAGCGCCTACCTTATACTGCTGGTACTTGTTTTCGCTGTTTGGGAAGCAGTGTGGAAGGGCATAGCGCTCTGGAAGGCAGGAAGGAACAACCAGCTTGCCTGGTTTGTGGTTATTTTTATCTTCAACACAATGGGCATACTGCCGATAGTCTACATCCTGTGGTTCCAGAAAAAAGCGCGTGTTGCGGCTGTGAAGAAGATGATAAGGAAGGCTAAGCGTTAAGCTCATACCTGAGTATGGCTGCCATGCCGCCGATTTCCTTGAGCTGGACGCCCTCCCTTGTCTCTACCGAGATAATCTCAACAGAGCTGCCTGTCTTCTGGGCTTCATTCTCAAGCTCCTCAACCTTTGCCTCGTCAAGATTTTCTGAGAGGAGAAGCTTGTCAACTGCACCCAGCTTAAGGGCTTTCCTGACTTCATTTTCACCATAAGTAACCATGCCTGCCTTGGTTGAGAGGTAGTTGAAGAACTCTCCAAGCACCTTTTTCTCGCCGGCAATTTCCTCTGAAGCGAGGACGTCCTGGCTCTTGTCTAGAAGCTCCTGAAGCCCGAACTCGTCAGTGTATGAAAGGTCCTTGACTGCAAGGATTTTGTTCTTGAGCTCTGTGGGAATGAAGTTGCCGTCAATGAAATCATGCTTTGTCGGCCCTGGTCCGCCCATTAGTATCCCTTTCAGCTCCTTCTTGCCGAAAAACTCCTCCTTGATGTGCTCGCCAAGCCTTGTGTAGAACTCCTTTGCAGCGCCCTCCCTCAGGCGCGCAAACCTTTGAGCAGATTGACCTCCTGCTCGGGTCTTGCCGGGAACAGCGGAGGTGTACTTTGCAAGGACTGTTATTGTTTTGCCTTTAAGATTTGCAATTACGCCTTCGCGCCGGTCCATGACAACAAGTCCGTACATCTCCTTTGTATCAAGCATTTCTGACAGCAAGTCGAGGACAAAAGCCTTGTCGCAGCGGTAAATTCTCGTGCGCAATGGTATCGGGGGCTCGATGCTCCACACCTTGAAATCCTGCTGGCCCTCACGCTCGGCAACGTTGCCAGAGAAAACCGCAAGGCCGTTCTCAGGAGTCTTCTTAAAAAGCTTGAGGTGCTGTATCATCCTTTCAAGGGCATCAATGACATTTTTTCTTGTTGAAGCAGACTTTATGTTTGCGGCTGTGCCCTGCTCCTGCGAGAGGTGGTTTATAATCTTGTTTAGGTCGTATCCTTCGGGTATGTAGACTGAGACAAGCTCTGTATGCCTGCCCCTATAGTTTTCTAACTCCTTAATGAACTTCTTCAACTCGTACCGCTGATGTGCTGTAATTGACATAAGGTCTGATGACTGGAAGAGAGTATATAAAAGTTTGGGAAACATTTTTAAAAAATGAAGCCTTCCCGCGGACATGATAATTAATTCTCTTGAGCTGAAAAACATAAGAAGCTATGCAGACGAGAAAATAAGCTTCCCTGAGGGCTCTGTGATGCTTTCGGGCGATATAGGGAGCGGGAAATCGACGATACTTCTTGCGATAGAGTTTGCGCTTTTCGGGCTTTTGAGGGGTGAGGTTGAAGGGGCAGCGCTCTTGAGGCACGGGAAGAGCAGCGCTTCTGTTGTGCTGGATTTTTCAATAGAAGGGAAACAGGTAAGAGTCTGCAGGACTTTGAAAAAGAACAGCGCAGGAATCGCCCAGTCTGCAGGATACATTGAGATTGGCGGGACAAGGACAGAGTACACCGCAGTGGAGCTTAAGGCAAGGATTCTTGAGCTTCTCGGCTACCCGAAATCTTTGCTTACAAAATCAAAGTCGCTCATTTACAGGTATACGGTCTATACGCCGCAGGAGGAAATGAAAAGGATACTTTTTGAGGACGCGCCTGCAAGGCTTGACACGCTGAGGAAGGTTTTCCAGGTTGACAAGTACAAAACTGCAAGGGAAAACGGGGCAGTCATAATAAGAAGCATCAAGGAGCAAAAAAAGCTTTTCGAGGCGCTTGCGTGCAACCTTTCGGAAAAACTCGAAGAGAAGAAAACAGCAGAGGAAAAAACAAAAGGGTTTGAAGGGCTGCTTGAGATAGTCAGCGGGCAGATAAAAAGGATTTCGAAAGAATCTGACGAGCAGCGCGAGCTGATAAAGTCGCTTGAGGGGAAAAAGGAGCAGGGAACCGAGATTATAAGGCAGCTGAGCATCGCAGAGAATTCTTTGGCAGAGAAAAGCTCATTGCTTGCAAAGCAGGAAAAGGAAATTGCTGAGGCAAATGAGAAGCTGAAAGGGATAAAAAAGGAAACGGGAGATTACGAGCAGAAATCAATGCTGCTGGCGGAAAAGACTTCAGGCCTGAAAAACGCAGTGGAAAGGCTTGAGAAGAGTGCGGCAAGGAAAGGAGAAGTGAAGGCTGCAATAGAAGGATTTGAAAAAGAGCTCCAGAAGATTAACTCGGAAATTGCTTCCGGCGAAGCTTTCATCAAGGAAGCAGAGCAGATTAAGGCAAAGGTCGGCGAGCTTGAGAAATGCCCGCTCTGCATGCAACCTGTAACAGATGAGCACAAGGCGCGCATAGCAGCAGCGGAAGATGAAAAGGCTGCAGAGCTTAAGAAGAAGGTTGAAAGGATGTCTGCGGAAAAAAACGTCGGCGAGAAAAGAATGGAGCTTCTGAAAGAAAGCCTTGAGCAGGTTATGCGGGACGAGCTGCTTGCAACAGAGGCAAAATCAGTCCTCGAAAGGTGCGGGAAGGCAAGCCAGCTTCAGGTCGTACTCACTGATTTGAAAAAAGAACTGCCTGAGATAAGGGAGCTTCAGAAAAGGGTGGAGAAGCTTGAAAGCTCAAAAATGCTTATCGCAGAGAAGGAAAGCGCGGCTGAAAGCCTTAACAAAAAATGCGCTGAGCTCAGGAAGGAGATTGAGGAGCTGAGCAGGAGGAAGGTAGAGCTTGAGAAGAAGGCAAAGGGCTTTGAAAGCGCAAAGGCAGAATATGACAGCGCGAGGAAAGTCCTTGAGGGAATGCTGAATGAGGAAAAGGAGCTGGCTGCAAAAAGGGCTAAGGTTGAGGCAGAGCTGAAAGCAGGAAGGGAGAAGACAGCTTCGCTTGAAAAGGAGGTAGCTGAGAAAGAGGAGGCAAAGAAAAAGCTTGCAAAGCTTTCAGAGCTTCACCAGTGGATTGAAGAAGCATTCCTGAACGTGGTTTCTGTAATGGAAAAGCAGGTCATGCTCAAGATTCACGGGGAGTTCAGCTCGTTCTTCCAGCAGTGGTTCAAGGTGCTTCTTGAAGATGAGGCTATTAATTCGAGGCTGGACGACAGCTTCAGCCCTGTTGTCGAGCAGAACGGCTACGAAACAGGCATTCATAACCTTTCAGGGGGGGAGAAGACAAGCTGCGCTCTCGCTTACAGGCTTGCCCTGAACAAGGTAATCAATGACTTGGTGACGACGATAAAGACGAAGAACCTGCTGATACTTGACGAGCCTACTGACGGCTTCAGCACAGAGCAGCTCGACAGGGTAAGGGATGTAATAGAGCAGCTCAGCGTGCAGCAGCTGATAATAGTAAGCCACGAGACAAAGATAGAGAGCTTCGTGCAGAGCGTGATAAGGGTTTCCAAAGAGGAAGGGGTCAGCAGGGCTGCCTAGAAATCACTTCCCAAGCTTTTTCTTGAAGTCCTCGACAACCTCGACCGGCTCTGGGTCGATGCCGCGGAGCTCTGCAAGGTAGTAGCTTGTCAGGTCCCCAAGGTGGATTGCGGAGAACATGCGAGAAAGAAGGGAGTTTCCGGTAACGGCGATAAGTGTTGTGTCCACGCCCTTCTGCGAGATTATGTTCTTGGTTATTTTCATGCGTTCCTTAACGCGCCTGTCATCAAACTCATCCTGAAGCATGATTACGTGGTAATTGCCAGAGAGGCTTGTGAAGCCGACCAATTCGTTATGGTTGAGCTCGGGGAAAACATTGCAGAAAGCGTGCGTTTTGCTGTTCTCATTGAAGTTTATCTTCCACTTGTAGGCAACTGCCCTGAACTTTTCTGATGCGTATATGAGCGGGATTTTGTCAACAAGCTTTTCTGCAAGGGCTTTAGCGCGGTCCTTGTAGCGTGGGCTCTTAAGCGAGGAAAGAATGCCTGTTATTTCCTCAGAAGGGAAAGGAAGAATCTTTGCATTGTGAAGAACTGTCAGAACGGGAAAGAACATGTATGCAAGGGAAATCCTTGGCTGTATTCCAGCCGGGACCTTTATCAGGGGAATGTTTTCCTTTTTTGCAAGCTGTTCAAGCTTGCCGCCTGAGCATATTACAACGAGCCTCGCGTTTTTCCTTCTGGCTTCCCTGAAGGCAGCTATGGTCTCCTCTGTGTTGCCTGAGTAGGATATTGCAAAAACAAGTGAGCGGCTCTTCACGATTTTTGGCATATCATAGCTGTTATTGATGATAAGGGGAACGGGAAGGTCTGCATATGAGGAAAGAAGCCTGCCTGGCAGCCCTGAGCCGCCCATTCCTGTTACTACAACGTTCTCTATCGGAAGCTGAACAGTGATGTCCTCTGCAAGGTTGACAGCCTCCTGAATCTGCTTCGGAAGGTCAAGAATAGTCTGCAGGAAAGCTTCATTGTGCATGGGAAAAGCGGCGGTGAGTGGAATATATAAAGTTTTTCAGATACCAAAATGCTTATAAAGGGCGCTTTGATTCCGACTGCTGAGATGTGGGGAGTAGCTTCCCTGAATCACCAAACAGAATAATGGAGGCTTAGAAATGGCAATTTACAAGTACATAAGGGAGACTTGGAATAATCCGAGCGAAGAGGCTGCGGAAAAGCAGCGCGAAAGACTTCTAAAGTGGCGAAGGGAGCCAGTTACCGTAAGGATAGAGAAGCCGACAAGGCTTGACAGGGCTCGTGCCATAGGCTACAAGGCAAAGACCGGTTTCATAATGGTCAGGCAGAGAGTTGACCGCGGAGGAAGGCAGAGACCTGACATAAAGGGAGCGAGAAGAAGCAAGCACTCAGGGCAGAGGAAAGACCTGAAGATAAGCTACCAGCAGGTTGCTGAAGAAAGGGTTGCCCGGAAGTTCCCGAACCTTGAGGTACTGAACTCTTACTTTGCAGCAAAGGACGGCCCGTATTACTGGTATGAAGTTTTGCTGGCTGACAGGGCAAGCCCTGTGGTGGCTGCTGATAAAAGGATTGCGTGGATTTCAGCAAAGCAGCACAGAAAAAGGGCTTTCAGGGGAATAACCTCTGCAGCGAGGAAAAGCCGCGGCTTAAGGCACAAGGGAAAAGGCGCAGAAAAGCTAAGGCCGAGCTTAAGGGCTCACCAAAGGCTTGGAAAATAAAAAAAGTTTATATAATGGGAATTCCAAGAACAAAGCTATGACCCACATATGCAGCAACTGCAACTACAAATTCGAGCCTAAAGGAAAAGTGCCCAATAAATGCCCTTACTGCGATAAGGAAGGCACGCTGTCAAAGTCGAAGAGCATGCAGGAGTGGATTGACGAAGTCAGCGACGAGATGAAGGAAGGCTAGACTTAAGCACAGCTTTCAGCGCAGCTATTGCAACCTCAATCTGGGCCTTGTCAGGCTTCCTCGTTGTTATTCTCTGGAGGGTTATGCCGGGATAAACTATAATCTTCCCCATAATCGAATCGGAGAATTTTGCACTTATCTTGAGCAGCTCATACGAAACGCCGGCTATAACAGGAATCAGCAGCAGCCTTGAGAAGAACTTCACGAAAAAGTTTGGATGGGTGACAAGCGAGAAAACAATTATGCTAACTACAAGGACTATGAGCAGGAAGCTTGTGCCGCACCTTGGATGAAGCGTTCCGAATTTTCTCACGTTCTCAACGGTAAGCTTTTTCCCGTGCTCATGCGCGTGCACTGTCATGTGCTCTGCGCCGTGGTATGCAAACATGCGCTGAACGTCCTTAAGGCGGGAAATTATTAAAAGGTAGATAAGGAATACCGCAATCCTCAGCAGCCCGTCAATCAGGTTGAAGAGGAAAAAGTTTTCAGTCGCTGCAGAGGCAAGGAAAAGAGGGAGGAGAACGAAAAAAGCAATGGCAACAATGGTTGCAAAGCTAAACGTTAAGATTAGCTCCTTCTTGGAGATTTTTTCGCTGTCGTCAGCTGATTCCTCTGCGGAAAATATCAATCCTTTAAAGCCCATAACAAGTGTTTCATATAGCGTGACAACACCCCTTAGCAAGGGAAGCTTAAGGATTTTGTACCTTTTTGTGAGGGAGTTTATTTTTTCATTTTTTACAGTGATGCGGCCATTAGGCTTCCTTACAGCAACAGCTAAGTTTTCCTTATCCCGCATCATCACCCCTTCAACAACGGCTTGTCCGCCAAGAACAACATCAGGCATATCTAAACTAGCTCCTCTCCTGTTTCGGTGTTTATTATGTGGATGGCATTTGTCGGGCATGCCCTCGCAGCCTCGAGATGCTTTTGCAGCTCGGGCTCCTCAAACTCAAGCTCGAACTTGCCGTCCTTTTCAGTTGAGCCGTTGAGCACTGCCTTGTTCTCATCGTCAAGCTTCCATGAATCAGGCTTTGAAGCGACGCAGGCAGCAGCGCCGATGCAGGCATTCCTGTCGTAAACAATCCTGTATTTTGCCATTTAGTCACCTCCCTCAGAATCTCCTTTTGAAGAGCCGTATATAATGCTTTCGCCACCGCGAAAGCGCTGGAAAAGCACTGCTTCCGGAAGAACGGGATTGCACAGCCGGTCCAGATGGGAATCTAGCTGCCTGAGCGTTAATGGAACTTTTTTCTGGCTCAGCTCGTCAAGGTCAAAATAAAGCATCTGAAGGTCGTATGTTGGCGTCCTCAAACCTGAAGAACCGCGAAGATTATAGTAAGCAACAATCCTCGGAAGCCATGCTGCAAGAACCTTCAGGGCATCTGCCTTGGCTGCGGCATAAAATTTTCCTGATATATTGGCTGCCATCCTGCAAAGCTCGTCGCCATTTTGCTCTTTTATTTTTTTAAGGATTGCTTCGGCAGTCTCGCCTTCCTGAACCCCTTCAATCCGAGCAGGCTCAGATGTTTCTACCTTCTTATCAAGGGACATTTTTCACACCAGAAAAACAGGTTAATGGCGATGAGAATAAAAATATTTAGGCTTGGACGAAACGCTTCTCGTAAATAATGAGAAGCTCGCTGAACTTGGAATGCAGGCTGTCAAGTATTTCATGCACTTCTTTCTGGTGCTGCCCTGTTGCAGCAGCCTCTATCAGCAGGTCAAGGCTTTCCTTTTCTGCGTGCAGAAGCTTCTTGTAGTCAAGGCGGAAGCCTGTAAGCTGCCCGTCAACGTACTGAGAGGGGACGACGCGGCACTTTCCCTTCTCAAACTCAACAAGAACCTTCTCAGGAAACCAGATTTGCCATAGCTCATGCACAGAAGGATTGTTTTTCTGCAAAACGCGGATAAAGCCATCCATAAAAATATCAAAAAAACCAAGAATCGCGAAATATTTAAGCATTATGGTTGTGGACTATATGATGGCTCTATGATAGAGCTCTTGTAGATTTCAGGCTTAAAGGAGCCGAGCCTCAGTATGGTGGGCGTCAAATTGCGCCGCATCAAATCCTCTTCAAGGGAGCTTGTGAATGCCTGCTGGTCGTAGCCGAGGCAGATTACGTCAGGCTTGTACCTTTCTATTATCCTTAGCTTGTCCCTCTTGTTGCCGAGCACGACCTTGTCAGCAATTTTTAGAGCCTTGACGTCTTTGGCGCGCTGCTTCTCGCTGCGGACAGGCGCCCTTGCCTTAACAATCTCAATAGTCTCATCCCTTGCTATCACAACAACAAGCTCTGTGCCGTGGCTTTTTGCGGTTTTAAGAAAGTACTCGTGCCCCTTATGCACTCCGTCAAAGGTGCCGAATGCCATGACCCTTGCCATGGCAGCGTGGGTGATGCAATGGGTTAAATAGGTTGCTGTTTTCCGATACTTTTTTAAATAACTCCCAGATTCTTGCCTTTATGGCAAAGCTAAGGCGATGGAGGGCTTACAGGAACATTGAAAGGCCCTTTACGAGGGTTTCCAAGTTCAAGAAGAAGTCCTACATAAGGATGACCCCTGTCAGGAAAGTCGTAAGGTATGACATGGGGGAAGAAGGAAAGTACGGGTATGTGATAGACCTAATACCGAAAAAGACCCTTCAGATAAGGCAGGAAGCCATAGAGTCTGCAAGGCAGACAAGCATAAGGTGGCTTGAGAAGAACATTGTCAAGGGAGCTGGCTTCCATTTCAAGATAAGAAAGTACCCTTACCACATTCTCAGGGAGAATCCCCTTGCAGCAGGAGCAGGCGCGGACAGAATGAGCACAGGCATGCAGAAGTCATACGGCAAGCCTATAGGAACTGCTATTCAAATACAGAAAGGAGACAGGCTCTTCAGCGTAGAGGTCAACAAGCAGTTTGTTGACGTTGCGAGAAAGGCCTTCAGCCGCGCTTCACAGAAGCTGCCGTGCAGCTTCACGATAAGGGCAACGGAAAAAAAGTCATAAGGCTTTCTTGATTGACTCTATGGAATCTTTCTTTCCTG
>JAFGRH010000007.1 GCA_016935265.1 Candidatus Woesearchaeota archaeon | reverse complement strand
ATTCAGCCCTGAGCCTCCTGACTGAGCCTTCAAGCTCTTTTGCCTCTCTTTCGCTAAGCAGCCCTGCCAGTTTTCCCCAGGGTGATTTTGCTGCAGCAAGCTTGTTAATCACGTCGCTGAAGCTCTCCTTCCCTTCCTTCCACGCCTTCAGGCGGCTGTACGCATCTTCCGTTATTGATATTGTCTTAGTAGCCATAAAGCTGTGTATGTACGTGTATTTTTTATATTTTTCGGTTTTCACCTGTAAAACCTCGCTGCTATGGCGTCTATCCTTGCTATATCCGGCTGGATGGTTAATTCCTCTGCTTTAGTTCTTTCTGAAGGCAATTCAAGCAGAAGGCTAAGCTCTTCAGCAGGGCTACACTCAATGCTTTCGTAGCTGCAGAGCCTTCTTATTACTCTGTCGTAATTTTTCCCAGCATCTTTTCCCGTGCAGCTCTCAACATAACTGCTTCTGTGCCTGCCGGCTAATTCTTCCAGCTTCTCTGCCGAGAGCCCGATGAATTTTATTTCCTCAGCGCCGAGGGACTTCATAACCTCTGCCACGTGAAGCATTTTCCGCTTCTCCTCTGGCAGTTCCTCGAACTGGTATGAGGGGGCGAATTCGTAGGTGTACCTGTTTGAGACAAAGACTGCCTGCCCTCCGTAGGCTAGCTTATCTGCTGTCCCTTCAAGTATGCTCCTCTCTGCCTCTGCGAAATGAGGGCTTTCTCTTCCCCTCCTCCCTTTTTTGTCCTCCATTCCTTGAAGGTAGCTTTCTATGGAAGTTCCCCCAAAGTGCAGCCCGTCGTGGTTTCCGGCGTGCCCTTCGCCGAACCAGCTTCCCCAGTAGAGTATTGCGTTGAATTTTGGCAGAGCCTTGTCTTTTTTGTTGCCGAGGCACTCCGCAGAGCCTTTGAAGATTTGCACTTCATCGCTCCACGAGACTAGCTTTGTGTCAAGGGCGTAAGCCTCCATTCCCCTTCCTGCCAGCTCTTCAGCGATGTGTATGTTATAGCCGAAGCCTACATCCACCACTTTTCCCCTGAAGCCGAGCAGGTCAGAAAGCTCAGCAGCTGCCTGCCTCTGCTTTTCCTCGTTTTTGTAGAATCCAACGAAACTGGACAGCCCCCTGTATGCAGTAGCGTGTTTAAAACGCCCGCTGTTGTCTTTCGTTACATGCCTGAACAATCCGCTGTTGTCTTCAAGCCTGAAGAAAGGGTTTTCCTCATCAACAAATGTGCTTATTTTACAGCTCACGCTATCCCTTGAAGAGCGCTTCATAAATACCACCTCTAATCCATACCGGAATGAAGAATTAATATGCCTTTGCCAGAAAAAAGCTCAGAATTTTCGGAGAATTCGGAAATCTAGCTCTCTACCATCTCAATCTCGATGTTGATGCCCTCAGGAATAGGCACCCTCATCACCAGGCGCAAGGCTCTCTCGTCCATGCCTAAATCAATAAGCCTCTTATGCACCCTCATCTCGTACCTGTCCCAGCTTGCCTTGCCGTTCCCGCATGGAGTCTTTCTTGTTGTTACTTTCATCTTCTTTGTAGGGAGCGGAATAGGCCCTTTTATGTCCACCCCTGTCTTCTCAACAATATCGACTATAGAACTACATACCTGATTAATCTTGTTTATGTCGGTGCTCGCTAATTTTATTCGTGCTTTCTGCATTTTGTTAATGCCATGGTGAGTTTTGAATTCACCATGACGCCCTTAAAAAAATTATTTCTTTACTAGGTCAATGCACTGCCCGGCAGCAACCGTGCTTCCTGAGTCCCTGATGGCGAACCTTGCCATGTGCGGAATCTCGCTGTACTTCTCGATGACCAGCGGTGTTATCGGCTTTATCTTGACGATTGCCGCATCGCCGTTCTTGATGAAGTCAGGGTTTTCCTGCAGTGTCTCGCCTGTTGCAGGGTTGAGCTTCTTTTCTATTGCAATTACCTTGCATGCTACCTGCGCTGTGTGGATGTGGAATACTGGTGTGTAGCCGACAGTAACAACCGTCGGGTGGTTCAGCACAATCATCCTTGCTGTGAACTCTGTGGCGACAGTAGGCGGGTTGTCAACCTTTCCAAGGACATCTCCTCTTGCTATGTCCTTCTTGCCTATGCCCCTCACGTTGAACCCGATGTTATCTCCCGGAAGTGCCTGCTGCATCTGCTCGTGGTGCATCTCTATGCTCTTCACTTCTCCGGTTACTCCTTTTCCTTCCCTTGCAGGAACGAAGATGACCTTGTCGCCAATCTTCATAACTCCTGTCTCGACTCTTCCTACAGGCACAACGCCTATTCCTGTGATGTTGTAGACGTCCTGTATCGGGAGCCTTAATGGAAGGTCAGTTGGCTTTTCAGGCTCTTTCAGGTTGTTGATAGCCTCTAAGAGTGTTGGTCCTGTGTACCAGGCCATCTTGTCTGACTTTTTGACTACGTTGTCGCCAGGGAAAGCAGCCATTGCGACGAACTGCACGTCGTCAGGGTTGTACTGAACGCTCTTCAGTAGGTCTGACACCTGCTTCTTGACTTCCTCGAAGCGCTTCTGGTCGTACTTTGCCAGGTCCATCTTGTTGATGCCGATTATCAGCTGGCTTACTCCAAGCGTCCTTGCGAGGAATACGTGCTCCTTTGTCTGGGCCTGCACGCCGTCGCTCATGTTTGCTGAAACAACAAGAACTCCTGCATCTGCCTGCGATGCGCCTGTAATCATGTTCTTGATGAAGTCCCTGTGCCCTGGTGCGTCGATTATTGTGAAGTAGTACTTGTCTGTCTCGAACTTCTTGTGGGCGAGGTCTATTGTAACGCCCCTCTCCTGCTCTTCCTTCAGGTTGTCCATGATGAAGGCAAACTCAAAGCCTGGCTTTCCGAGCTGCTTTGCCTTTTCCTGCAGCTTCCTCATGGTTTGCTCATCAATGTTTTTTGAGTCATACAGCATTCTTCCAACTGCAGTGCTCTTTCCGTGGTCAACATGTCCTATGAATACAAGGTTTATGTGTGTCTTTTCCTTTGCCATCGTAAATTTCCTCCTAGCTTTCTTTTTAAATAGGTGAGTTTGAGGATTTTCAAGTAATATATAAATCTTTTGTAGTTCGACTATAGCGAAAACCTTATAAATCCCGTCTCCAAGTATTCACAGCATGAAAAGAGGAGCAATAAGCCTTACCATAAGTTCTGTTGTGATAATACTTTTTGCTATTGCCATGCTGTGGTTCGGGCTTGCCTTCATAAGGGGCACCTTCGGCGAGGCTGCGGAAAAGGTAACTTTTCCTGTCCCTGATATAAAAGCTACTGCTGATGAGCCGATTATCCTTCCTTTTGAGACCCTTAACGTCAAGAAGGGCGGGCAGGCAGAGTTCTCGCTGAACTTCTACAACAATGAAAATGAGACGATTCAAAGCAGTGTAAAGCCGGTTATAACCGAATGCGTTCCTGCAGGGCTTGGGAACACTTCAGCAGCGACCGAATCACTCGGCCAGATGGTTGATGTAGGGAGCACAGCCACTTACAAGGCGCTCTTCACAATCCCTGATACTGCGCCTTCCCAGAAGTATGCCTGCAACATAAATATAGGGAAGGCAGACAAGCAGTTTTTCGTGCAGGTCCAGTGACTATAATGAGAGGAAAAAAGGGCGTTCAGCTTGCAATAAATTCAGTTGTCATCATTATTCTTGCAGTCGCAGCCCTTGCTTTCGGGGTTAGGCTGATTTATGGAATATTCTCCGGAGGAGAAGAAGTGCTTGACTCGATAACGCCATCGCAGGAAGCCCAGCTTGACTCCCTGCTTGAGAAAGAAAGAATAGCAGCTTCACCATCTTCAAGGCAGGTCAACAAGGGAAAGGAAACCTCGTTTGCTCTGGGAATACTTAACACAGGGCAGGCAGCAAACTTCTTGGTTAACGCGAGCATAAGCGCAGGCTACGGCGGGGATGAGGAGATTCTTTATTACGACTACAGCAACTTCGCCCTTTCCTACATTGACAATTACGTGATAAATCAGGGTGAAAAAGAAAAGTTCCTTCTCATTGCGAGCGTTCCCGGCGAGGCGCCTGACGGCGTTTACATAATCAACGTCTACGTTTGCAGCGGCGATGAATTCCCTTCTTCCTGCTCTAAAGAAAACCTGTACAGCAATATAGAGAAGCTTTACTTGGTTGTTGGCTGATTCTTACCGGAAATATTGCGGAAAATTCTGGCGAGAGCTTATTAACAACTAATTCCAGTTCTGAATCAGTGCAGAGCCGGGGTCGCATAGGCTGGCTATTGCGCCTGCCTGAAAAGCAGGTGACTCACCAAGTCACACGGGTTCGAAATTCCAAACGGAATTCCCGTCCCCGGCGCACAAATAAGAATAAAGAAAGAAAAGGGTCCCATAGGTTGACCAAAAACTCACCAAGTCACTGCTTAATTAAGCCAAGCTTCTATTTAAACTTTTTGCCAATTTTGGAGAAGATTTTTCGGGGCTACTCAGCCCCTCCCACAAGGCTCCTTACTACCTTCTCAGGCTCTTCCGAGTTTACTACTGCGTTTGATATGAGAACTCCTTCTGTTCCCAGCTCCAGGGCTGTTTTCATGTCTGTGCCGTCCTGCACTCCTGCGCCTGCAAGAACTGGAACGCCCTTTGCTGCCTCTATCGCTGCGGTTATGCTTGAGGGGTCTGCCTTCGCTATTGAGACTTTGCCGGATATAAGCTCCGGCAGCTCTATTGCTATGAAGTCAGGCTTAAGCTCAGCAATCTTAGCTGCCTCTTCTGCGTCAGCAGCGCAGGCGATTGTTGTCAGCTTGCCCCTGCACCGCTTGATTGCCTCAGCAATTTCCTTTAGGTCAAGCTTGTGCTCTGAGTGGTTCAGCAGCGTTCCCGCTGCCCCTGCCTCCTTGACTGCCTCAAGAAGAGTAAACCCTGTGTTCTTGCCGTATGGCTTGCTGTCAATGTGCTGGGCAAAGACAGGTATTGAAACTGCTCCGGATACCTGGAATATGTCTGATGCCTGCACCGCAACCGCTACAAGGGCCTTGCCAGAAGAGGCTGCCTTCTCGCATGCCTTGGCAAGCTCAACAGCATTCTTCCCTGTTCCTTTTTCATAAGTCTTGAAGTTTACCAGAACTAT
>JAFGRH010000030.1 GCA_016935265.1 Candidatus Woesearchaeota archaeon | reverse complement strand
TCAAGCAACCCCTTGACTTTCATCAGCTCTGCGTTGAGGATTGCGGCTCCTGCAGCTCCCCTTATTGTGTTATGGCTTAAGACAACAAACTTATAGTCTAGCACCTGGCAGGGCCTTATCCTGCCGACTGCCGATGCCATTCCCTTTTCCCTCATCCTGTCCCTTCTCGGCTGGGGGCGGTCTTCCTCATCCAGAACAACAACAGGATTTTCAGGCGAGGATGGAAGCTTTAGGCTCTTCAGCGGGTTAAAGGAGCTGAATGCTTTTTTCAGCTCTGCAATAGTAGGCTTTTTCCTGAGCTTCACGCTTACTGACTCGAGATGGCCGTCTGAAACATTAACGCGGTTGCAGGCTGAGCTGACTTTAATGCCTGAAAATTTTATTTTCCCGCTTTCAAGCTTTCCGAAGAGCTTCAGAGGCTCTGTGTCTACTTTGTCCTCCTCCCCACCGATGAAGGGAACGACATTGTCTGCGATGTCCATTGAGGCAACGCCAGGATACCCTGCGCCGCTTAAAGCCTGCATTGTGATAACAATTACCTGCTCAATGCCGAACTCCTGCTGCAAAGGGGCGAGGGCAAGCACCAAGCCGATTACAGAGCAGTTGGGGTTTGTTACAATAAAGCCTGAGGTCTTCTTTTTCTGCGCTTCAACGAGGGCAAGGTGGTCTGCGTTTACTTCAGGGATAAGAAGAGGTACGTCCTCGTCCATGCGGTGGTTTTTTGAGTTGCTGCTTACGATGTAGCCGCTTTTCGCGAACTCCGCCTCTATTTCCCCTGCGACTGAGGAGTCCAAAGCTGAAAAGACGAGCTTGCAGTCAAGGTTGGGCTTGCAAGCCTTTACTTTCATCTTCCTTGCATACTCTGGTATGTCCGCTGATAGTTTCCATCTTCCGCCGAGCGCTTCCTCATATGTTTTGCCGGCGCTCCTCTCGGAAGCTGCTAATTCCCTGACTTCAAACCAGGGATGGTTTTCCAGCAGCTCCACAAAGCGCTGGCCTACCATGCCTGTAGCGCCAAGTATCCCAACAGGTATTTTTTTCATTATCAGCACCTACTTGTCTTCCATAAAGTCCTGCATTGTAAAGAGCCCTTTCTTCCCCCTAATCCACTGCGCGGCAAGAAGCGCGCCCTGCGCAAAGCCCTTTCTTCCCCTTGCCGTATGCTTTAGCTCTATTGTGTCAGCCTCGCTGTCAAAGCCCACAACATGAGTTCCGGGAATCCATCCGACCCTTACGCTGGCGAAGTGGAGCTCTTCAGGCTCGATTTTGCGGTCGAGCTTTTCTTCCACCACTTTTTTCTTATGGGGGATGTGCTCAACCATAATCTTTGAAATGCTCTTCGCTGTTCCCGACGGGCTGTCAAGCTTCTGGTTGTGGTGGAGCTCGTAGCCAAAAGCATCGTAGATGTCAAACTTGCCGAACTTCTTCGCAGCTTCCTCAACAACCTGAAGGAAAAGGTTAACCCCCAAAGAGAAGTTGGAGCTGTATATCAGCCCGATGCCGCTGTCGAGGACTATTTTTTCAACCTCATCGACCTTGTCATGCCAGCCTGTTGTTGCGATGACCATATTTTTCTTTGCTGCGGCAACTTTTTTTATGTTGCCAACCACTGCGGAGGGGGTTGTGAAATCTATTGCAACATCTACATCCTTCAGGCAGTCTGCTGTTATCTCCTTGCATGCTGCTCCGGCTGCCTTCGGGTCTATTATAGAAGCAACTTCAATGCCCATTGACTTTGCTGCCTGCTCAATCTCCTTGCCCATCCTGCCGTATCCTATAATTGCTATTTTCATTTTAAAGCCCCACGAGCTTCATGGCAGCTTTCAGCTTTTCAAGGCTCTCTGGCTGCATCGGGCATAAAGGCGGTCTTACAGGTCCTGCTGCCAGCCCTGCCATTCCCATTGCTGCCTTCATCGGCACAGGGTTTGTCTCGACAAACTCTGCCCTGAACATAGGAAGAAGTTTGTAATGCAGGTCCTTTGCCTTTGCATAGTCTCCCTTAAGGCAGGCCTTGCAGAGCTCGCTCATTTCCTTTGGGAGCAGGTTGCTGCAGACAGAGATTACGCCCTTTCCGCCCATAGCCATGAGGGGAAGAGTAACTGAGTCATCTCCGCTCAGCACAGTAAGCCCGGGTATCTGCTTTATGACGTCCATCATCTGGTTCGGGTTTCCTGAAGCTTCCTTAACAGCGACGATGTTCTCGTGCTCTGCCATCCTCTTGAGCGTGGCTGTCTCTATGTTGACTGCGGTTCTGCCCTGTATGTTGTAAACAACTATTGGCAGGTCTACTGCCTCAGCTACTGCTATGAAGTGCCTGTAGAGCCCTTCCTGCGAAGGCTTGTTATAATAAGGGGAAACCACAAGGAGCGCGTCTGCGCCAAGCTCCTTTGCCTGCTTTGCGTTCTTTATCGTCTTTTCTGTTGAATTTGTTCCGACGCCGACAATTACAGGGACTTTCTTCTTTACCTCGGCAACAACAGTCTTGATTATTTCCTCCCTCTCCGCCTCGCTTACAGTAGGCGACTCGCCTGTCGTTCCCAATGGGACAAGCCCGCTTATGCCGTTCGAAAGCTGGTGCTTTATGTTCTTCTTAAGTCCCTCAATATCAACGCCTTCCTCCGTGAATGGAGTTACCATGGCTGTTATTGCCCCTTCAAGTTTCATTTAAAGACACCCCCGTCCTTTTCAATAAGCTCTGAATGAAGAGACCGTATTGCGCGGTCAGCATCATCCTCGTTAACAACAAAGCCGACATTTATCTCTGATGCGCCCTGTGAAGTCATCTCAACATTTATTTTTTCCTTTCCAAGGGCTCCGAAAACAGTAGCCGCCATGCCCGGAATCCTTTTCAGGCCTGCCCCGACAACGCAGATGCTCGCCTTGCTCTTCTCCACCTTGACATCCGCAAAGTGCCTGAGCTCCCTTATTGCCATCTCAATGTCTGCTTTTCCGCTCACGGTAATGGAGACGTTAACCTCAGACGTAGCTATCATGTCAACTGATACTGAATGCTGGTCGAAAACCCTGAATATCTTGTGCAGGAAGCCGTGCGCCAGAAGCATCCTTGCCGAGTGGATGTTTATTACCGAGATGCCCTTCTTGCAGGCTATGGAGGTTATCCTGTTGCTGTGCTTTGTGTGCCTGAGTATTTCTGTTCCCCTGTTTTCGGGGTTCATGGTGTTAAGCACCCTGACAGGTATGTCTTTTTCCATGGCAGGCAGGATTGACTTTGGGTGCAGCACTTTTGCGCCGAAGTAAGCAAGCTCCGAAGCCTCGTCAAAAGAAATTATTGGAACAGTCCTTGCCTTCCTTACAACCCTCGGGTCTGCAGTGAGCATGCCATCAACATCAGTCCATATCTGGATCTCCTCTGCCCCGACTGCAATGCCTATAATTGAGGCGGTGAGGTCGCTTCCTCCCCGTCCTATTGTTGTTATGCTGCCGTTCCTGTCCTTTGCTATGAAGCCTGTTATTATCGGAATTTCCTTCTTTGCAAGCTTTTTTATGGATTTCCTTAATGAAGGGTATGTTTCAGGCAGCGTACTTGCATCCCCGAACTGCGAGTCTGTAATGAAACCGAGGTCGTAAGTGCAGTGGGCGCTGGCTTTGAGCCCTGCTTTCCTTGCGTAAGCTGCAAATATCTTCGAAGATAAACGCTCCCCGAAAGATGTTACATAATCAATCGTTCTTGGGGTAAGCTCTTTGATGTAGTTTATGCCAGTAAGAAGCTCTGCGAGCTCGTTAAGCTCAGGCTCTATGAGCTCCCTGCTAAGCCCGAGCTCCTTCATAATTTCATAATGCCTTTCCCTAATTGCGTCAACGCCGTTCTTTTTATGAAGTGAGTCCTCTGCGGCTTTGAGAAGTGAGTTGGTAACCTTACTAAGGGCAGAAACAACAACCACCGGCTTTTTTCCCTTTCTTTCCTTAACTATCCTGACAGCATTCCTAATTCTCTCGGCAGTGCCTATTGAAGTACCCCCAAACTTCATAACAATCATAGCAGGGCGGTAGAGCGAGGGGTCATTTAAATAATTAATGCTTAACCTTAAGCTTCTCAACCACTGCCTTATCGCTTATAATCGCAGAATTCCCGCTCGGGTCCTCTATTATAATCTTAAGCTTGTCAGAGCCGTAAAGAGCCCTGCTTATCTTCTTCAGCATGTTCTTGGCTTTCTTCTTCTCAGCAGGGTCCTCTGCCTCATCCCTTGTTGCCTCAAGCTGGTGCTTCACCCTGTTAAGAAGCCCCTCAACATTGGTTATGTAGCCGTTTGCTGCCACGCCCGGCTCTATTGTCACTATATGAGGGATCTTCACAGTCGCCTGCCCTGATTTCACAATCCTTATGCTTGCGTCCTTATCCCCGCTTATCTCAATGCTGCACTTGACCGGATCTCGCTGTTCCGCACTTTCCACGTCTGCCTTGTGGAACCTGCAGCTTGAGCAGCTCATGGAGAACATGTAGACCTTGCCGAAGTACGGGATTTCGTCCTCGCTCTCCCTCAGCATGAGCGTTTTCTTCTGGCAGACAGGGCATTCCTGCCCTGCGAGCTCTTCCTGTTTGGCAGCCACGGGTTATTTCCTTGAATTGCTGATTTAAAAATTTTTTGTTGAGAAAATTACCTGACAATTGCCCCGTCGGCAATGTCCACAATTACGTTCTCTTTTCCTGTCCTGAGCCTTGAATCGCTCCAGAAAACCTTTTTGTCCTTGACGATGAGCTTTATCTTTTTGAAGTCGCTGAAGCTGAGATTCTTTTCAGCTGTCCTGAAGTTTCCTGCCTTCACGGCATCGCCGTGCTTTGAGTCAGGCGCTTCAAGGAGCTTTACTTCCTGCCCGTTGTCTGCTGCGAGGAGCATTCCCTCGCTCTTGACCCCGCGGATTGAGGCTTCCTGAAGGTTTGTTATTACGACAACCTTCCTTTTGAGCAGCTCTTCCTTTTTGTAGTATTCCCTAAGCCCTGCAACGAGCTGGATTTCCCTTCTTGCTAGCTTAACCTTCAGGATGTAGAGCTTGTCAGCGTCAGGGTGGTCTTCTGCAGATATTATTTCACCCACCTTAAGGCTAAGGGGGAAGAGAATTTCATCGACAGGCAGCGCCTTGCCCTCTATCTTTGTGAACATTATCCTCGCCCTGTTTATCTCACAGTTTTTCATTTCGAAGTTAAGGTCTCTGAATGTAAGCTTTTCCATGCCGAGCTGCTTCTGCAGCCTGAGCGAGAAGCTTGGAATTATCGGCGCGACAAGTATTGAAAGGTTCTTTACTATGTTTGCGGCAAATGTAACAGCCTCATGGCACTTCTTCCTTTCTGTCTTGATGAGCTTCCACGGCTCATGCTCCTGGAAGTACTTGTTGCCCAGCGCGCTTATCTCAAGTATCAGCCTTACTGCCTCCCTGAAGTTATAGGAAGCGTACGCCTCTGAGACAAGTGCGAACCTTTTCGTAAATTCCTCTATGAACTTGCTGTCCTCCTTGACGCTGTCCAGCTTTGACCCGAAATTGTTGTTTGTAAAGCTCAGAACCCTGTAAGCGAAGTTTGCAAGGTTCGCGACAAGGTCGTTGTTGATTTTGCCCCTGAAATCCTCCTCGTCAAGATTAAAGTCTGTCATTGAATGAGAGAGGTTTGAAGCGTAATAGAAGCGGAGGAACTCAGGGTTCTGGCTTTCCAGGTATTGCCTTGCTGTAACGAATGTTCCCCTTGACTTTGACATCTTCTCGCCGGCAACCTTAAGGTGGCCGTGGACAACAATGTCTTCCGGAAGGTTAAAGCCTGCTCCTGAAAGCATTGAAGGCCAGAAAAGGAAGTGGTGGTAGATTATGTCCTTGCCTATGAAGTGCGTTATTGCTGATTCCTTGCCCTGCCAGTAGTCCTCAGCTTTCCTGCCTGCGTTCTTGCAGTAATTGGCTGTGCTTGCAATATAGCCTATAGGCGCGTCAAACCAAACGTAGTAGTACTTTCCCTTCTCGCCGTTGATGTTAAAGCCGAAGTAAGGGGCGTCCCTTGTTATGTCCCAGTCCTGCAGCCCCTCGTTTATCCAGTTAAGCACGAAGTTCTTGGTTTCCTGCTGAAGGCGCTCATTGTATGAAATCCAGTCCTTCAGCATGCCTGAAAAAGAGCTCAGCTTGAAAAAATAATGCTTTGATGTTTTTCTTGTTGGCTTTTCCCCGCAAACTGTGCAGTAAGGGTCAACCAGGTCTGTCGTCTTGTAAGTGGCATTGCAGGACTCGCACTGGTCTCCATACTGGTCCTCTGCACCGCACCTCGGGCATTTTCCTTTGACATATCTGTCAGGAAGGAAGCGCGAGCACTTTTCGCAGTAGGTAAGCTCGATTTCCTTTTCGTAGATGTATCCCTTTTCCTTCAGCTTCTTGAAGAACAAATCGCTGTACTCCCTGTTCTCAGTGCTGTTTGTTGAGTAGTAGCTGTCAAAGCCTATCAGGAAGTCGTCAAAGTCCTTCTTGTGCTGATCGAAGTACTCTAAAATAAGTTCTTCAGGCTTCCTGCCCTGCTTTGCAGCGTTTATTTCTATAGGCGTGCCGTGGGTATCATCAGCACAGACAAAAACGGCGTCCTTTCCTGAAAGCTTTAAGAAGCGCGCAAATATGTCTGCCTGTATGTACTCAACCATATGGCCCAGATGCAAAGGACCGTTGGCATACGGCAGTGCCGCAGTTATTAAATTCCTCTTTGCCATAAACGAAGAAAGGGAGGGTGTCTTTAAATAGTTTTATTTTTTCTTAGCTTCCTTCATCTTTTTCGTGATGTCGATGTTAGCAGAGCACTTCTCGCATTGAATGCGGAGAGTCTGCACGCCGTCAATGAGCTTCCTCTTGAAAGGCGCTTGCTTCTCGCCCTTGAATCCGCAGGCAGGGCAGGTGTACTCAACGCATGCCATCAGAGAATTCTCATGTTCCTCCTTGCCGACAGTGTAGCCACATTTAGGGCAAGCGTACTCCTTGGCGCGGGTGAGCACTTTCCCCTTCTTGTCGCGGGGCTTGCCCATCAAAGCCTTCTTGCACTTGGGGCACTGCTGCTTGAAAACCCACACCATTACCTCCCCCTTGCCGATGGTGCGCTGGGTGAAGTAGATGCATTCCTCCATGCTTGCGGGCTTTTTCAGTGCCATGCAAAATCAGCAGGCAAGGTCATATTTAAATTTAGCGATAAGCCAAATTATTTATAAAGAATGCTTTTAACACAGCCACTATGAAACAGCCCAAAAGGCTTTACAGGTCAACTGAGAACAGGGTTATAGCAGGCGTTTGCGGCGGCATAGCCGAATACTTCAACATCGACCCTGTGCTTGTCAGGCTGATTGCAATACTCCTGTTACTTGCAAACGGAGCAGGTCTTATAGCCTACCTAATCGCATGGATAATTGTTCCGGAAAGACCGGCGAGGGCCGGAAGATGAAAAAGGGGAGCTCTCTCCTCAGCATCATCATAATAGCGGGCGGAATAATACTGCTTCTAATCACTCTTGGGCTGCTTGACTTCTCAAATGCAAGGAACTTTGCAGACTACTGGCCTGCTGGCGTGATACTTATCGGCGTGGCGCTTATCTTAAGGATGAAGGTTGTTGCGCTTTTCATTTTGTTCATTACCTGCATCATTGGCGGGATATACCTCGTCAACACAATCGGGATTTATGAGGGCGGGGAGCAGCGCGTTGTCATCCAGCAGATAACCGCAAGGGAGGACATAACAAGCATTGACCTTAAGGTTGACTACGGCGCGGGCAGGCTTGTGATAGACGAGGGGAGCGAGGATTACCTGATAAGGAACACTATTGAGACAGCTGATGAAGACGACCCTGAGGTGGATTTGAAGAAGGAAGGGTCATTGGCGAACATCCACGTAAAAAGGCAGGGAAGCTTCTCATTCGTAGAGGATAGGGAGGAAAGCTGGGACTTAGAGGTAAGCCCAGCGGTTGAAGCTGACATCGAGCTGAACTATGGCGCAGCGGACGCTGAGATAGACATAAGCGGGCTTAAAGTGGGAGAGCTTGACGTAAATGCTGGCGCAACAAGCACGAAAATAAGATTCGGCACCTATCCCACAGAAGCGAGCATTGACGTCGGAGCGAGCTCGATAGAGCTCAAGTTCCCAGAGGGAAGCGGGGTAAGGATAAGGATAAGCGAAGGCATAACATCAACATACTTCCCCGGCTTCACAAAGGAAGGAGAGGCATACGTCAGCAAGAACTATGATGCAGACGGGGAAAACATAGAGATTGAGATAAACGCAGGCGCGTCAAGCATAGATTCGGAGTTCTATTAGGCAGAGCGAAAAGTTTATATAGTTTCATAAATAGAACGCTTGTTCTATGAAAAAAACGAGAGTTCCAAAAAAAGAACAATTGTTACTTGAGGAAACCGCTATGCAGCGTATTCTCAGGGTTTTGTTCTGGTATCCTGAACTTGAGTTCAGCCTTTCTGAACTGGCAAAAGAGGCAAGCGTCTCGAAAAGCACAGCAAGCCGCCTGATAGATAATCTCAAAGAGGTGCTGCTAGTTAACGTAGTGGACAAAGGAGTCGTTCTTAGGATAACTGCGAACCGTGAGAGTCCGGAATTCTTTAAAAGGAAAATAGCATACAATCTTTCAGTCATCTACAGCACGAATCTTATAGAATATTTGGAACAGACACTGGACCATCCAAAGGCAATAATTCTGATTGGCAGCTTCAGGTACGGGCAGGACATCTCAACATCAGACATAGACATAGTAGCGGAAGTGGCGGGCGATTTTGGCATGGTAGAATACAACATAAAAGAACTTGAATCATATAAGCCATATTTCGGCGGTAGGGAGATAAGAGTGCAGCTTTTCAACAGAGAAAAGGTAGATTCTGCCATCTTTAACAGTATAGCGAATGGTATAGTCTTGTCAGGATTTTTGGAGGTAAAACCATGGAAGAAAGGGAAATTAAAGACCTCCTTATGAGAGATATGCTGAGGAAAAGATCTAAGGACATACCGAGGATAAGTTCATTACTGCAAGCAGCTGAAAGAAACGTTAGGGTTGCAAGAAGTATACCTTTGAACGAGGACAGCGCGAACATCATCTTCACAGCCATATATGAATCACTAAAACAGATAGGTGAAGCGAAGTGGTGGGCGCTAGGATACGAATCGAACTCGCACGAAGCAACTATGCGGCTGCTCAGCGAATCAGACATAAGGGAAAAGGTGAAGCTGAAACAGCTTGACAGGTTCAGAAGGATAAGAAATGACGCAAATTACAGAGGGTATAGGGTAATTGCTGCGCAGGCTAAGGAGATTCTTGGTCTTTGGGAAAGCTGCGGCACTGAGCTGATAGCGCTAATCAGGAAAGAAGCATAGCCCCGCACGGATTCGAACCGTGGTCCCAGGATCCAGAGTCCTAGATGATAAGCCTCCCCATTCAGCAATGGATGAGGATTTGGCCGCTACACTACGGGGCTATATGAAGTTCGGGATTCTGTCCCCTTTTAAAAGCTTGCGGTAGCTGGCTTTGAAAAAAAGAAATGCAATAAAAAATAAGAATCCGGGTTCCGAAATCCGGTACCGCGAACTGCCAAGTCAGAAGAAAGGTTGTTTAGCTGCTATTTAAATCTTTTCCATTTCACGCCGGAAAATTTCCGGAATTTTCAGGTAAAAGCATATTAAGTTTTTTAGAGACTGCAGAAAGCATGCGCCGGAGTGGCGAAATCCGGTATTCGCGCCCGCCTGAAAAGCGTGCGGCCAAGTCATCCGGGTTCAAAACAGCCAAAAAGGCTGTGAAGTTCCCGGCTCCGGCGCACAAAATCTTAATATAGGTATTGTTATTCACACTATCCATGCAAATCGCCCAGGGCGCGGAAGCTGTCGTTTACGAGGAGAAGGGAAGGATAGTCAAGGTGAGGAAGAAGAAAGGCTACAGGCTGCCTGAGCTGGATGCCTCACTTAGGAAGTCGAGGACGAGGCGCGAGAATAAGATTTTTGAGAAGCTGCAGGAGCTCGGGTTTGTTCCCAAGCTGATTGGCTCTTCTGACAAGTCTATGAAGATTGAGATGGAGAGGATAAAAGGAAAGCAATTGAGGGATACTCTCACCAAGGCTAACTGCAGGAAGCTGTGCAGGGAAGCGGGGGAGAAAATAGGCATGATGCATGACAAGGGCATAATTCACGGAGACCTGACCACGTCAAACATGATTTTTGACGGAAAAGTGAAGTTTATCGACTTCGGGCTATCTTTTTTTTCTGAAAGGGCTGAGGACAAGGCTGTTGACCTGCACGTGCTGAAGGAGACGCTGAAGGCGAGGCATAATGGGATTTGGAAAGCCTGCTTTGATTCTGTGATTAAGGGTTACAAAGGAAAAAATAAAGAAGAAGTTATGAAAAGGCTTGACGCTGTTGAGGCGAGGGGGCGCTACAAGGGAAAAAGTTAAGCTTCTGGCTTTTTCACTTCTATCGGAATAAGCCCTTTCTCGAACTCAAGCTTCGCTATCGCTATTGGCTGGTATTTCAGCTCCTCAAGCTCCTTGTCTGAGAGCTTCAGCATAAAAGGAGCGCCCATTGATATCTGCAAAGCCCTGCTCCCGATTATCCTTGCCTTCTCGTATTTTGTGCATTCCATTTAGAGCACCTTCCTCAGCTCAGCTGCCTTTTCTATGGCTATGCCGACCATCTTGTCAACGTCATCAACAGTAAGGGGCTGGTCTCCGCCTTTCTGCATTGCGCAGAGATTTCCCTCTTCAGTTACGCTTACGGTCAGCCTTGCGTCAGCAACCTCTTCCTCTTCTGTAGTTGGGTCAACCAGGAACTGGCTGTCCATCTTTATGACAGTTACCGCTATCGGCACTTTCTTTATCGGCAGTTTTTCTTTGGTTAGTTCCTTGTAGTTGACTTTCTTTCCGTCATAAGTCGGGAACTTAACCTGCTGGATTGCAGCTATTGCTGCCAGTGCGCTGGCGTCGATAAGGTTGCCGTCTGCGTTTATGGTGCAGACATCTATGCTGACAACCCAGACTTTCTCGCCTGGCTCCATGCAGAGCTTCTTTACGTCTATCGCATTCGCTTCCCTTATACTGCGGTCGACGACTCTTGCGAGCTCGACAGCAGCTGCTCCGGGCGGACCTGCCTC
>JAFGRH010000029.1 GCA_016935265.1 Candidatus Woesearchaeota archaeon | reverse complement strand
TAATCTGGCTGAATTCAAGAGCATAAACCTAAGGAGGGTGCTTCATGAAAATAGCGGTGGTAGGATGCGGTTACGTTGGCTTGGTTACAGGCGGTTGCCTGGCTAACCTTGGTAATGATGTTATCTGCGTTGACATAGACGACGAGAAGGTAGACAACCTCAGGAAAGGTCAGATTCCTTTCTTTGAGCCGGGCCTGAGGGACATAGTCGAGCTTAACCTTGCGCAGCGCCGCCTGATGTTCACAACTGACATGGAGCTTGCAGTCCAGAATTCTGATGTTATTTTCCTTGCAGTCGGCACGCCTTCAACAGAAACCGGTGAGGCTAACCTTTCTTACATTTTCTCTGCCTCAGAGCAGATTGGCAAGTTCATGAACAGCTACAAAACAGTCGTGATAAAGAGCACCGTTCCCGCAGGAACTTTTGAGAAGGTAAGGGAAATAATAAAGAAGAGCCAGAAGAAGCCTGTTGGCTTTGATATCGTCTCAAATCCTGAGTTCCTCAGAGAGGGTGAAGCCGTAAACGATTTCATGGTGCCCGACCGCGTTGTAATAGGTGTCGACAGCGAGAAGTCAAAGGACATAATGTTCGCTATATACAAATCCATCGAGAGGACAGGTCGCCCGATACTGGTAACGGACATTATCAGCTCAGAGCTCATCAAGGTGGCAAGCAACGCAATGCTTGCAACAAGAATCTCTTTTATGAACGAGCTTTCAAGGCTTTGCGAGAAAGTCGGGGCAGATGTGAAGCTTATAGCAAAGGGCATGGGTCTTGACAGCCGCATCGGTCCGAGGTTTTTGCAGGCAGGGCTTGGCTACGGCGGAAGCTGTTTTCCAAAGGACGTTAAAGCGCTTGCCCATACGATGAAGCAGCACGGCGTAAAGTCAAAAATACTTGACGCAGTAAACACGGTCAACGATGAGCAGCGCCTTTATGTTGTTGAAAAAATAAGGACGATGCTGTCCTCAATAAAAGGGAAGAAGATTGCCATCTGGGGCCTTTCTTTCAAGCCGAAGACAGACGACATGAGGGAGGCGCCCTCAATCACCTTAATAAACGAGCTGCAGAATCTCGGCGCAGAAATTGTGGCATTTGACCCTGTTTCGGAAAACACTGCAAACAAAATCCTGAAGAAAATAACTTATGCCGAAACCCCGCTCAGCGCGCTGGAAGGCGCTCATGCGCTTGTCCTTGTTACCGAGTGGGACCTTTTTAGGGAGTTAGACAAGTCAAGAATGAAGGAGCTTATGGCTTCTCCCAACATAATCGACGGCAGGAACATATACGACCCTGCAGAGATGAAAAAACTTGGGTTCAATTACACAGGCGTGGGAAGGTGATAAAATCAAAGCAATAATAACCTGCGCGGGCTTTGCAACAAGGCTCTGGCCCCTCACGAAGGAGGTCCCAAAGCCCCTGCTTGAGGTAAAGGGCAAGCCTATTGTTGAGCACATAATAAACAAGGTCCTCGAACTGCCTGATGTGGATGAGGTCCTTGTGGTTACCAACGAAAAGTTTTACGGGCCTTTCAGCAGCTGGCTTAAGGACGCAAAGTTTTCTGCCCCTGTAAAGCTTCTTAATGACGGCAGCTCATCAAACGATGACCGCCTCGGACAAATTGGTGATGTACTGTTCGGCATGAAGGAAGGGAAGGTTGATGACGACATAATTGTTGTAGCTGGGGATAACCTTTTCAACTTCTCGCTTATGGACGCTTATAAGAAATTTAAGGATACAAAATCTGTTGTCAATCCCCTTTACGACATCCGCTCCCTGAGCGCTGCAAAGCAGCTGGGGACTGTGGTGCTGGCGGATGACACATCATTTCTGGAGTTTTTCGAGAAGGCAGAGATGCCCAAATCAACTCTCGTTTCCCTTGGCATATATTTTTTTGCCCGCGAAAAGGCAAAGCTGATAAACCAGTATCTCGACTCTGGTGAGAATCCTGACAAAATGGGATACTTCCTAACTTGGCTGATAGGCAAGGACAGGGTTTTTGGTCATACATATTACGAAAAGTGGTTTGACATAGGCTGGATAAAGTCCCTCGAAGAAGCAAGGAGGGATTTTGAGCCCTAAAATGGCAACAGTTCTTGTTACGGGCGGCGCAGGCTTCATAGGAAGCCACCTCTGCGATTTTCTTATCAAGAAAGGCTACAGAGTAATCTGCGTGGATAACTTTCTCACGGGAAGCGAAAGCAACATTGCCCAGCTGAAAGAAAACCCCTTATTCAAGCTGATAAACCACGACATAACAAAGCAGCTGAAAATAGAGGGCGAGGTAGACTACGTCCTTCACCTTGCAAGCGCGGCATCCCCTATTGACTACCTGAAATACCCCATACAGACGCTTAAGGTCGGCTCTCTTGGAACGCACAACGCTCTTGGAATTGCAAAGCTGAAAAGGGCAGTTTTCCTTCTCGCCTCAACGTCAGAGGTTTACGGCGACCCCAAAGTACATCCTCAGCCAGAGACTTACTGGGGAAATGTAAACCCTGTAGGACCGAGGGGCGTTTATGACGAGGCAAAGCGCTTTGCCGAAGCAATAACAATGGCTTACCGCAAGGTCCACAGCATGGACACTAAAATTGCCAGAATTTTCAACACCTACGGACCTAGGATGAGGAAGAAAGACGGCCGCGTCGTTCCTAACTTCATAATGCAGGCAATCAACAACGAGCCCCTGACTGTATACGGCGAAGGATTGCAGACAAGAAGCTTCTGCTACATAACAGACATGATTGACGGCATATACAAGCTTATGCTTTCGTCTGTAACAGAGCCTGTCAACCTCGGAAATCCAGAGGAATACTCAATACTTGACTTCGCAAAGAAGATAATACGCCTCACAGAAAGCACCAGCGAGATAACATACGAACCGCTGCCAACAGACGACCCGAAGACAAGGCAGCCTGACATAACAAAAGCAAAGAAGCTCCTCCACTGGGAGCCAAAAGTAAGCGTTGACGACGGCTTAAGGAAGACAATTGAGTGGTTCAGGGAGAACTGATCCAGCAACCTTTTTAAACATCCACTTCTTCATTTCGCACTATGAAAGCTGCAGAATCCTACATCAAAAAAATCCTTTTCGAGCTTATTCGCCAGCGCACCGTAAATTACGACCCTGCAGACTATCGAAGCAGCCCTCCTGACGGCATGCAAAGCCCGGGAGAAGAGTATAAAGTAGCGAAGATTGTGGAACGCGAACTAAGGAAGTCAAAAATAAAGTACAAAACCTTCAACAAAGGCAAGCGTCCTGACGTTTTCGCCTTCATCGGCCAGAACAAGCCAGGCTACCGCAAACTGATTCTTGTTGCCCATATGGACACCGTTCCTTCCGGCTCTGGCTGGACTGTTACAAAGCCTTTTTCCCCTAAGATTGCCCGCGGCATTGTTTACGGACGCGGCGTTAACGACAACAAGGGAGTCCTCGCTTCTCTTCTTTTTGCAGCGAAGCAGCTAAAAAAGACTGAGCGCAAAATCAGGGGGCAGATAATAATTGCAGCAGCCTCTGACGAGGAAGTGAACATGTGCCCTGGCCTAGCTTCTGTTCTCAGGAAAAAATTGGTTAAGCCTACAGACGCAATAATCCCTGACGTCGCAAGGAATATGAAGGAAATAACAATAGCAGAGAAAGGCATAGTGTTCGTTATTGTTAAGGCAATTGGAAAGGCAGCTCATGCTTCAAGGCCTAAACTTGGAAAGAACGCAATAGCTGCAATGTCCGAATTCCTCTCTTTGCTTTCTAATTATGAGCTTAGGCACAAATACGACAAGCTTTTCCCTGAAGGCCCTACAGTTAACATAGGGAGAATTGAAGGGGGGGATGTCCCTAACAAGGTTGCTGAGAGCTGTGAGGCAATTCTTGACATAAGATATCTCCCTTCGCAGACAGTCCCGAAAATAATAGCTGAACTCAGCCAGCTTTCAAAACAAGTCTCAATTAAGGGAGTTAAGTTTGCCTTTACTATCCGCAGCAAAAAGCCTTTGATGAAAGTTTCTCCTTCATCTCCCGCGATAAAGGCAATAATGAAATATTCAAAAGCAAAGCCTGTCGGAATTGGCGGCGGAACAATAAGCAAGATAATGGTCTCAACTGGCATTCCCTCAGTCGGCTTTGCCCCCGGAGATGAGGCTTCAGGGCACTGCGCTGATGAGTACGTCAGCCTTAAGGAGCTTGTAACTTTTTCAGACCTTATTTCAAAGATAGCCGTTGACGTTGCCAACTCAAAGAAAACTTTTTAATATCAGCTGAAAAACGTGTTCAATATGAAAAAGGCTCTAATAACAGGCATCACAGGCCAGACAGGCTCTTACCTCGCTGAGCTTCTGGTCGATAAAGGCTACAAGGTGTTCGGCCTCATAAGGCGCGCCAGTGTTGAGAGGCATGAGCGCATTTCCCACATTCTTGACAAGATTACCCTGCTTCAGGGCGATCTTCTTGACCAGTACTCCCTTATAGAAGCGGTGAAGAAGTCAAACCCGGATGAGGTCTACAACCTTGCCGCGCAGTCTTTCGTTCCTACGTCATGGAACCAGCCTGTCCTGACCGCAGAGTTCACCTCTGTTGGCGTTACGAGGATGCTTGAGGCAATAAGGCTTATGAAAAAGGATGCGAAGTTCTACCAGGCTTCAAGCTCAGAGATGTTCGGCGCTACTGAAGAAAGCCCTCAGAACGAACGAACCAGATTCCACCCGAGGAGCCCTTACGGCGTAGCAAAGGTTTACGGCTACTGGATTACTGTAAATTACCGCGAGAGCTATGACATGTTCAACTGCAACGGCATACTTTTCAACCACGAGAGCCCGCGCCGCGGCTTGGAATTCGTAACGAGAAAAGTTACTAACGCAGTTGCTATGATAAAGCTCGGCATGGCAGACGAGCTTTTGCTCGGAAACCTTGAGGCAAGGCGCGACTGGGGATTTGCTGGTGATTACGTCAAGGCAATCTGGCTAATGCTGCAGCAGGACAAGCCAGATGATTACGTTATAGGCACCGGCGAGATGCATTCTGTCAAGGAGCTTTGCGAGGTCGCTTTCAGCTACGCAGGGCTTAATTACGAGGACTACGTCAAGGTTGACAAGGCTTTTTACAGGCCTGCCGAGGTTGACAAGCTAATGGCTGACTCATCAAAGGCAAGGAAGGTTCTCGGCTGGAAGCCTTCTGTTTCTTTCAAGGAGCTTATCGAAATGATGGTTGACGCTGATATTGAAAGGCTTAAGAACAAAAAATGAGAGCACTAATAACCGGAATAAGCGGTTTTGTAGGCCCTTACCTCACTAAAGCGCTCCTTTCTGCAGGTTACGATGTGTATGGCCTGGACAGGAATAAGTGCGAATGCAATGACTGCTCATGCGTATCATGCGACATAACCGATTCTGTTGCTGTCCAGAGGGCAATTGCAGATGCAAAGCCTGATTTCATCTTCCACCTTGCCGGGCAGTCCTCTGTCAGGAGGAGCTTTGACGAGCCTGAGCTTACCTACAAGATAAACGTTGAGGGAACTAACAACATTCTTGCTGCGCTTGTCAACCTTAACATCAAGCCAAAGGTGCTTGTTGTCTCATCTGCTGACGTCTACGGCGAGCCCGAATCCCTGCCGATAGATGAGGATGCAGAGCTCTCGCCTAAAAGCCCCTACGCAGAGTCCAGAGTTGAGCAGGAAGAGATTGCTCTGCGCTACAAAGAGGAATACGGCATCCCTGTCATCATCTCAAGGAGCTTCTCGCATACAGGCCCGGGGCAGCCTGCAAACTTTGTTTGCCCGAACTTCTCAAAGCAGGTTGCTCTCGTTAAGAAGGGAAAGCAGTCTGTTATTAAAGTCGGCAACATTGATGTAAAGCGTGACTTTACCGACGTAAGGGACATGGTTAAGGCGTACAGAATCCTCGCGGAGAAGGGCGCTGCCGGAGAAATATACAATGCGGGCAGCGGAAAGTCCTACTCGCTGAGGCAGGTGCTTGACATCCTGCTTAAGGAAGCGAACACCGAAGCAAAGATTGAGCAGGACCCTTCAAGAATCAGGAAAAAAGACCCGCAGGAAATTCTGGGAGATAACTCAAAGCTTTCAGCGCTTGGATGGAGGCCTGAAATCCCCTTTGAGAAGACGCTTAAGGACCTGCTGGCTTACTGGATGGAGCGTGCTTAATGGAAAAAGTCGGAATTATAGGCGGCTCTGGGCTTGATGACCCCAAAATTTTGGAGAATGCAAAGGAAATAGAAGTTAATACGCCTTACGGAAAGCCGAGCTCACCCCTGACTTTAGGGAAAATTTCAGGAGTTGAAGTTGTTATTCTCGCAAGGCACGGCCGCAGCCATAGCATTTCGCCAACAAAGGTGAATTACAAGGCAAACATCCACGCTTTAAAAGAGCAGGGTGTAACACATATAATTGCCACAAGCGCCTGCGGCAGCCTGCAGGAAAAAATTGGGCGGGGAGATTTTGTCATACTTGACCAGTTCATCGACTTCACAAGGTACAGGGACCACCCGACATTCTTTTCCGACTTCAAATTGGGGGCAAAGCACACCGCAATGCCCAAGCCCTTTAATGAGGAATTAAGGAAGTTTCTTATTGAAACCTCAAAGGAGCTTGGCTATAAAGTTCACGAAAAAGGCACTGTCATAACAATAGAAGGCCCGCGCTTCTCAACAAAGGCAGAATCAAATATGTTCAGAATATGGGGCGCTGATGTTATAAACATGTCAATCGCTTCTGAATGCATACTCGCAAACGAAGCCGGAATACCCTATGCTGCTGTTGCGATGAGCACTGACTACGACAGCTTCAGGGATGATGTCGAGCCCGTCTCCTGGGCTGAGATTGAGAAGGTTTTCGGGCAGAACGCTGACCGCGTAAAAAAGCTTCTGGTAAGCTCCATCCAAAAAATAGGGTGATATCATGGACCTAAAGGATAAGATAAGGACAATTCAGGATTTCCCAAAGAAAGGAATAATGTTCAAGGACATAACGCCTCTGCTTGCAGACTCTGCTGCCTTTAAGTTCGCCATACAGGAATTCCTCGCCCGTTTCAAAGATAAGGGAATAACAGTCGTTGCTTCTGCCGAGAGCCGAGGCTTCATATTCGGCTCTGTGGTAGCGTACGAGCTGGGTGCCGCTTTTGTCCCGATGAGAAAGCCGGGAAAGCTTCCTTTCAAGAAGATAACGCAGGAATTCAGGACAGAATACAGCACTGACGCTTTCGAAATACATGAGGACGCAATAAAGAAAGGAGATAAAGTGCTTATCGTTGACGACCTGCTTGCCACAGGAGGGACTGCTGAGGCTGCTGCCCGCCTTGTTGAAAAGCTCGGCGGCAAAGTTTCAGGAATTGCTTTTCTGATAGAGCTTTCCTTCCTTAACGGCAGGGAAAAGCTTGGCGGGTATGACCTGCTTTCGCTAATTAAGTACGATTAGGAAAAGCAGAATAGGGAATTACGTAGTGCCATTTGTATTCCTTCTTCACATTCTCCAGCCCTGCCTCAAGTATTGGCTTTACATCGCCGAGAATTTTTGTCAGTATCAGGTGCTTTCCTAAAGAACTTCCCCACTGTGCTTTGAAAGCCTCAACTCCCTTATTGCCTGCTGATGCCTGCCAGTTGAAGTACCTTATTCCTTTTGATTTTGCCAGTTCTATTCCCTCGTGCGCTATGGCATATGTTGCTGAAGTTCCCATTTCCTCAGGGTCTGTGCTGAGCATGTAAGCGTCCATGACTTTCTGGTGGAATATGAACCATCCCCCGCCGACAATTTTTCCGCCTGCCTTTGCAATAAGGAAAGCGTGCTTCTCTTTCATATGCTTCTTTATCCCTTTGAAAGCCTCTACAGGCAGGGGCTCCTTGCCGAGCGAAAGCATCCTCTTAGTGTGCAGTGCGTGCCACTCACCTATCTCACTCCCCCTCCCTTCACAAACCTCAACTCCTGCTTCCTTTGCTTTTGCAAGGTTTCTTTTCACGCTCCTGTTGTATTCGCTTCCCTTTTGCAGGTCTATGTACTGGTAAATGTTTTCAATTTTGAAATCAGGCGTCATTGCTTCAATGTACACTTCGCTGTCTGTATAGAACGCAGGGGTTATTATCGTTGCAAGAACGCACTTTTCTTCCTTTCCTATCCTTATCATTTCCTCTATGAGCACTTTTTGCGCTCTTTCCTCTCCCACAGCCCCGCCGTAGGGTCCTGCAAATGGTATTGATGTTATTATCTTCCCGTATTTTCCGCTGTAGATGAATGATGGCATCGCCCCTACTGCCCTGCCGTCTTCAGTCGCAATTAAGTAGCACGCCTCGTCATTTATTACCTCCTTTAGAACTTCTTTCCACTCTGCTGTCTGCTGGGCAAGGCTCTCAGGAGTTTTCTCTAGAAAATCTTTGTAAGAATTATCTTCGCTTACCCGCTCTGCGTTTATTAGTCCCATTGGAGCTTTTCTATTGAGCCGTCTTTCTTGATGCTCTTCTGGGCTGCCTCAAGCACCTTCACTACCTCAAGCCCGCTTTTGCCGCCGCTCCTCGGCTCACTTCCTGTTTCTATGCATTTTACGAAGTGGTCGTACTCGTTCTTCAGCGGCTCTGTCCTCTTAAGGTTTGGTATCAGTATGTCGCCTGCGCGCAGCTTTAGCTGGTACTGGCCGTAGACTTTTTCTCCTGAAACCTTTGTTACTCCTTTGTCATATATTTTGAGCGGTGCCTCGTTGTCAAGGTCATCAAAAACAGCCATTTTTTTCTCTCCGACAAGGGTCATCTTTCTTATCTTTCCGGGGTCAAGCCAGCTGACGTGCACCTGGCACATGACTTCCTTTGGGAACTCCATTGTCAGAAAAGCAACGTCTTCTATGCCTTCCTGGACGTATGCCTGCCCTATTGCCCTTACCTTTAAAGGGTTCTTTCCTAGGAGAAATCTTAGTATAGATATGTCATGCGGCGCAAGGTTCCACATTGCGTTAACATCCCACCTTATCCTGCCGAGATTTACCCTTGTGCTGTATGCATAGTAAGGCTCGCCGAGCATGTTCTCCTCCATGTACTTCCTGAGCTGCTCAACAGCAACGTTGTACTCAAAGGTGTGCCCTACCATAAGCGTGCTTCCGCTTTTTTTGGCGGTCTTTATCAGTTCATCACATTCTTTGGAGCTGTATGCCATTGGCTTTTCCACGAGGACGTGCTTGCCGTTTTCCAGGGCCTCTTTCGCCACCTTGTAGTGCGTTGAAGCTGGCGTCGCTATTACAAAGGCATTCACATCCTTATCTTTCAGCGCCTCCCTGTAATCATTCGAGACCTGAGCATTTCTGTACTTCGCCTTCATCTCTTTTAGCCTTGCTTCATCTAGGTCTATGCACCATTTTAGCTGGGAGTTTTCTGCCTGGTCGGCATGCCTTGCAAGGTTGGGTCCCCAGTATCCGCACCCTATCACTGCAGTCCTTATCATTTTTTTATCCCCACCTGTTAAGCAGCTTCCATTTCCACCAGAAATACAGCTGGTCTTTAAAAGTTGCGATTATTTGCCTTGGCTTGCCGTACTTTGCCTTTCCCTTCTCCCTTGGATAGAAATTTGCCCTGTACTGCCCTACCTTATATCCTTTGTGCATCGTCTTTATTACCAGCTCAGGCGGGATAAACAGGTCCCTTGCCTCAACCCTGATGCTGTCAATCACTTCTTTCCTGTAGACCTGGACAAAGTTGAGGTCTTTTATCCTCACTCCGAACAGGGTCCTTATTATCAGGTTGTTTCCCCATGAAGTAAGGGCTCTGTAAGGCGAGTTTGCCGATCTGTCTTTCCTTACGACCACAACAACGTCAGCGCCTTTTTTGAACATCGGAAAGATTTCTTTGAGCTCAGACTCGTCAAAGGGAAGGTCTGCTGAGTTATGCGTTATGAAGCTCATCTTAGCCTGCCTGAAACCTGCCATTAGCGCTCTTCCCACTCCTTTGTTCTTTTGGTGAATCACTTTTACTGTCCTGCTTGCAATGCCGTCCAGTATCTTTCCTGTATTGTCCCTGCTTCCGTCGTCAACCACGATTATCTCGTATTTTTCGCTGAGCTTTTTCAGCTTGGACTCTATTGTTTTTACAGCTCTCTTTATGTTTTCTTCCTCGTTGTATGCAGGCAAAACAACCGATACCCCCATTATGACTCACATGCGTGCCAGTCTCTGCGCTTATATAAATTATTTGTTAGAGCTTATCGTTCCGAAATATTTTTATAGTGCGCAGCAGGAATCCCGGTTATGGGAGAGTGGGACTTCATAAAAGGCGAGGAAAAGAATTTTCCTTCTATAGTTATCATGGGCATGGTTAATACCTGCAATCTTAGGTGCATTCACTGCTACCTGAGAAAGCTTGTAAAAACTCCCGGCTACAAGCCGCAGTTCATGTCCTGGGAAATTTTCAAAAAGGCTGCTGATGAAATAGCAGCGCATCCCGGAACTGTCATGAGAATAAGCTCAGACGGCGAGGCTTTCCTTCATCCTGACTTTATGGACATGATGAAGTACGCAAAGGAAAAGGGCGTTACCCCTCTCACGATAATCAATAACGGCACACTGATGACCCCTGAAAAGTCAAGGAAGCTTGTGGAGTGGGGAGTTGAGAGCATTGAGGTAAGCCTTGACGGCTACAGCAAGGAAACTTATGAGAAAATCAGAGTTGGCTCTGACTATGACAAAGTGATGTTCCACCTTAAGGAACTTGTCAGGATAAGGGACGAGCTGAAGGGAAAGACAAAGATAATGGTAAGCTTCATTGACCAGCCTGAGTCAAAGCACGAGGTAAAGAAGTTCACAGAGCACTGGAGCAAGATAGTCGACAAGGTTATCATAAGGCCCTATGTCTCGCAGATGGGCCTTGTCAATCCTGAAAAGGAGGACCTTTCAAACTTTCCGAAGAGGTGGCCCTGCCAGCAGATTTGGCGCAGGCTCAGCCTCACGCCTGAAGGCTACATGGAGTTCTGCGTTGATGACTGGCTGGACCAGAGCGTTGTCGGCAACATAAAAGAAAAGACCATATCTGAAGTATGGAACAGTAAGCTTTACAAGAAGTTCAGGGAGCTGCACCTTAAGGGTGAGTGGGAAAAGATTCCTTACTGCCATCTCTGCGATGAGTGGCGCGTTGCCCCCTGGGGCTATGACCACCTGAGCGCGCTCAAGGAAGTCGGAGTAAAAAGAGAATAAGGTTACAGCTCTTCTTCTTTTATTTCAAAGAACTTTTTGAGGACCTTTACTGCTCCTGAGCTTTCTTCCTTGCCGCATCCCTGAAGCCCCTCCTTCGAAATTTCCTTCGCGAGCTTTACAGCCTCTTCCCTCACCAGATCCCTGTATTTGAATGGGATTACTGTGGGGGACTGCGTAAACTCGTCAAACTTGTAGCTGACACCCGGCTTGACCTCGATTTCTGAAATTGTTTTTGCCATTCTCTAACCTCCTCTCATTCCATTTTCAGCCGCTTTTTTAAAGTTTTCTACTTGGAAAATTTTTTATACTCCTTCAGGATAACCCGCGTCATGGAATGGCGTCGGGTTAATTCACTTTTTGTATGCTTCGCGCTCATTCTCTTTTCAGCTGTTTTCATATCTGCTTCAGCAGCCGTTAAAACTGCTCCTACATGGGATGAGCCTACGTACATAGCCGGCGGCTACTACTACCTTAAGACCGGCGACCCGCGCATGGTTACCGGGCTGCCCCTTAACACAATGATTCTTGCAGGAGCTCCGCTCATTTTCAATAACCCTCCGCTCCCCCCTGATGCAGGGAGCTATGTTGACATAAGCTACGTGAAGTTCGGGCATTATTTCCTTTTCGGGCAGGAAATTGACGTGGAAAAGGCGGTTTTTCTGAGCAGGATTCCATTTATCATTGTTTTCATTTTGCTCGGGATTTTTGTTTTCTTCTGGGCGAGGGAGCTTTACGGCAAAAGGGCAGCGCTGCTTGCATTCTTCCTTTACTCCTTTTCCGCAACAGTGCTGGCATACTCTTTCATAGTGTGCGCTGACCTCCTCCTTGCAGCTTTCGGCTTCATAAGCATATTCTTTTTCTGGAGTTTTGTGAAGAAAAGGAAGCTCAGGTGGCTCTTCCTTTCATCAGTCTTTTTCGCCCTATCACTGAACACAAAGCTGAACGCCTTATTCCTCATTCCCATCTTTGTCTGCCTGTTTGCAGCCCTTTTGCTCAAAAAAGTCCGCCCGGAAGCATCGTGGAAAAAACTCAGGCTTTTCAATAAGGAGAGCTTTCCTTGCTATCTCAAATCATTTTTCATAATAGCGCTTATTTTTGGCGCAGTAACCTTTGTCATAATCTTCTCAGCTTACGGCTTCCAGTTCGCCCCATTGGAGGACGGCGTTCCCCAGAGCTACACCGAACGCGGCCTGGAAGTTGTTTCAGGGACGCCTGTGGAGGGCTTTGCCACGAAGATGATTGGCGTTCCTGTTCCATTCCCGACCTATTTGGGCGGGTTTTTTGTTCACGGCTTTGTCTCAAGCCATTCTGTTAAGAAATCTTACCTGTTTGGCGAGACATACTCCGGCGGAAAGTGGTACTATTTCCCTGTGGAGATGCTGATTAAGGTGCAGATTCCGCTGATGCTCCTTCTGTTAATAGTGATTTTCTTTTTCAGGAAGGTGAAGTCTGACTGGCTTTCAGAGTCTTTCCTGATAATCCCGCCCTTAATTTATCTGCTGCTTTTCCTGCCCAACACAGTAAACTCAGACATAAGGCACCTGCTCTTTATTTTCCCCTTTCTTTTCGTCTTTGTCAGCAAGATTGTTAAGGTGCGCCTTAAGGAAACGGCACGGAAGGCACTCTCTGCCCTGATGATAGTTTTAGTTGTCTGGTATGCCTTGTCAACAGTGCTTATTTACCCTCACTTCCTTTCATATTTCAATGAGTTTGTTGGCCCTGATAACGGCCACAAGTACCTTGTTGGAGGCAATCTTGACTGGGGGCAGGACATCAACTCCCTTGCAGACTACCTTCACTCAAATAATATAGAAAAGGTAAGCCTCAGCTATTTCGGCTCAGCAGACCCCTCATATTACGGCATAGAATACGATTACCTGCCCTCGCCTGTCTGGCAGCCTTGGGTTCCTGACTACGCCCCTTTTGAGTCAGGAAGCTTTTCCTATTCAAGCAACTGCTCTGAAAGAAGCGGGTACGTTGCAGTAAGCCTGACAAACCTCCACGGGGTTTACCTTCTCAATGAGACCTGCTACAGCTGGCTTTTCCCAGAGGAGCCTTCTGCCAGGATAGGGCATTCGATATGGGTGTACAACCTCACCGGTTAATCGTTATTATTCTCATCAGGCTGGCAAGAAGTGTCAGCGTGCCTATAGTATAGCTTATCGCTGCAACTAGAAGGTAAACCGCAAGAGTTAAGTCGTTTTGCACTCCCGCAAGGCTGAAAAGGAAGACAGCAGAGCCCTCCATGACCCCTGTCCCGCCTACTGTTACAGGGACTATTGATATTATTATTGCCGCTGAGCTTATCGTTATCACGCTGAAAAGGCTAACGTCCTGCCCGAATGCCCAGAATGAGAAGTAGAACATCATGCTCAGAGCTGCTATGTAAACTGCTGTCAGCAGTATGTTTGCCGCCAGCTTTACCCTCATCTTCCCTGCGTAGGAGAAAAGGGTTGATGAGAATCCTGAGAACGCATCCTTGTATCTTTCAGGGAGCTTTCTTTTGATAAAGCTCCTTGCCTGCGGCAGCGCCGCAACCAAAACAGCCCCGACTATAGCTGCTATGACAATCGCAGTAAGCGCCACCGCAGTTCCCAAATCAAAGTAAAGCACCAAAGCGAAAGAGCCTGCTAATGCTATCATGATGAACGTTACCGCCTTGTCAACAAGCGTAATGGCACTTGCCTCGCCTAGCGGCACGCCTGCCTTTTTCAGGAAATAGGCAAGGCTGAACTCGCCCAGCCTTCCTGGTATGAAGAGCCCAGCAGCCCAGCTCATCATGGTTGCTTTTGCAAGGTTTCTCATTGATATTCCGCTGTGCATTAGCACTTTTGTCTTCAGCATCTTGAGAAGCAGGCTCAGGAGCAGGAAAATTATTATTATGGGGATAAGCCAGAATTCAATCTCCTTCACTATCTGGAAGACGT
>JAFGRH010000006.1 GCA_016935265.1 Candidatus Woesearchaeota archaeon | reverse complement strand
GGTTTACGCTTTCGAACGATTACATTGACAGAGTAAAAAGCGTAAAAGGAGTTGAGTACGTTGACTCTGTGGTCAGCGACTACGGCACAGTTGAGTTCGGAAATGAAAAAACCCTCGCAGGGGTTATAGGGTATGACACCTCGCTCGGGGAGAAGGGATTTGTTGATATTGACGTCAGCCTGGAAGGGGGAAGGTTTTTCAGCTCTGGGGACAGCGCTGTTGCATTAATAGGCTACAATGTTGCCAAAGACCTTTTTGACGAGGAAATAAGGCTGAAGAACTCCATTACAATAGAGGATAAGAAGTTCAGGGTAATCGGCATATTCGAAGAGACCGGAATTGAGCTTGACAACAGGATTTACATCCCGCTAAAAGAGGCAAGGGAGATTTTTGACCAGCAGGACACAGTAAACGCGCTTGTAGTAAGGCTTTTGCCGGGAGTGGACATCAACGAGGCTGCAGAGGAGATAGACCAGAAGCTTTCAAAAAGCTATGATGAGGAAGCTTACGACGTTTTTACGCCGCAGCAGATACTTGACCAGATAAACGAGATTCTCAGCGTAATCAACATAGTCCTCGGCGGGATAGCCGCGATATCCCTGCTTGTTGGAGCGATAGGCATTATGAACTCTATGTTCACCTCTGTGCTTGAGAGGACGAGGCAAATTGGCGCTATGAAAGCAATTGGCGCGAAAAACTCCCACATATTCAGCATTTTCATAATAGAAGCAGGGCTTATGGGGCTTGCAGGCGGAATAATGGGTGCTGCTATAGGATCTGGCATGGCGCTTTCAACAGGTGCAATAGCTGAAGCAGCAGGATTTGGGCTTCTTACTGTTAGGGTTGACTTCCCTGTAATAGCAATAGCGCTTTTCGTTGCCTTCAGCGTTGGGGTGATATCAGGAATGATTCCTGCGTGGAGAGCTGCTAAGCAGAATCCAGTTGAAGCGCTAAGGTACGAGTAATCAAACTTCTACGCCGAAGAGAATTCTTATTACGAACCCTATGCAGAAGCTGACGGCTGCAACTCCAAGGCTTATTCCTGCCATCTCAAGGAAGCGCTTTTTGAATGGTATGTCCTTTGCAACAGATATGTAGAAAGTAAAGAGGAATATTATGATTATGGCATTTATTACCGCAACTGACAAAGCTGCGTAGACATTGCTGAATATAAGATAGGGGATTATGAGCAGCACAACTGCAAAGATGTATGCTGTTCCTGTGTAAATCGCTGCCTTAAGGGGGCTTTTGGACTGCTCCTCTGTTTTTGTGGACAAATACTCCGAAGCTGCCATTGAGAGCGCGGCAGCTATTCCCGTTACCGCCCCTACCATCGCAATCAGCGGAGTGTTCTTCAGGGCCAATGTAAAGCCTGCAAGCGCGCCTGTAAGCTCAACGAGGGCATCGTTTAAGCCGAGGACCATGGAACCGACGTATTTCAGGCGCTCCTCATCGAGAAGGGATATAAGCTTCCTTTCGTGCTCATCCTCATCCTTAATAATATTTTTTGCAGCAGGAACGAACTTTGAAATTTTGGTGTAAGCTTCCTGCGCTCCCTCTTCGCCGTTTTCCATCAGCTTTATTCCGAACGTTATGCCGAATATTTTTGAAAGGAAGATGTACTTTGATACCTTGAAGCGGTCAGGTTCCACATCTCTTTTTGTGTACTGCTTCCAGAAATGGTAGTGCCTTTTCTCATCTGCAGATATCTTCTTCAGCACTGCCTTGTTCTTGGGATTTTTTACAGAATCAGCAAGCCTGTCGTATATGTAGTGCTCTGTTATCTCGCTCTTCTGGAATTCGAGTATTTTTTTAATCACGCCCCTGTCCATCATACCCAGCCCAAAACCATTGCAATTCCAAGCAGCAGCATTATAAGGCCTGCGGCAAAGTGAAGCTTTCTTATGTTCTTTTGCTGCCAGCCCGAAACGTCGCTGACTTTCGCGATGCCGAAATAGACAAGAACGGTTATTACAACCATTGGAATTACAAATACCAAGTTGTAGACAAGAAGCCATGGAAGAGCCTTTAGCAGGTTAAGCGCTGACAGTGTGCCCGAGGCAATTATGTAAGGCCCTATCGTGCAAGGCAGCAGGAAAATGGTTACAAAAGCGCCTATTACAAAAGCGCCTTTTGGCGAGGTTATTCCTGAGATTATCTTTTTGACTTTTGGGCGCAGGAACAAAGGCATCTCTGTTCCAAGGCTGCCCGGCTTATAGCGGATGAAGTCCTTCATGTTAAGCAGTCCAAGGAGTATTGCCACTGCCCCGAGAGCAGTGTAAAGTATAAGCCTTACCGATGTCAGGGCCTGTACCACCTGGAAGAACTTGACAAGCACAAGTCCGTAGAAAAGGTAAAGAAGGTAAACTGATGCTATGAACGCTAGGCCTGCAAGCAGGATGTTCTTCTTGTTCTCAGGATTGTAAGTCATTATTGCCACAAGCATCAGAGCAAGCACCGCTAATGCGCAGGGGTTTACTGCGTCAACTGCGGCGAGGGAAAGTATTTTCGTTAGGGTGAGGTCAACCCCGCCATTTCCTGAGCCGTCCACCGGACCTATGGAAGAACCAGTTTTTTCAGGAACGCCCGCGCCGTTCCATTCAAAAGTCCAGTTGCCTAACCTGACCGCGTTCTCAAACTCCACAGAGTTACCTGAAAGCTGCGCGTCTTTCGGCTCAACTGTCTCGTAATCAGCTTCAGCCAGAATTTCTGTTATGTTTCCCTTGAGAAGACTCCTAAGCAGCTCGTTATTTCCCCCAAGGCCTCCTGAAATAAGTATCCTGTTATCTGCCCAAATGCTCGGCCTGCC
>JAFGRH010000028.1 GCA_016935265.1 Candidatus Woesearchaeota archaeon | reverse complement strand
ATCAGAAGCACGGAAAATGCTGTGAAGGCGCTTATGTCAGCAGACAAAACAGAAGAGGCAGTCAGCCCGATAAAGCCGAAAAGCCCGCCTACCACAGGGCCGTAAAGCATTCCTGTAATGACTGTCCCAAAAGTTACGAGCTCAAAGCCGCCCAGGGGCACGCCGAGCCTGCGCTTGTAATAAGTTGAGAACGAAGCGAGGAGCAGCAGCACTACTACAAGCATGAAGTTGGCAACCTCGCGGAGGAAAAGGAGAAGCAAAGCAAGGGAAACTACTGCAGAGATAACGGCAACTTTCTTGTGCGTCTTTATGAGGCGCATGAATTTTGGATAGTAATCTGCAATAGCTTCTTTCAGCCCTTGTTTCTTATCATCCTCATCAGAAGGGTCTGCCCTTCCGAGAAGCCGGTTTATCACCTTCTGGGGAACGTCATTCGCTTTTAGCTCTTCCTCAATCTTGTCGCGGGGCTGGCCCTGCATTCTGCTCATTATAGCAGTTGCCTCAGCGAATTCCTCTTCCTTTTCAGCAGCTTTCTCCTTCCTTTCCTCAGGGCTTATTTTGCGAGCCATTACAAAGCGCCCAGCAAAGAAAATAGGGCAGTATTATTTAAAGCTTTAGGCGAGAAAAAGGAATATATTTATAAACCAAAAAGGAACACCCTGATTGATTCTCACAGATAGCTGAAACTATGGAGAAGCGACGACTCTTTTTTAGCTGGATTTTAGAGCAAAAGAACTGGTTAAAATGGTAATTGAAAATGAAGGGAAAAACATCGCAGCACCAATAACGCAGAGGCAGAAAGAAAAGCGCTTCTACAGCCTGATGGACGTCCCAAAGTCCATTATTACCCAGCTGCTAGAGGAAGAAGATGATGATAGGCTAGAAGAACTGGCTCTGTTGTTTGAGGACGTGACAGGGATAAGTTCGCGCGGCGGAACTGTTTTCTTCGGCGAACTGCAGGCTGTTGAAGGCCCTTTCGTGGTTCCCGAACGTGAGCTGCTAAGCGGCTCAAAAGTAATACTCGGCTACAAGAGGGCAAAAAATCTGGAAGAAGCTAGAGCTTCAAAGGAAAGCCAGCTTTTCTATTCTGATAAGTGGAGGGCAAACAGAAAATCTGCTGAAAAAGCAGATAGTTACGCTGCCAGACTGCTGTTTTCAAGAGGCAGGCTGAACATTCCTGAAGTAAAGAAGATAATTCCGAAAGTTGGAGACCACGCTGCAGAGATTCTTGTCTATGAGGGGTCAAGCATTGCAGACCTCATTAACAGGTCGGGGGATCTGAGCTGCGGAGATTTAAAAACCGGAAAATACGGGGATTTTTGCAGGGAAACAGTAAGCCTGCTTATGGAGAGGTTCGGGTACTTCAGGGCAAACCCCTACAAGAATGTTGAGCACTTAATACCAATTAAGTATCATACCGCAAAAGAAATGCGGGCATTAAGGACAATATTGCCTTTCTTTGGAATTACATTAACCGAAAAAAAGGAAAATGCGCTTGTAAGAGCTAACGAATACCTGAATAAAGCAATTGCCATTAATGACGAAGATATCAGAATAAGAAGGGACCTTAGATGGGAAAATCTTGGCTACGCGCTAAACGGGCAGGTCCCTTCACTTGAGCAGATTATAGGTGAAGCCACCAAGGATGAAGGGGAATCTGTTAATACAGACCGGCTCAGGGAAATGTGGAGGGACTACGACTTCAGGAAAGCAACAAGAAAAGTTCCGCTATACCATGATTTCTCTCATATAGAAGAAAGCCCGCTGATAAAGCTGGAGAGTGAAGAGGCAGAAAAGTACTTGGTACTCGGGCTTCTTTACGAAAAGATGTTCAGGGAGCTCAACAGGGGAATAAGCGACTCTGATGCGAGGAGATTCATGGCAAGTATAGAAGGCATACTTACCGGCTTAGTTGACTATCACGAAATGGAAGAATTTGGTGATTATTTTTCAAAATTCGGCATAAACCGGCCATTGTTAAACAGGTACAGGGACAGCAGCTCTGCTCTCGAGATTCTTACAATACACCTGCCAAGGATATACATAAGGATGAGCCCTGAGCACAGGGAATATTTTGACCAGGAAAAAATCGGCATGGAACTTGAGCAGAATACAGAAAATTTCTGGCATTACCTCAGGAATAACGTTAAATGGACCGATGAGAGCATTAGGGAAGTTGGAGAAATAAGCCCTCCGACAGCCGAGGAAAAGAGTGACTTAAAGGTGCTGACAGGGGTAACCGAAAAGGTAGCTGAGCGAAGAAAGCTGCACCATGAGCTGATAAAGCCGCTCTGGGACGGCTACTGACTCCCTTTTTCTTCAAGGAAAAGAATCATATAAGCTCCTGTAAGGCCGAAAACCAAGTTCGAAATTATCAGGGAGTGGTGAGCGAGCCAGTAGTCGGCATAGCACAGATTCTTCTTGTAGACATCGTGCCCCCTTTCCACGACCTTTGTCCTTATTTCCCTTAGCTCAAGTATTTTTTGCTTGTCAAACTTGTAGAAAAGCTCGTAAAACTTCCTTATTGTGCTGTTGGCAAGCATAAATGTGTCAACTGCCTGCTTGTCAAGCTTAACTTTCTTGTTTTTAAGGTGGGCAAAATGCTGGCAAATGTACTTGTACTCATCTGCAATGTTCTCCAGCTCCTGAATTATGTGGTATAAAGGACCGATTTTCGAGTAATTTGTTGAGCCGCCCTTGTTCAGGTATCTCCTGCAGATTGAAGTGAAGCGGTTATTCGCCTCTTCAAGCGAGGCAATGTTGTTAATTCTGTCAAATTCCCCGTTCTTTATTGCTTCAGCAGTCTCTTCTGCCATGGTATTGAGCAGGAGGAATGTTCTTCTTAGTATCAGGTCAAATTCCTCTATTGAGCCGCCAACGTACTTTACAACGCAATAGTTTTTCCCCTGCTCGAGCACCTCAAAGCCGCTAGTTTCCTTGCTGAGCTCGTAGCTAATCTGGTCAAGGACCTTTGGGTTTGTAAAGTTTATTTTAAGCTCGTCAACCCCTCTCCTGTAAAAAGCGCCTATTGCCCTGACAACCATGTTAGAGAATTCATCTGCGTTAAATTCAGCCTTCTCCACCTGAGGCCTTGCAGAATTGGATATGATTACGCGGTTGCCGTCCTCCTGGACGTCCAGCTCCTCGCCCTTTTGGATGCTGTGCCTCTTGCTCCAGCTTCTCGGAAGGGAGACAAGCTGCGTTGAGCCTGCAATCTGGATTACCTTTCGTTTCATTTTGAACCCCCTTTAATATTT
>JAFGRH010000005.1 GCA_016935265.1 Candidatus Woesearchaeota archaeon | reverse complement strand
TTCTCGTGCCTGAACTGCAGCTGGCTCAGCCCTTCCTTTGCGGAGCGGATTTTCTGAAGAATCTCTGCGGAGGATATTTCTGACTCTAAAGATGAGAGCTTTTCCTGAAGCTCGCCGCTTTTCGAGACAAATGCTTCGAGGCTTGCCTTTTCGAAGATATCAAGGCCGTGCAGGATTTTTTCCTTTTTCTTGTCCCTGAGGTCGATTGAGCCGTTGCCTATTGACTCCCTTATGCCTGAGACTATCTTAAGGATTTTCATCTCTTTGTCGCAGAGAAGCGCATTGAGCGGGTCTTCAAGGTACTTGCTTACAGGTGCATGGTCCAAAGCAATGCGCTCGTACTTCTTCATCGCTGCATTGATGACAGAGAAGTGGTGGAACTGGTCTGCTTCGAGCGCCTTTATCTCGTGCTCAATGATTCCCTTTCTTTTGAGAAGCTCCTTAAGCTTCCTGTTTTCCTCGCCCTCCTCAAGCTCCCTGACAAGCTTTTCCTTTTCCGAGATGCTTTTTGCAAGGTTTTGTAGCTCGCTTTCTGCAAGGGCTTTTTGCCTAGTAAGGCTGTCCTTTATCTTTATCTTTGACAATGAGCTATCGGCGAATGCCTTTAGCTCCTGAAGCCTTTGCATTTCAGGAGAGGAAGCTGCTGACTTTGCCTTTTCCACGAGGATGTTTATTTCCTTGATGTTAAGGGCAATAAGCTTTGCCTCCTGCGCGAAGAATTCCTGCAGGACGTGGTAGCTTTTCACAGTGCTCTTGCCGAAATGGTCGAGCTCTTCGCTGAATGCAGGGAAAAAATCCTTAAGTGCAGGAAGGCTGTCGGGAAAATCAACTTTTGAGAGGAAGAAGCGTGCCTTCTGTGCGTAAGACTTGCGGTTGCCCTCTGCTATCTGCAGGAGCCTGTCAGGAATCTTCGGGTTCTGCAGCTTTGCGGTTTCAAGGTTTTTGATGTTTTCCTGCATAAGCGATTTCTGCTCTTCTATTGCTGCCTTTATTTCAGAAAGCTGCGACTCTGCTTTGGAAGAAGCCTCCTTCAGCAGCGAGTCTGCCCACTGCGGAAGCTCGTCAAGCTTTATCTCCTTTACTTCTGCCTGCTTCTTCGATGAGAAGCCTTTCAGAAAGCTGAAAAGTCCCATAGAGAAAGGCGAAGAGCGTTGTTTTATATATTTTTTCAAAGCAGGGTTTACCTAAAAAAATTAATGAAAAATTAGCGTTTTGGGGAAAAGCGAATATTTTTTTCGGGAAAGAAGCAAGTTTTTGCAGGATATTTCTTATTTTGAATTCGGTTATCCATCTCTGGACTGAAAGGTCCGGAGGTGGTGATAATGGCAGGAGGAGGTTTGTTAATGGGCGTCGGGGTTTTGGCATTGGGAGTGTCAGCCTATGCAGGATACTCCTATGCAAGCACTCCGGATGTCCACATGGAAGAAGAGCTGCACAATGCAGGAGCGTACGTGCAGGAATACAGGCACACAGGGGAGGAGGACCTATTTGTTTACAACAAGGAGGTATACAGGGTTGTCTACCCTGACGATGCTCTGGGCTACGCTGCTGACGTGCTGCAGGATGCAGGAAAGGCAAACAACAACAGCAACAAGGAAATCTCAGAGCTTGAGGAGAAAGTAAGCAGCGTCAGGCCTGAGATGGGCAAATCAACAAATGAGGCTGTCTACCGCCCTGTGCTTGAAGAGATTGGAAATGAGATGAACGGCATAGAGGGCAAGGACGGCTTTGATTTGGGGTGCTGCATTGTTGAGGGCGTTCTCGGCCTCGTTGGTGTTGGTGTGGGTTATGCCATCATCAAGGATGACTAAAGCTTGCGGGAGGCGGCGCGCAGCTTCCCAAAAGCTTTATTAGACGAGAGAGATTAGCTGTTTCTATGAAAGACAGGCTTTGGAGCATATTTTTGGCGCTGTGCGTGCTGGTTTTGCTTGCAGCAGGCTCGCTGCTTGCCCTTGTGATGGGCGGGGAGGAAGAGCAACAGCAGTACAGCTATGCGACAGAATTCAATGAGTACACGATAGAGTTAGGAGACCCGCTTGCTTTTGACACGAGCAATGGAAATTATTCTACGGACAGGTATAAGCAGAGGCTGAGGCTTTACGATTGAGCAAAAGTATTTAAACAATGAAGGGAATTAAGACTTATGGCCGTCAGGAACGAGCTGAAGCTGAAGGCGAAAGTTGATGACCTTTTTGCCGTTAAGGAGAAGGTGAAGGGCTTCGCGAAGTTTCAGGGAAAAAAGGAGGTTGCTGACTTTTTCTTCAGGTCAGGGAAAAAAGAGCTTTCAGAGCTGAGGCTCAGGAAGCTTCAGAGGGATAAGATAGTCACTTTAAAGGTGCTCTCTCACAAGAACGAAGTTCAGGAAAACACAGAGTACGAGTTTAAGGTTGACAACGCTGACGAGTTTGTTAGCTTTCTTGAGTACCTCGGCTTTAAGCTGTTCTGCATGCTCAGGAAGAAGTCTGAGGTTTACACGTCCAACGGGATTACGGTAGAGCTTGCAAACATAGAGGGGGTTGGCAACTTCTTGGAGATTAAAACGAACAGGACAGAGGAAAGGAAGAAGGTTATGGAACTGGCAGCAAAGCTCGGTGTTGGTAAGAAAGCGGTTGACTCAAGGTACTACAGCCTGATAAAAGAGGGATGATGGGCAGCAGGAAGATACACAAGCCAAAGCCTGAGGAAGTCGTCGTTTTAAAGGTTGGCGAGCAGGTTGAGTTTGAGGGGGCGAGAAGCGCTTTTGTCTACGGCGGGATGCCGAGCGAGAACACTTACACGCTTGGAATAAGGGGAGCGCCTGACGGCTATTACGGTTATGGGTACAACCTTTTCTTCAGGGAGAGCCAGAAGACAATAAGCACGCTTACAGAAAAGGGCTACATAGAGGTTATGAAGGTGAGCCCTGAGGAAATTCATCTCAGGTATTTCAGGAAAACAGGCTCTTGAACCAGTTAACAATATTATCCCAGAAAGTGCGGGGAGACTGGGGAGCAAGGGCTGTTTCGTTCCCTGCAAGCGGGGTTGCTATTTTCTCTACTATTTCGGCAACTTCCCTGACTTCCTTTGTGCAGCTGTGGTTGGCTGCTGTGAAGCCATTCGGGCACTCGATGTCAACACATCCAAAAGTGCTGCAGAACTGGAGTTCGGGGCAGTCTGAATCGCGTGAGCAGGTTGATATTATCACTTCGACTTCATCTTCCTCCTCTTCCTCAGGGAGCTCTGCGAGCTCGTAGCTTAATCTTGGGCTTTCAATGGTTCCTGTTACGTAGACAGAATCGCCCCTGAATGAGAGGTAGTCATACTTTGTTAGGGCGGTTGCTGCCTTTCTCCTGCCTGCTGAGTCCCTTCCGCCGACTATGAGGACGGCCACGTCATTAAACTCTGTCAGCTCTATGGCTCCTATGCCTGCGCCAAGGTTTGAGTAGCAGGCTTCATCGCCCTTTACTTCTGCAATCAGCCCGTTGTTGCTGCAGTCGCCTATGAGGATGAGGTTTTCTGCGTAAGGGTTTATTGTTTCGCTCTCAAGCAGGGCTGTAATTTTCTCTTTTGGGGAAAGAACCTGCAGGCTGGTTGCAATGCTTGTTGCGGCAAGAACATCGCCGGAAGGCGAGTCATCGCCCACAACCATTCTTGCATTAAAATTGCTGCCTAAAACAAAAGGCTCAGGATAATCCTCTAGGCCGAGGGCGCAAGCTGTGCCCGCCATTATCAGGAAGATTAAAAGAGCAGCTACTTTGCGCATTTTTTGTTCACCTCATCAGCTATCTTAACCACTTCGCTTATGTCGTTTATCTCGTAATCAGCTCCAGAGTCTTTGACTTCTTTTACTGAGCCGTACCTTGCGAATACTGCGGTCATGCCGAGGGCTTTTGCGCCCTTTATGTCCCGCTCAGGCCAGTCGCCAACCATTAGGCACTCATGCGGCTTTATTTTAAGCGCCTTTATCGCCTTGCTGAAAGGCAGCCTGCTCGGCTTTAGGTGGTTAGTATCGTCAAAACAAACAACGACGTCGAAAAAGTCCTGTATGCGCATCTCCACCAATCTGAGCCAAGCCCTCAATCTTGGCGCGTCTGAGACAATTGCGAGCTTGTAGCCCTTCTGCTTAAGCTTAAGCAGGGTGGGGATGGCATTGGCGTAAGGCTCAAGAAAGCTTACCTGCACCTTCCTGTAAGCCACAATGCCTGCTGCGAGAATCTTGTAGTCAATCTTCCTGTGGATTTTCTGTAGGAACTTCTGGAATATCTGCTGGTACTCGATTCCGTACTTGTCGTAAAGCTCGTATAGGATTTTAGTAGCCTGCTCCTTGTTCAGCCTGACGCCTGCGCCCAGCATGGCGTCAACAGCAGCGCTCACAGAGGCTTTCTTCATGCGCATGAAGTCAACAAGCGTGTTGTCCAGGTCGAATATTACCGCTTTTATCATAAGAAGGTGTTTAGAGGAGATGTTAATAAAGTTTTAGGTAATAAGATCCGGAAAAAGCAGAAAAGCTTCTGCAAAGGCAAAAATCCTTAGCTTTTTCCTACGCAGGGCTTATTAACCTTTTATCAGCGCAGAACTTTATGAAACCAAAAAGAATAAATATGAGTCCTGATAAGACATATAAAAGCAGACTTTTAAAGTACGCAAAGCTGCAAATTGGTGAAGGTGAAGCCATCTTTATCAGGGTGTGGAGAATAGCAGAGGACTGTGACTATCCCGAGGGATTCAAGTACTCTTTCACCTACATAAAGGGCGGCAAGCGCGTGCTGGGCTATGACAATTTCGAGGGAAAGGGTCACCACAAGCACTCAGGGAGAGAGGAAGTTAAGATTGAATTCAGCAGCATAAATGAAATCGAGAAGAGTTTCAAAGAAGAAGTAAGAAGACTGAGAGGCAGGAAATGATACGAATAAAAAATGTCACGGTGAAAGTCCAAGACATGGAAGATTTTTTTGACGATTTCGAGAAGGACTTTGAAAAAATGAAGAAAGGCAGCTTTGAGAAGAAGGAACACATTGCATTTGAGACTCTCGGCCTCCTCAAACAGTACCTGACTCCGGAGCGCATCAAGCTTCTTAGGATGATAAAGACGAAAAAGCCGAAATCTCTTTACGAGCTTGCACGGATTGCAAAAAGGCCGCTGAAGAGCATCAACAGGGATGTGGCTGTGCTAAAGGAAGCAGGGCTGGTTGAAGTGAAGAAAAACATTGTTGGAAGGCCGCGCACAAAGCCGATGGTTAATTACGACAGGATAAACATAGCGATAGAGATTTAATGCTGGTACTGCCTAATCCGGCGGTCGTATGAATTCCGGACAGTGAAGGCTGCAGCTTCTAGGGCCCGGGCAACGTATTCCTTTGCTTTTGCGAACTGGTGGGTGAGCTCGTGGAAAATGGTGCGGTAGAGCTCCTTTACGTCTTTCCTGAGCTC
>JAFGRH010000027.1 GCA_016935265.1 Candidatus Woesearchaeota archaeon | reverse complement strand
GGACAGCGAGCGCATGAAAGAGGAGTTCCTGGACAGCCTTGACCTTTTTGAGACGCTCGAAAACAAAGACCTCAGGCTTGCTTTAGCAAAGACCCCAAAAAATAAGGAGTTTTCAAATATGAGAAAGATAGACATACTTGAGAAATTCGGGCTTATTGTGATGGCGGTTGAGAAAAAGAACAACCGTTTTCAGGTTCAGGTGCCTTTCAACAAAAAAATAGGCGCAGGGACTAAGGTTATTGTACTCGGAACAGACCTTCAGCTGAAAATATTCGAGAAATCCGAGAAGCGATCATAATTCTATCTTAAGCGCTTTTCCGTATTCCAAGGACTTAATGTTGTGGGTAAGCTTTATGTCGCCTTCTGCAGGCTTCAGACCTTCGGGGAGAACAGCCTTTTTTATTTCTGCCTTTAGGGATAATGAAGCATCCTTTTTTGCTTTCCACAGCGCGCTGTTGGTTTCAGTTAGCTCAGTTATAGAAATTGCGGATTCTTCCTTTTCCTCTTTTGGGAAACCTTCTGAGTGCACATCCCTGCCCCTAAGCGCGGAGTATATTGAGCTCGTAATCATAGGAACTACCGGAGAGAGCAGTATGAGCAGCGTGTCAAGGCACTTGTGAAGGGCATACAATGCGCCGTTCTGCTCCTCTTTTGAGAAATCTCCGTTCTCATTGTAAGCCCTGTTCTTAACAAGCTCAAGGTAGTGGGAAGCGAAAGTCTCCCAGATGAAGTGCTTTATCCTGATTGCTGGATTGTGGAAGTCGTACTTTTCATACCTTGCCTTTGCATACCTGACAATATTGCTCATCTCGCTGAGTATCAGCTTGTCCAGCTCTGTCAGCTCAATCTTTCCTTCTGGCTCGGGGAACATTGAAACAAATCTGGCAACATTCCAAAGCTTAACCAGGGTTTTTCCTGCCCCCTCAATCCTCTCGAATGAGCATTTGAAGTCTGTCCTGTCAAGATTTCCCTCCACAGCGCACCAAAGCCTGAATGGCTCTGCGCCGAACCTGTCAAGTATTTCCTTAGGATCGATGACATTCCCCTTGCTCTTGCTCATCTTATAGCCTTTTTCATCGACAATGTGGTAATTAACCCAGACATCCTTGAAAGCTCTCTTTCCTGTAAGAAGGAAAGCCTTAAGCAGGGTGTAGTAAAGCCAAGTCCTGATTATCTCCTTGCCCTGAGGCCTTACAGTGCAGGGGAAAGCATTTTTGAAAAATTCTTCATCGCGCCCGTATCCAAGAATGTAAAGCGGGGTGTTCGAGCTGTCAAACCAAGTATCCAGAACGCGTTCATCCCCCCTGAACTCTGTCGAGCCGCACTTGCACTTCTGAATCGGGGGCTTTTCCTTCCAAGGCTGGTAGTACCTGCCTTTTGGCGGAACAATGACTTCGCCGCAGCTCTTGCAATACCAAAGAGGCACTTCTGTTGCGTAATATCTTCTCCTTGATATCGGCCAGTCAATAGTGATTGAGTTTATCCAGTCAATTAGTATCTGCCTGCTTGACGAGGCATAAAAGTTAAGTGCGTCAGCTATTTCCAGAAGCTGGTCCTTAAAGTCTATCTGCTTCAGGTAGTACTCTTTCATTGAAATGAATTCTATCTGGTCCTTGCTGCGCTCGCATAATGGAGTGCGGTGCACTGTCTGGGTCTGCTTGACAAGGAGCTTCTTTTCTTTAAGCTCCCCTATCATTTTCTTCCTAGCTTCCTTTACCTTAAGCCCCTTAAGGAAGCCGGCGTTCTCATTCATTGTGCCGTCCTGGTTTATTGAGATAAGCAGTTCCAGGTTCATGTCCCTGAAGAACCTTACATCGCTCGTATCGCCGGCAGAGCACATCATTACAAGCCCTGTGCCTTTCTCAATGCTTGCCATAGGGTGCGCTTTTATCGGAACTTCCTTATCATATATTGGAGTAAGCGCTGTTTTTCCGTCAAGATGCTGATAGCGTTCATCATCAGGATGGAATATGACCATCCCGCAGCTGCATATCAGTTCGGGCCTTGTTGTGCCTATGATGATTTTCTCCCCAGTATCCTTCACTGTAAAAATAACCTCATTAAAATCTGACTGTATCTCAGCGTACTCAATCTCCGCATCAGCAATAGTAGTTCTGCAGCCAGGGCAGTAGTTGTTTATCCTTTCATCCTCGTAGATTAATCCCTTATTGTAAAGGTCAATAAAAGTTCCCTGCGTCAAAGCTCGGTATTCAGGGCTGTCAGTATGGTATACATCGCCAATTCCTGCGCCTTTCTCCCAAGAGTTGAAGCTTATCCCAAGCCGGAGGAAAGACTCTGTTGATGCAGCACTTGCTTCCTGGAGAACTAAGTTGCACTTTTCAAGGAATTCCTCTCTTTTCATGTCGCATAAGCTTATCTTGAACTTCTTCTCTGCTGCCATTTCTATGGGCAGGCCGTTCCTGTCAAGACCGAGAGGGAAAAGAACATTGTAGCCTTTCATCCGTTTGAAGCGGGCAAACATGTCCATGAGAACGTAGGTTGTTGCCTGCCCTATGTGGATAGGAGTGTTAACGTAAGGGGGAGGCGTATCTATGGAGTAAGTGGGCTTATCGCTCTTCGTGAACTTGTAAGCGCCTTCATTCTTCCACTTATCATATATTGGCTTCTCGAATTCCTTCTTCCAGCGCTTGTCCTTAAGCTTTGGCTCCATAGCGCAAAAAGAACATTAATCGTTATTTAAAGGTGTCGCTCAGTAAACATTATAAAACTCCACTCTTACCACTTCCGCTATGGAATCTCAGCCTTGGACAAGAAAGTACTGCCCAAGCAGCCTTGGCGACGTTATTGGTCAGGACCTTGCCTTAAAAAAGGTGAGGCAGTTCGTTGAGGGCTACAAAAAAAGCAGGAAAAAAGCCCTTCTTGTCTACGGACCTGTTGGCTGCGGCAAGACAAGCAGCATACACGCGCTTGCCAAAGAGCTGCAATACGAGATTCTGGAAGTGAATGCTTCTGATTTCAGGAATGAGGCAGGTCTTAATGAAAAGGTCGGCGCTGCATCTCAGCAGATGAGCCTTTTCAGCAGCGGCAAGATAATCCTTGTTGATGAGCTTGACGGCATAGCAGGCAGGGAAGACCGCGGAGGCGTTTCCGCGCTTGTCAAGCTTATAGCAAAATCATCATTTCCCTTAATCATAACAGCAAATGATCCCTGGCACAAAAAGTTCAACAGCGTAAGGAAATCCTGCGAGATGGTTGAGTACAGCTCTCTTGACTACAGGCAGACAGAGGCAATCCTGAAAAAGGTATGCTTAGGTGAGAAGATTAAGACTGATGACCCTTCAATTAAGACTCTTGCGCTACGCTCTGGAGGGGATTTGAGGGGCGCGATAACTGATTTGCAGATGCTCGCGACAGGAGGGAAGCTCACGAAGAGAGATATAGATACTCTTGACGGCAGGAACCGCGAGGAAAGTATTGTGCAGGCAGTAAAAAAAGTTCTGAAGAGCACTGACGAAGGGATTGCAAGGGGAGCTTTTGATAATGTGAGTGAGGACATAAAGGAATGCCTCTTGTGGCTGGACGAGAACCTTCCGAGGGAGTACACAAATCCTAAAGACCTTGCCCGCGCTTATTACATGCTCTCAATGGCAGACCTTTTCTACGGTCGCATCAGAAGGTGGCAGTACTGGCGCTACCTTGTTTACGTAAACGCATTTTCAACAATCGGAGTTGCAACCGCTAAGGAAAAAAGGTACAGCCACGAAATAAATTACCAGAGGACAGGGCGCCTTCTCAAGCTTTACATAGCCAACATGAAGTACAGGAAGCGCCTTTCAATAGCGCAGAAGATGGCAGAAAAGCTCCACAGCTCAGCAAGGAAGGAAGTGCAGAAAACTGTTCCTTACCTGAAAATTATTTTTAAGGGCAACAAAAGAGCTGCCAAGCAGATAGCAGAAGAGCTTGAATTGAGCGCTGATGAAGCCGCCTGGCTCGCCAGGTAGACAAAAATTTATAAACAAATAGAGGCGACAAAGGGGCATGGGAATAACAATAGACGATATGTCTGTATTCTGCAAGAGGAAGGGATTTGTTTATCCGAACTCTGAAGTATACGGCGGGATGTCAGGATTCTTTGATTACGGGCCGTTGGGAGTCGAGCTCAAGAACAGCATAAAGGCAGAGTGGTGGAAAACCCACGTTACTCAGAGGGATGACATAGTTGGCATTGACGGCAGCATAATAACAAACCCGAAAGTGTGGGTTGCTTCAGGGCATGTTGAGTCATTTACAGACGTCATGCTGAAGTGCTCTAAGTGCGGCAACAGCGTGAGGGCAGACCACCTAGTTGAGGAAAAGCTCAAGATACACGCAGAGGGTCTCTCGCCGCAGAAGCTCCACGAGCTCATAGAAAAGAACAAGATAAAGTGCGAGAAGTGCAAGAGCGAGTTCGACAAGCCGAAGAACTTCAACATGATGTTCTCCACAACAGTCGGCCCTTCAAGTGACGAGAAGTCAGTTTCTTACCTAAGACCGGAAACCGCGCAGCTTATGTTTGCTAACTTCAAGCTTGTTCAGGAAAACGCTAGGATGAAGCTGCCCTTCGGCATAGCGCAGGTGGGCAAGGCATTCAGGAATGAAATCTCGCCGAGGGACTTTCTTTTCCGGTGCAGGGAATTTGAACAGATGGAGATTGAGTACTTTGTAAACCCCGAAAAGGGTGAGGACTGCCCTTACGTTGAAGAATTTAGTGCTTACGAGCTTAATGTCCTGAGTGAGCCAATGCAGGAAAAGAAGGAAAAGCCAAAAAAAATGGCTGTAAATGAAATAATCGCCAAAAAAATAATGCTTCCGTGGCATGCATACTGGCTTGCCTTCGAGCAGAAGTGGTTTGAGGGATTGGGAGCTGACAAAGAGAAGTTCAGAGTCAGGCAGCACATGAAGGATGAGAGGAGCCACTACGCTACTGACACCTGGGATTTGGAATACAGCTTCCCGTTCGGCTGGAAGGAGCTGCAGGGCATCTCAAATAGGGGCGACTTTGACCTGAAGCAGCACATAAAAGTATCAGGAAAGGACCTTAGCTACTACGATGAGGGAAGCAAGAAAAAAGTCATACCTAATGTCGTAGCAGAGCCATCGCTTGGCGTTGAGCGGTCTTTCCTTGTTTTCATGTTTAACGCTTACGAGGACGACAAGAAGCGCGGCAACATCGTGCTTAAGCTGCACCCAAAGCTTGCTCCTGTTAAAGTCGCTGTTTTCCCGCTGCTCTCAAACAAGGACGAGCTTGTCAAAAAGGCAAGGGAAGTCTATGATTCGCTTAAGAAATGCTACCAGTGCGCATACGACACAAGCGGCTCGATAGGAAGGCGCTACGCAAGGAACGACGAAATCGGGACGCTGCTCGGCTGCACAATTGACTTTGACAGCCTTAAGGACGAAAGCGTTACTTTAAGGGACAGGGACTCTACAAAGCAGATAAGGGTTAAGATAGAAGACCTGAAATGCGTTGTTGGCAAGCTGATAAAAGGGGAAAAGTTTGAGAGTTTAGGGAAGTTAATCTGATGAGATTCACTGCACTGTGGCTTGCGGCGCTCTGCATTCTTGTTTTCATACTACAGCAGGTATTTACAACAGAGCCTTTCCTTCTGATAAAGGACCTTACGTGGTCAGAGCCGTGGAGGATTTTAACGTCTATATTCGCGCACAGCAATTTGGCTCATCTTCTATCCAACCTTTTCGCTCTGGTGCTTTTCGGCCTTATCCTTGAGGGTAGGATTGGGGCTAAAAGGGTGCTGTGGCTCTTCCTCATTTCAGGGATTTTGATAAATATGTTCCCTTTTTATGAGCGCTCACTCGGCGCATCAGGTGCGATATACGGGCTGATAGGCGCTTTAATCCTGCTCAGGCCAGGCATGGTAATCTGGGTTAACTGGATGCCAATGCCGATGTTCGTTGCAGGCATAATATGGCTGATTCAGGATGCCATAGGCGTATTTATTCCTGATGGCGTCGGGAACCTTGCGCACATAGGCGGGCTTGGCATAGGAATTATTGCCGGAATATACTGGAGGAAGAAGGGTTACGGTGACAGAATCCGCCGCCAGAAAAGGAAGCGCGACCCTGAGCTGGAAAAGCAGCTTGACGAGTGGGAAGAGAAGTACATGCGCTAAAATTTCTCGAAGTGCACCATGCCTTCAAAATTCTTTCTTTGAGGTCTTGGAGCAGGCGCTTTTCCGTAGCCAAGCGTAAGAACGAGGACAAGCTCGAACTTTTCAGGTATTCCGAACTCCTTCCTGACCATCTGCTCATCCATAGCCCCTATAGGGCATGTTGAGAAGCCAATTGACTGGGCTGCAAGCATGATTGTCATTGCTGCAAGGTTCCCGTCCCTTCTTGCCCATGCGATTTTCTCTGCAATAGGCCTTTGGGCACGCATCATTGCACGCCCCCTTTTCTTCTCGTCTGCATCTATGTCGTTAAGGTAAGCAGTCGGGTCTGTATTGCTTATAATTATGACCGCGGCAGACGCTTTTTCAACGTGCTCTTGGTCATTGCAGCATTTCCTGAGAAGCTTCTTTTTTTGCTTGTCACGGACCACAATAAACTCCCACGGCTGGAGGTTGTAGGCAGAAGGCGTTAACGAAGCTAAGTCGAAAAGCCTCCTTATCTGCCCGTCGGTTATTTCGCCGTCCCTGTATTCGCGGACAGCCCTTCTCGCTTTAAGAACTTCCTCAAATTCCATAGAAAGTGGGATAATCAGACTCTATTTAAATCTATTCAAGCCTTCTTATGCCCTTAATAAGGTGCAGCCTGCCTTTAACTGTATTAATTAGCATCTCAGCTTCCTTTGGCGTAAGGTCTATTATGCCTGAGGAGCTCTTTCCTCTGAAACAGAGGGAAATAGTTTCGCCATCCGCCATGAAGGATTCATTTATCAGAACTTCCTTTATCTCGCCTTTGGTTTCGAGCCTTACCTGGCCGTCAGCTGTTTTCTT
>JAFGRH010000026.1 GCA_016935265.1 Candidatus Woesearchaeota archaeon | reverse complement strand
GCCTTTCAGTTCCAGTTTCCTTTCTAATGATGACATTTTCTGATAAGAATAGGCTCCAACCTTTTTGAAATAAAAATCACCAGCTTACTCGTTCTCAACTCTCGGAGCCAGAATAAAGCTCAGCATAACCTTGTCCACAGTGTTGTACGTTAATTTCAATGGGTAGTCCTTGTTGAACTCAACTTTTACCTTGTCTGCGAGCTTGCTGCCCTGAATCATCTTCTTGAGGTATTCAACTGAGTACTTTGACTTCACGCTTTCCTTTGCGGTTATTTTTGTATCGCTGCCCGACTTAACCTCAATAGCTGCGCTGTTCAGGTCTCCTTCTGCCTGCAGCATGAACTTTCCTGTCTCTGCAACAAAGCTTACTGACTCAGCAACTATGCCCGCATCTTCAATAGCCTCATTAAGCGCAGAGGCGTCCATTTCTATGCTGACCGGGAAATTCAAGGAGGGAACTTTTTGCTCGCGCTCTTCAATGTCAATTATGGGCAGGCTGAAAGTCCTTGTAGAAGCGGACTTCATCTGGACTTTGAGCTTGTTTTCCTCAAGCTCCAATGTAAGGACATCAGTCTGGTTTGCCCTTCTCAGTATCTGCTTGAAATTGTTCAGGTTGATGGCTATTTCAGATTCCTTCTCAACCTTGTACTCCTTGAATGAGCTTGACAGAAGCTTGAATACAACCATAGCAACGTTGGCAGGGTCCATGGCAACCAGCTCAAGGCCCTCCTTGACAACCTTTATCCTTGTCTCGTTGACAAGGTCAGAAATTATTGATATGCTCTCCTTAAGGTACTTTGGCTCTTCAAGAGTTAATTTCATAATCCTTACCCCCGATTTGTGAGGTCTTCCTGCCCTATATATATTTTTCGTTGCTTACTCTATTTCGAGGCGCTCGCCGTCAGAGACAAGGTGCACATTTGCAGAGTCATACCCCCTTTCCCTTGCTATCTCCGCAAGTGCCGCCCTCATGCTCAGCTTGCCGTGCGCAGGTATTATGTGCTTCGGCTTTACAATATCTATTATCTCCATTATGTCTTCGCTTGCGCCGTGCCCTGACTGGTGTATGTCCTTAAAGACATGAACGCCCTGCTTCTTCAGGATTTTTTCCATGTGCTCGCGGTTTGCCCTGTTTGTGGGAGCAGGGATAACCCTGCATGAGAATATCACATAATCCCTTGGGTCAAGCTTGTACTTAAGGCTCCCTCCCACAATCTTTGAAAGGGTTGACTCAGGCTCTGCCTGGTGCCCGCTGACAACGAGCAGGTACTTCTCTTTTCCCTCCCTGGCAACCTTCTTCAGGGCGTTCTCTATCTGGCTCGCATACCTGAAAACCTTTGCCTTGTCAGTGAATTTTATTATGCCGCAGGACTCTCCTGCGTTTATGTAGCGGGACATGCTCCTGCCAAGAAACATTACCTTTCTGTTCATCTTAATGCCCTCTTCAAGTATGCTCTTGAGCCTTGCAAGGTGGGAAGAGAACGTTGTTGCTATTATTCCGTTATTCTTCCCCCTTATGGATGCCATGACATCCCTGAGCATTTCCTTTGCAACAGACTCAGAAGGCGTTTTTCCCTCATCCTGCGCATTTGTGGAGTCTATTATAAGCGCAAGCACGCCCTGCTTTCCCAATTCCTCAAGCCTTTTAAGATTGGATTTTTTCCCAAGCGTCGGCGTTGCGTCAAGCTTAAAGTCAGTCATGTAAACGATAGGGCCGTCGGGAGTGTGCAGCACTATTGCCGTGGTTTCAGGGGTAGAGTGAGTCATGTTCAGCAGCTCCACCTTAATCTTGCCAATATCCTTTTTCCCGTTGACCTGAACAACTTCAACCTTGTTCGGCATCTTTATCTTCTCGCTCTGCAGTATGTTCTTTATGACTTCAGAAGTGAAGGGCGTGCATATCACAGGAGCGTCAAATCTGCCGGCAAGGTAAGGCACAGCTCCGACGTGGTCAAGGTGCACGTGCGAGATAATTATTCCCTTCACTAATTCTTTCCAGTCATCAATGAAAGAGATGTTAGGAGCAGCGTTTTCCTCAATAAGCTCATCTGCCTTAACCTTTACGAAGTCCTCATCCTCTGTGTAGTTAATGTAATTCTCAATGTGCAGCCCCATGTCTAGAAGGATGACTTCGTTTCCCACCTTTACGGCGGTCATGTTCTTCCCGAAGTCAGAATATCCGGATACTGAGCATATTTCTACTACCATTCTGAAAAATGCGGGGAAAGGGATTCGAACCCTTGCACCCACTAAGGGAGCGGATTTCGCATTAGCAACGGTGAAATCACAGCTTTAGGCTCATCACTCAACTTTCTTGAGTCCGCCGCATTTGGCCAGGCTCTGCCATCCCCGCATTAACACAAAAGAATCAGCGAGCACTATTTAAACTTTACCTGAGATTTGCAAGCCTTCGTTCTATCTCGTCAAGCTCTGACTCAAGCTTCATGCTGCCGTGGAATTCTGGCTCAGGCGCCTTTTTTGCAGGAGCGCCCTTTTCCTTTTTCTTCTCTTCAGGCGCAGATTCCACTTGGGGCTTCTTCGGAAGGTCGCTTATCCTGAAATCAGGGAATCTAGCCTTCAGCCTTGCAACCTCAGCACCTATTTCTTTTGAAAGCAACTTGAAGTGCTCTGAGTACTTCCTTTTAGTGTGCTGCAGCTGCTTTACCTCCTCAAGCTGCTGAAGGATTTCCACCATCTGCTTTGACGTTTCAAGCAACGCCCTTCTAATATCGACAGAATTCTCAATACCTATGTAGAAACGTTCAATTTCCTGTTTCTTCTTCTTGGCCATCTTTACTCTGGCTTTGGCAGCTGCTCTGTTATGCTCTTAAGGCGCTTCTCTGCCTCCTCAAGCTCAGCCTGCCATTTCAGCAGCTCATTGTCCTCTTTCTGCTTTACGTCGTCAAGCTTAATGAGTACTTCTTTCGCTTCGTCAAGCTTGCTCTTTATGCCTGCAATTGTGTCAGTAATCTCCGTGTAATGTTCTATTTTAACGAAAAGCGGCGCTTTCATGCAATCACCCTTGTGTTTTCGAAAGTAACTTGTCTGCAATCATCAGCCTTCTCTGAAGGCCCTCAACTGCCCTGTACCATTTTTCATAAGCAGCATCTTCAAGTTGCTCTATGTGCTTCATACTTGTTACGTCCTGGCTCTGCCTCACGCTTGCCTGCAGCGCGTTCAGGTCAGTCAGCACCTGCCTGAGTTCGTGCGCCTTAAGGAAAGGCAGCTTGTCAGGAACTATCTCAAGGTCGCCCTCGAATAAGGGCTGTGGAATATAGCGTTTCTCTTCCTTCGGGACAGCGTCTTCTACTGGTCCTGCTGTCTGGTCAAGGCTGAACTTTGGCTTTTCAGCAGGCTCAGGCGGAGGCGGCATTGTGAAGCCTTCTTTCAGGCTCGGCTCATCCTCAAAGGAAGGGGCTGCTTCAGGAGCCGGCGGTATTTCCAGCTTTTTTGCAGGCCCGGAAAAAGGCTCTTCAGCAGCGCCGGGCTGAATAGGCGGCAGAAGCTCATCGCTCTCAGCCTTCTCAGGAAAGCTTGGAAGGTCAGAATAAATGTCAGAAGCCCCTTCTCCGGGCATTGCAGGCATGTTAAGGTCCTGCTCTATATCTGCTGCAGGTTCATTAGACTCTTTCTTCTTTTTTAAAAACCCCAGGAACGCCACCTAACCACCCTTTTTTAATCTTTAGTTACCATGATTCTATTAAAACTTTGTTGAGTATTTTAAAATAGTGACACTTTTATTCGTACTCTATTGTGGAAGGAGGCTTCTGTGAAATGTCGTAAACAACCCTGTTTACGCCCTTTATGCTGTTTATTATCTCTGTTGAGGATTCCTCAAGCACTATGTTAGGCAGCCTTGCCCAGTCTGCTGTCATGGCATCTTTTGAAGTTACTGCGCGCAAAGCTATCACATAGCCGTAGGTCCTTGAGTCGCCCATTACGCCGACTGTCTTGACAGGCAGCAAAGCAGCCAGAGCCTGCCATACCCTGTCGTAGCAATTGTACTTTATCAGCTTTGAGATAAAGATTGCATCCGCTTCCCTTACCATCTCTATCTTATCAGGTGTAACCTCACCGATTATCCTTACTGCAAGCCCGGGACCGGGGAAGGGATGGCGCGCTAAATATTCCCTTGGAATGCCAAGCTCTTTTCCAACAGCCCTTACCTCATCCTTGTAGAGCTCCTTGAGCGGCTCCAAAAGCTTTAATTTCATCTTGGCAGGAAGCCCGCCGACATTGTGGTGGGTTTTTATTACTGAGGCGGCAGAAGATGCCTTTGCAGACTCTATCCTGTCAGGGTAAATTGTTCCCTGGCCGAGAAACTTTATTGCCCCGTGAGCTTTCTTTAAGCTCCTTACTTTTTTCTCAAAGACCTCGATGAAAGTATTCCCTATTATCTTCCTCTTCTTTTCAGGGTCTGCAACCCCCTTAAGTCTTGAAAGAAAGATTTTTGATGCGTCTTCAGCGTAGAAATTCCTGAAGCCAAGCCTTTTGTACATGCCCTTGACATATTCAGTTTCGCCTTTCCTGACGAGCCCGTGGTCAATGTACACGCAGTAAACTTTTGGAGTCGCTTTCTTTATCAGAATTGAAGCAACAAGCGAATCCACCCCGCCGCTTACGCCGACTATTACAGAATTATCCCCTATCTGTTTCCTTATTTCCCCAATAATCTTTTGCGGAAGGCCCTTAATTGAATAATTTCTTTTTGCGCCGCATATTTTTATGAAATTGGCAAGAATCCTCATTCCGTTAGGCGTATGCTGGACTTCCGGATGGAACTGGATTCCGTATACCCTCTTTTTTTCATTCGCATACGCTGCGGTCTTGCACCTTTCTGTCGAGCCTATTACTGAGTACCCCCGCGGAAGCTTAACCACAGAGTCCCCGTGGCTCAGCCAGACCTGCTCTTTTTTCCCGAGCCCCTTGAAAAGCGGCGATTTTTTCGGCTTAAGAACCCCTTTCCCGTATTCCTTGCCGCCTGTTATTACCCTGCCCCCGGAAACCTTTGCTATTATCTGGTGGCCGTAGCATATTCCAAGTATGGGGACGCCCATAGAAAGTATTTTCTTTTCAAAAAGAGGCGGCTCTGGATAGTAAACGCTCGCAGGGCCTCCTGAGAATATGATGCCTGCGGGCCTCAGTTTCTTTACATCTGCAGCAGAAATGGAATGGTGCCTTATCTCAGAATATACATTCAGCTGCCTTATTCTCCTGCATATGAGGTGGGCGTACTGCCCTCCAAAATCAATTACGAGAATCATGTCAGTATCTCCAGAAGCCTGTTCTGCTCGGCTGCCTTTTTAATTTCCATGGCAATTCTCTTCCCTGTGCTTATGTCCTCGCCGTGGAGATACCCTGAGTAGGGGGTGTAGCTTATGCCGGGGCTTCCTGGAATCCTCATGCTGACGTCAAATATAACAAACTCCTCCTTTGGCGGGCCAGCCTTTACCGCACCCTGCAAAGCAAAAGGGCCTATTATTCCGGGCGGATGGTACTTCTTAGCAACTTTTACGAACTTTTCGCCGAGCTCAAAAGCCTTTTCGAGCAGGGATTCCTTCATCGTAACAGCATAATGGCCAGACTCGATGTACTGCGGCTTTACGTGCTTCAAAACAGCCAGCTGCTGCGGCGCGGTAAGCCTGAGCAGCCCGTCAATGTTCGTCTGCCTTCTCGTGTCAGTTCCTAACAACTCAAGCTTTTCTGTAAGCGGAGAGTAGAAGAAGTTAAGATTAACCTGCGGGCCTATGATAAATTCCTCAATCACAGCCTTTTTCAGTGCATCAGGAGTTATCTTTTTTTCAGCGAGGAGCTCTTTTGACTTTGCAACGTATTCCTCATAGCTACTTGCAAAGAAGAAAGCCCTTTCGTATCCCCTCGCCGCCTCTGCGACCTTTACAATCACAAGCAGGTCTATCTTTTTCGGATCTTTGAATATTTTGGGCGTCTTTATCCCTGCCTTTTCCATCAGGTAGTACTGGTTCTTCGGCAAGTCCCTCTCTTCCGCCTTCACCATGCCCCTTGTCCCGAATATCGGAACGAAAAACCTGTTTTCTATCTCATTGAAGTTGCAGTAAACCCAGAAGTACCTGCTGTGCACGAATATCGTGTTAAGCTTCCTCAGCTTTTCCTGAACTTCCTTCTTTACAATGTCGCTGAACTTGTCAACAATTATCACCTCGTCGACAACTCCCTTATCGCCCTCGCTCTTGTAGTAATCAGCATAAGTCTTCTCCCTTCCTTTCTGGCAGACAACAACAGTCCTGAAGCCTAAATCCTTAGCGCCGCGGCAGACATCAAGAGCGCTGTGCCCCCCAAGGGTTCCGATAGCCAGGTCTTCCTTGTCATAATCCTCCAGTATTTTCTTAATCGCGTCCTTTTTTATCATAAAAGCACCTTGTCAAGCTGATTCTTTTCAATGGCGTTCTTAATCTCGCGCGCAATCCTTCTTCCTGTGCTCATCGGCTCCTTGTAGCGCAGTGCAGTGTATGGAGAGCCGTTAATGAATGGGTTTGTCCCCGCAACAATCCTCGCTGATATCTCGAAGACGTAGAACTTAAGCTCAGGGGTTATTACTGTCTCGAGGCTGAAAGGCCCTATCAGTCCGTGCTTCTCAAGTTTCTTTGAAGCAGATATCACGCCCTCACCCATCTTGAATATTTCCGGAAGCAGCGATTCTCTCACAACAACAGGCACATTCCCCGTTATGTTGTAGCTGGTATCAAGGCCCAGGTCAAGCTGGTCCTTCGCGGCAATCCTGCCTATAGAGTCCACATTGCTTTCATACCTCTTGTCAAAGCTCATAACCTCAACCTCATCGTTAATGGCCGAGTAAAAGTAGTGTATGTACATCGGCGCGCCTACAACGTACTCCTGTATTATGTACTTTGTCCCGTGGTGCTCCTCTATCTTCTTGTAGAATTCCTCCGCGCTCTTTGCAAGGAAGAATCCCTTTCCACCCCTTGCGCCGAAGAACTTTATTATGACCGGCCCGTCAATGTCCTCAGGGTTCTTGAAGATTTTCGGGAGAGTAAGCCCGGCTTTTTTCAGCCACTCCCTCTGCTTTTCGCGGTCAGCCTCCCAGTTTAGTATCTTCCTGTTTCCAAAATAATTTATGTCAAGCTTTTCTATTACCTTCTGGTCGAAAACGTTGATGAACGTAGCGTGCGGTATGATAATCGCGTTCTCCTTTTTAAGGTCCTTTACAACCTTTGGCAGGTCCTTCATGCTGTCTAGCTCTATTATCCTGTCGGCAACTTTGAAATGCTCGTAAGGCTGAACACGACCTTTTTCGCATATGGCTATGGTTTCAAAACCCTCGTCTTTCGCCCCCTTAAGTATCTGCAAAGCTGAGTGGCTTCCCAAAGTGGCTATCCTGTAGCTTTTCATGACAACCTCCCCATCTCCTTTTCCCAATAAGAACAGACTTCTTCTGCCTTTTTTGCGGCAATGCCTGTGTACTTCTCAGGATTTGATAAAATTGCCTTGTGCTCTTTTGTAAACTTCTTCAGGTAAGGCTGCAAAGACTTGTCCTGCATTGCCGCTTTTCCAAGCGGAATGCCTCTTTTGTCAGACTCAAGCGTCATCTTCCTTACAGCCTCGTGCGCGTCAGGGTGGTTGTAATAAGCAAGAAGCAGGTAAAGAGGCTCTGCTGTTATGCGCTCCCTGCTCAGGCTGAAATTCTTTTCCAGCCCTTTATGGTCAACAACAAGCCTGCCCATAACTCCCGAAAGCCTGTTTACTGCAGCCAGCAGTGCAGCAACACCCTCAAGCATGAACCTTGACGATGCAGAGTTTGTCAAATCACGCTGGTGCTCTGAAATTTGGTCAGCATACCCTGTTATCATTCTCGGCATGAATGCTTTCCACATAGACTTTACATTCTCAAAGTTTATCGGGTTTCTTTTGTGCGGCATCGTGCTGGAACCGACCTGCCCGGAAGTAAATTCCTCGGCAACCTCAGCTATCTCGCTCCTCTGAAGATGCCTCATGTCATCAGCAAGGTTCGCAATTACCCCAAAAGCAGAAGTTAATGCATGATATAAGTCGAGTGCAAACTCAGGCTCAACTATCTGGGTTGAGTGCGTGGAAGCCTTTAATCCAAGCTTTTTCAGGACTGCAGCCTCGAACTGCTCAGGGTCCCTTATGAACAGCGATGATGCATTGTAGGAGCCAACAGCGCCTGAAAACTTGCCCCTCATGTTGTCTGCAGCTATTTTTATCGCTGAAATCCTGCTGCCAAGCCTGCTAACGTACTCCGCGATTGCAAAGCCGAATGTTATGGGCTCTGCGTGCTGTCCGTGCGTTCTTCCAATCTGCAGCGTTGCCTTTTCCTTTCTCGCTATCTTTATCAGCATCTTTTCAAGCCTTATCAGGTCAGGAATTACAACCTTAATCACAGCGTCCTTCAGCCTTAGAGCCTCTGAAGTTGATATTATGTCATTAGAAGTTGCAGTAAAGTGGACGTAGGGCTTTGATTTGTCTGATACTTTTCTCCTTATGCAGTTTACAAGCGCCCTTATGTTGTGCTTTGTTTTTTCTTCTTCCCTGTAAACGTCCTCAGCGCTTATGCTGCCGCAGGCTCTTGCTACTTCCCTCGCAGCATCCTTAGGGCAGATTTTCTTCTCTGCAAGCACTTCAACAAGGGTCTTCTCAACAAGAAGCTGGTATTTTATCGCAGCATCCTCTGAAAGGTACAGCTTAAGCTTCTCAAAAAGCTTCGGATTGTTCCCGTAGTACCTGTAATCCAAGGGGCTTATTGAATCGAACAGGTTCATTTTCCCTCCTTGAGCAGGCCGGCTTTATCAAGGTTTGCCTCAATCCTTTTTATTGGGTCCTCGCTGTCAGCCTTAAACTCCTGCCCTGTTATTTTCTCAAAAGCTTCAATATACCTTCTGGCAGCCTCAGTTCTTACTTCATCAGGTATTTTTGGGATTTCACCCTCCCCTATGAAGCCGCGGTCAGCCAGCCAGCTTCTCACGTATTCCTTGTCTATCTTGCGCTGCTCTTTTCCCGCCTTGAAAAG
>JAFGRH010000025.1 GCA_016935265.1 Candidatus Woesearchaeota archaeon | reverse complement strand
CAACTACAAGACGATAAACATAAGGATAGATACCGCCGACGGGAGCGTGCTTTCTCACAGCAGGGATTCGCTTGTCGATTTTCTTTAGTCACTTCGTTTTCAGACATAAGTTCACTACTAACCATTGACCATAACAGATTTCAAAACTATAGTTTGAAAATTGATAGAGCTTAAATATGTGCTTGCCTAAGAAAATAGCTGAAAAGAGATGATAAGCTACAACACAATAAAGAGAAACAAGACATTGTCAGAAGTTCTCGGCATTGAGGAAGAAGAAGAATCTAGCTGATGAATTTCTGGTAAATCTCAACTGCTTTTTTCTCTGTTTCTTCAACTGTCTTCGGAACGTCAGTATCTACATACTCTACTTTTGAGCCGTGCCTTTCAAAAAGGTTCCTGAGCCAGTCAGAACGGTAGCGCTCATCCAGCTTTCTCTGGAATGACAAAGTGTCGAAAATTGAGTTGTCCTTCTTCTCGCGCCTGTCAAGCCTTCCGACAACGGTTTCCGGGCTTACAGTGGCTATTAAAAGAAGGTTAGGGGCGTACTGCAAAGCAAGCCTGTTACCTGGAAGCCTTAAAAGCTCGCTGAGCTGTATGCGCTCCTGAACCGGCTGGTATACAAGGGAGCTTATCACCCCCCTTTCCTGAAAAATCGTGATGCCCGCCTGTATTGCAGGAACAAGAACCCTTTTGTAAAGAATCTCGCGGTCAAGGGAGAATGCATGCGCCAAAGTCATTGCAGTGTATTTCCTTCCGTCTGCCCTCACCAGCTCTTCCCTTATCGCCTTTCCTACCAAGGCAAAGGTTGGCTCTGCAGAAACAATTACTTCATATCCTGCAAGTTCACCTGGTTCAGGAAAAGTTCCCTTCTCTGAGCAGTACTTCCTGAGGTCAAGGACTTTTTTGCCTGACTCGCCGGACCACTCGGCAAGAGCATCAACCATGACTCCTTTGCCCGAGCCGTCAAGCCCGTCAACCATAACAAACTTCCCCTTCATGGAAGCACGGTTAGTTGCTAAGTTAAAAAAGGTTGTGGAAAAGCAAACCATTATAACAAAAAAAAGTCACCCTCTTAGGATATGGGGAAAAAACATGAGCACTGTCCGGAATGCGCAGAAAAAAATAAAAAGTGGTATAAGGAGAAAAGCGTTATTCTAGCCTTTGTAATTGTCAGCCTTCTTGCTGTTTCTTACATAGTAACTTACCTGAATCCCCTGTTCAGCGCATTAATAGATTATATTGGTCTGATTTGGTGGGCTATCCTGCTCGGATTTTTTCTGGGCGGCGTTATTGAGTACTTTGTTCCAAGGGGCTATGTAGAAAAATACTTAGGGCGGCACGAGAAAAAATCGGTTTTTTACGCAGTTTTTTTTGGCTTTTTGATGAGCGCCTGCAGCCACGGAATACTTGCAATAGCAATAGAGCTTTACAAAAAGGGGGCAAACACATCTTCTGTAATCGCTTTTTTGCTGGCAAGCCCCTGGGCTAACCTGCCAATCACAATTCTCTTTTTCGGGTTTTTCGGACCGAAGGCTTTCCTCCTTATTTTAAGCGCAATAGTAATCGCGATAATCACTGGCTTGATATACCAGGCACTGGAAAGGAAGAAGATGGTAGAGTGCGAGAAGTGCGGGATTGAAAGCAATGAGAGGTTCTCCATTATCAAAGACGTCAGGACTAGGATGAAAAAAGCAGACTTTAGCAGGGAAAGCCTCCTGAATGCTGCGAAGGGGATTTTCAGAGGCAGCTGGTCATTGTCCAAAATGGTGCTTTGGTGGATTCTAATAGGCATAATTATTGCCTCTTTTGCGAGGGCTTTCGTGCCTCAGCACTTTTTCATGGCTTACATGGGGGCAACGTTGCTTGGGATGGTTGCTGTGCTTGTTTTGGCGACGATAATTGAGGTATGTTCCGAGGGATCTGCCCCCATGGCTTTCGAGATATTTAACCAGACGGGGGCTTTCGGTAACAGTTTCGTTTTCCTGATGGCTGGTGTGGCTACTGACTACACCGAAATAGGGCTGGTGTGGCACAACATCGGAAAGAGGGCTGCGCTCTGGCTGCCGGCAATAACTGTGCCGCAGATACTGCTTCTCGGGTACTTCTTTAATTTCATTGCCTGACAGCAAACTATTTAAAACACCCGACCTGCCACAACCCATGCTCATCGGTCTTACAGGAACAAACGCTTCGGGAAAGGGAACGATTGCAGAATACCTGAAGCAGAAGGGGTTTGATTACATCTCGCTTTCTGACGAGCTAAGGGAGCTTATGAGTCTGGAGGGGATTCCGGTTACGAGGGCGAACATGATAGTGCAGGGCACTAACTACAGAACAAAGGAAGGGCTGGGCTATTTTGCAGAGCTTGCCCTGAAGAAAGTTGGGAGGAATGCCGTTATTGACAGCATCCGCAATGAGGGGGAGGTTCTCGCTTTGAAGAAAAGGAAGGACTTCGTGCTTTTGTCTGTTGATGCCCCTGCTGAGATAAGGTACGAGCGGTCAAAAATGCGCGGCAGAATGGGCGACGGCGAAACATTGGATGCTTTCAACCAGAGGCAGGAGCAGGAGATGGCTGGAGAAGGAGCTGGACAGAACATAAGGAAGTGCATGGCCTTTGCTGACTACAGGATAATTAATGACGGCAACAAAGAAAAGCTTTATAAAAAAGTCGAGGAATTGCTGAAGGATGCTTCTGAGTGATAAAACAATAAGGGAAGAAATCGGCACGGGCAGCATAGTAATCAAGCCTTTCTTTGATGAATGCGTGCAGCCGGCAAGCATTGACGTCCATCTCGACAATAAGTTCCTTGTTTTCAACAAGGCAAAGCATTCTGTAATAGATGTTAAGAAAAAAACAAATGACCTGATGAAAGAAGTCGCTATAACAGATGATGAGCCTTTCATACTGCATCCGGGCGAGTTCGTGCTTGGAAGCACGCTGGAATGGATAAAGCTCCCGAACCATATCTCAGGCAGGATTGAGGGAAAGAGCTCTCTGGGAAGAATCGGCCTTCTCATCCACAGCACTGCAGGCTACGTTGATGCTGGCTGGCAGGGCAACTTAACGCTTGAATTAAGCAACGTTTCTCCTCTCCCGATAACCTTGTACTACAAGATGAAAATAGGCCAAATCTCTTTTCTTAGGATGACAACAGAAGTCCTTAACCCGTACGGCTCTGAAAAGCTCAAGAGCCACTATCAGGGCCAGAAAAAGCCAAGCCAGAGCAAGTTCCACGAAGAATTTGAAGTATTATAATATTTTAAGGCTTGTTCTTCATCCACTTGTAGCCGCGCATCCTTGCTGAAGCTCCGTATCCGCAGCGACTGCACTTCTTCTTTGAAATATGATAGCTCTTGCTGCCGCATCTCCGGCAGTGTATCATGTTCTTCTTGCCGGACTTCTTTCCCATGGATGGAGTTCCCTTAACCATTGTTGTCCCTCGCTATTACTGCGGCGATATTATTATTATCGTGTCTCCTCTTATGAAGACAGAACCTAGCTTTCTTGTGGTTTCGCCGTTCTCCCTTTCCTCAGCCTCTTCCAGCACAACATTCACGTGTATGTCAAAGGCTTTCAGCTTTCCAACAAACTGCTTGTTGTTCTTAAGCTCCACTAAAACTCTTTTATTTCTTGCTGCGTTTAACGCATCTAAAGGTCTTGCTGCACCTTCCATTGTGCACCCCCATAAAAAACAATATTAGAAGCGTTTTCAGGGGAGTATTTAAAGCTTGCGGAAAAACTACCTGAGAAGCCTGTGGTCCTTGTCAAGCTCTTCCAGCCTGTCCTCAATCCTGTGGACTATTGAGTAGACCTCACCAAGCCAGTGGTCGTAGATTCTTGATGTTGATACGTGCCCTGACTTGCCCTCGAAAATCGGCTGGTTTATCTCAAGAAGCTTGTCCTCATAGTTCTTAAAGAGCCCAAAAAGCTTTGTGTCTGTTTTGAACT
>JAFGRH010000024.1 GCA_016935265.1 Candidatus Woesearchaeota archaeon | reverse complement strand
TTATCGCGATCATTGTGCTGCTGAAGGCCAGGATAAGTCCGATGTAGAACGCCTCAATGTTTCCGAAGCCTAGCAGTATTGCCGCGGCAAATCCCATCGCAAATGTAAGCAGTACCTGCCCAACTCCTACGACAAGTGCCGTAAGTCCTGTATCCCTGAGCCGTTTGAAGTCAATCTCAAGGCCGACGATGAAAAGCAGGAACGCGATGCCTATTTCAGAGAGCATTGAGGTTGTTTCTGAGTTCTGTATCAGGCCTGCGACAGCAGGCCCTATTACCACTCCTGCGAGTATGTATGCAAGTATTCTGGGCTGCTTCAGAAGCCTCACAGCGTAGGCTGTAAGCGTGGCCGCCATAATCATTATCCCTATCTCGAAAAAGACATTACCCATTCCTGAGCCTCTTGAGTATTATTGGAATCTGGTCTAGCATTTCGCTCGCCATGAAGCCGTATCCTTTCTTTTTGTAGAGCGCAGCCCCTGCAAGCCCGCTGATGTAAGCTGAGGCGCAGGCTGACCTGAAGAGGTCATGCTCCTGCGCCAGTATGCCAACAGCTATTCCTGCAAGAACGTCTCCTGTTCCGGCAACTGTCATCCCTGCATTTCCTGTCCTGTTAAACACTGTTTTCTGCTTCGATATTACCTCATCTCTTTTTCCCTTAAGCAGGATGACGTTCCCGTTTATTTTCTGCTTTAGGCTTTTTTTGTCTACTTTGCTGTTGGCAAGCAGCTTACCCATTTCCTTAGGGTGGGGGGTAAGAACTCCGTTAGAAACATCACTTAGCTTAATCGCGGTTATCGCATCCGCGTCTATGACTTTCGGCTTTTTCACCTTCCTGACAATCTCTGCCGCGAACTTTTTCGTCTCGTCCCTGATGCCGATTCCATTGCCGATAAGCACCGCGTCAAACCCTTCTGACAGCTTTGCAATTTTATCTGCGGATTCTTTCGTGAAGTACTCTCCCTTCACTTTTGTCGTCACTATGTCCGGCGAGAATGTGTTTATCACCCAGGCTACTTTTTCAGGAGCTGCAACCTGCACCCAGTCAACACCAGTTCTGTACGCTGCGAGGGATGCAAGCAGCACGGCTCCCGTATAGTCAATAGAGCCCCCAACAACCAGCACTTTTCCGTTTTCTCCTTTATGCGAATCTGCTCTTCTCTTCTTAAGCTTCACGTCCTCTTTTCCGATGAACCTCATTTTCTTATCTTCTGCAGTTTCCTCATTGCAGCCATGTGGCATAGTATCGCGCCTCTTAACTCCTCGAACTCAATCAGCTTCTTCACTTCTTCTTTCGTAATAGCAGATCACCTCTCTCATCCAGTTCTATCACTAGTTCGTCTCCCTTCTTCCACTTCTTCGCAAGCACTATCGGTTTGGGCAGTGTTATCTTGAACTGCTCGTTCGAGTCAAATTGCAGCTTAACCATTTTTATGCATAATTCTATATCTATTTAAATAGCTTAAAATCACCCTGCTATTATATATATCTTTCGTTTTTCCCTGCTTTGCAAAACAAAACCTTTAAATATTGATTAAGCGAGGATAGGCAATAGCATTACAAAGAGGTGCTATGCATGAATACTAAAGCTCAGATGATGGGTCCAAGGAAACCCATAAGTTTGCTTCTTGGCGTTATATTTTTGGCACTAGGAGTTTTGCCTTTGCTTAACCAGTTTGGGGTTATTGGATTTGGACTGCCTACTATACCGGGACTTGTTGTCTCAATACTCGCAATAATAGGCGCAGTATTCCTGTTCTGGGATGGCATAGGCGAGAATATGGGTGCGATGGGCATTACGCAGCAGATAATGTTTGCGAGCTACATAGTTGGAGTGGTTGCCCTTGCTTTCGGCCTTATACCCCTTCTTAACAGCATGGGCGTAATCGGATTCTCCCTTCCGGCTGTTGGCGCTACAATAATAAACGCGCTCTACGTTGTAATAGGCTGTCTTCTCCTTTACGGCGGAACACAGGGAATGTAATTTTTCTTTTTTTCTTCCTTTTTTAAAAAGAAACTTTTTTATAGTGGAAATAGCAGTAACCACTGCTAAAGCAAAAATGAAAACGAATAGGTTAATTCTGGTTGCCCTGCTTGCAGCATTAATCTTAACGCCAGTGGTAATGGCTGATACAACCATTGTCAGCGTCGGCTCAATCTGGGACAAAATACTCAGCTTCTTCAACCTTGACTGGATAGGCATGGATGATGCGGATAGAGTAGGCGGTTTCATGCGCATTGTGGTTTTCCTGCTTTTCTTCTCAATATTCCACGCTGTGCTGAGGGCTTCATCTGCTCTTAACAAGACCTTCAACAACAGGATAGCAGGCGTGGTAGCTTTTTGCATATCCGCAATCTCAGCAATTTTCATACCGACAAAGGTGCTCATCACAATAGGCGAGGCTTACGGCACTGTCGTCGCATGGCTGATGCTGGGCCTTGTCGTCCTTGGAATAATATACATAACCTACGGCGCGATAAAGCCAAGGACAGGTCCGACAACTGCCTTCCACCACGGCACAAGGATTGCCCTGCTTATACTGCTTTACTGGATATTAAGCGCGGTGCACGGCGCGTTCATCCCGCTGCTGAGATAAAATGGCATTCAACGAAATAATAATAGAATTCGTGGCTCTGGCGCAGGTAGCCATAATAATAATGATTGTAATTGAATTTATCAAGCTTTTCATGAGCCTCGGTGGAGAGGGCGCTGAAGCACGCGAGAAGCCTTTCGTTGACAAGTGGCTGGACAAAAAGCTTACAGACCAGGACAGGGACGTCAGGAAGGACGCAACAGATGCAGGCGATGCCCAGAAGCCGCTAATAGACGAGCTTTTTGATGAGATACAGAGACTAAGGACTGAAAGGAAGGAAGACATTGCTTCAGAGGCAGATGCAAAGAAGATTGAGGAAATAGTAAAGGAGGCAGAAGGGCTTGCAAAAAAGGGCGACGAAGCAGGAGCCTACCGCAAGCTTTCAGAAGTCTTCCCCTATCTTCAGCAGCTTGGCGAGCTTGAGAAAGCTGCAATCCAGCAGGACGCAGTTACCAGAAGAGAAGATGAGGATGTAAAAAAGCACGTTGAAGAATCCCTCAAGAAACAGATTGAGATAAGGGGTGAGCTTGAAAGGGAGAAGAAAGAGCTTCAGGAAAAGCGCAAGCACGCTGTAACAAAAGAGGAGAAAGAGGCAATAGAGCACGCCATAAAGCAGGTTGAAGAAAACCTTAAGCGAAACGAAACTATTATTAGGGGTTTTGACGCATTTAAGGAGCTTGAAAAGAGGGAAGAAAGGGACCTCAAGCCTGTGGCGCAGGGCGGCAAGGGAGAGGTTGCCAAGAGGGCGCAGGCATTCGACCTTTATCCCAAAATAACGCGTTCATGCTCTGAGCTTTACCAGAAGCTTAAGAACACAAGCCCTCTGAAGCAGCAGATGATGAAGGGCGGTAAAATTCCGAAAGAGCTTCTGACTGATTTTGACGAGCTGAGGAATGACATTATCGCTTACAAGGACAGGCTTGCAAGCTTCCCGGCGAATGACAGACGGAGGGAAATAATCTTAAGAAAGCTGATTAACCTTCTCAAAATGATTCCTGCCCAGCACAGGCAAAGCAAGGATATACAGCTGCATGACGCGATAGAGCTTATGCGGAAGGCTGAAATGAAGGCAAGGAAAAAATAGCAATCTTTAAATAGCATCAAACCAAAAAAGAAAAAAGGTGTGCTTAGTGAAGAAGATTTCAGCACTCATTTTGGTGTCTTTGCTTCTCGTAACTATCTTCTCAGGAACAGCATTTGCTGCTGATGACGATAGCATGTTCGGCGGCATTCTTCATTTCTTCTCTTTCAAGGAGTTCGATGACGGCTCAGGGCTGAGCAGGGAAGACGCAGAGGGAGCTCTTACAAGGATAATTGTTTTCGTCCTGATATTTGCAATATTCAACGCAATTGCCAGGCGCCTTCTTGGAAGCGGTCCCGGCACAATGATTGCGCTGTGCATCGCCGCGATAAGCACCTTTTTCATTCCAAACGACGTACTTCAGCTAATAGGGAGGAGTTATGGCACTGCTATGGCATGGCTGCTTATGGGCGGCCTTATTATAGGAATCGGCTGGCTTGCCTTCAAGGCGATTCCCGGGAGCTCAGCCCTTTGGCTCTTCGTGAGGCTTATACTCTTGCTGTTAATGATATGGCTGTTCAACAGGATAGTTGGCGCCGGAGCGATCTTCAATGGCAGTTGATATAGTAGGCGTTGTAAACTTTGCACTTTGGGTTATGGTAGCTGTTACTGCATTCCAGTTCTTGGGCAAGTTCGGAGGGAAGGGCGGCGAGTCAGGCTTTGGCGAGAAATTAAAGGACAAGTTCCTGGAGCACGTAAGAAAGCAGGGCAATAAAGCAGAAGTCGGCATGGAAAAGCTTGATGTTGCTGAGAAGAGAGTTGACGAAATTGAAAAGAGGCTTGCGGATGCGCGCCTGAAGACTGACGCTAAAGAACAGCATAAGATTTCTGAGGCGCTGGGGCTTGTCGGCGAGCTTATTGAAGCATACAAGGAGCTTCTCTCAATCAGCCAGCCCGGTGCAGCTGCAGCCCTCACGTCTCAGGGAGGCGCTTACAGCAAAAAAGCAGAGTCGTTAGTTGGGAAAGCCAGAAAGTTGAGGGTAAACCTGCTAAAGCATGTTGAGGAAATCATTAAGGAGATAGAGCAAAAAAGGAAGACGCTAAACAAGCAGATTAAGGAACTGAAGCAGGAAGAAAAGCTTGAGAACCTGCTGAGCCATGCGGAGTACAGCTTCCAGAGGCTGGAGCTTGGCTCAAAGCAGGTCCTTACCAAAAAGAAGCTTCCTCTTATTATAGGCAAAAAGGATGAAGATAAAAGGTTCGGGGTTGCTAAGAACGATCTTATTAAGTTGCGCGCTGATGACAGGGCTCTCAGAACTCTCATAGGGCAGGAAGTAAATGCCATTAAGGCAGAGTATGCTACCGTGCAGAAGGAAGAGGAAGCCCTTAACAAGGTTAAGGCTAGGCTAAGCACGACATTCAGGAGCGTCCGGGAAGCTCTTGCAGGCATGGAGGAGATTTACAGGGAGCTTCAGCTTGCAGGGCAGGCTCTGAGGGAGGAAGAGTCCCTAGCGAAGACGGAAGAGGAAATAAACAAGAGGCAGGAACTGATTGACAAGGGTGCTTTCAAGGTTCTGGATGGCCTGAGGAAGTTTGAGAACAAGTACATAAAGAAGGAAGAAAAGGAAGTTGAGAAGGCAGCCAAGAAGGCTACAAAGGGAAAAGAAAAAGTTGAAGAAGAAGTGCTTAAGGGTATTTGATTAGCAGAAGGCATCAGACATTTCTTTGAAGGCTTTGCTTAACTGGCCGTATGCTTCTTTTGTTCTGAATTTCGCTGATTCTGAAAGGTGGTTTACAAGGTTAAGGTAGTCAGGCTCCTGCCTGAGTTCCTCGCTGAGTGC
>JAFGRH010000023.1 GCA_016935265.1 Candidatus Woesearchaeota archaeon | reverse complement strand
CCCTGAAATGAGTATCATTATGTTCACGTATGTGTTTGAAAGCACCTTTATGTTTGCAGCCCTGAGCGCATTGTAAAGCTGGCTGAAAATGCCGGGAAAAGTCTCAACAAGGCGAAGGCTAAGCCTTTTAACTGTAACGTTCGCAATAAGCCCCAAGGAGCTGCCCGGCGCAACAGAAGGCTTCTCCACCTCAAGAATGCGCTTGACGCGCTTTGCCTCCTGCGCAAGCAGCGTAGTGTCAAAAGCAGAGGCTCTCTGCTCATCATAAACGCGCCTTCTTAGCTCCCTGAGCTTCTTAATATGGCTGGGTATTTCCGTTTCTGTTGCAATAACGCCTTCCTGCTTTTTGCGGAAGCTTCCGAAAATCTCATCAAAGAGCCTTCTCGCGGAAAACCAGCCAAAGCCTATCTGCTCATCCTTTTTCAGCGCCTTTTCTTCACTGGAAGCTGGTTGCTGCTCCATCTCAAAGACTTCCCTGATTGAGCGCCGCCTCTTCCCGTAACCGAAAAGGTCCCTTATGCTTGAAAAGAAAGAAGGCTTACCGGCAATGCTCTTTTCTGGCTCAGGCTTCTTAACTGAAACGGGCTTCTTCTCCGCTGCAGCAAGCTTCTTCCTGGCAAATATCCTCTTCAGCGGGCTCAGGGATACCCTTGAAAATATTGATGACCGCTTTATCTTCTGCGCCTTCTCAACTTTCCCGCTCGCCCTCAATTTTTTGAAAAGAGGGGCAATGCCAAAATGCGGCTTCAGGTCCTCCTTGGTTATGTGAATGTGGGAAGTTAAGGAAGAAATCTTCTTCACGAATACGCTGATAAGCCTGCTGAGCCAGGAGCCTAAGCTGAAATGGTGCCTGTGGACTGCTTTCTGCTTCTGCACCTCTTTTTGCATCTCTGCAAGCTTTTTTGCCCTTGCCTTCTCAGCCGCAACTGCAGCCTCTTCTATGGCAATTTGCTCAGATACCTCAGCTTCATGGGCCTTTTTTGCCCTCTTCTCCTCAAGCAGGGCAATCTCCCTCCTCACGTCCTCAAACTTGGGCACGTTAAGGGAAATAATCTCAGGACCCCTGACAAAAGGCTGCTGTGCTGCAGGAGAGTGGAGAATGCTTCTAAGGTGCTCTAAATGCTCATCAACTTCAGTGTAGACTGAGGGCTTTTCCTCTGCGCGCACAACTTTCTGTTCAGCTTTCGGTGCGGGGGCAGGAGCAGGAGCCTGAACCTGCCTCCTGTCGGTGTAGACAGAGGAAAATATGTCGCCTAGAAGCTTGTCAATCCGGCTTGCAAGAAGGCGTATGTAGGAATCATAATAATCATACCACTCCTCCTCTGTTTTTCCCTTAAGAAGCCTGTCGAGGCGCCTGCTAAACTCAAGGTAGCCGAACTTTTCCGATTGGTAAGCCTTTTCGATCTTTTCAATGTCCCTGCTGAGCTTCTTCTTGTAGTTCTGATAGACCTCAATCTCAGAAAGCATGTTCTCTATGTTCCTGAGGTCCTCATCAGAAGTTTTTTCCTGCAGAAGCTCCGGCAAAATGTTTCACCCTTTTTCTCGTTTCTATCAAAAGCTGAAGGAGCTCTTCCCTCGCTATCTTGAGCTCGCTCCTTGCTGAGTAAGAGCTGCTCTCAGGACTATCAAGACACTCGCCGTAAAGGTGCAAAAGCGCCCTTATCCTGTACACCCTCTCACGCAACTCATCAACACTCATGTGATCTTGAATCTGGAAAGAACCGCCTTCGGGTCCTTATAGTAGTTGTTTATTACATTGCTGAAGTCAACATGATTGATTATTCCCTGCTCATGCAGCTTCTTCAAAAGTGCAGCCCTCTTAAGAAGCTCTGCCTCGAGCTCCTTTACAGAACGCCCTATGTGCTTGCTTATGAGCTGAAGTATGTGGGAATTCCCCTTATAGTTGATATTATCCTTGGCAGGGTTCCATTCAAAAACAGTATTGGAATCTACGCGCCCTAGCTGCTGACTGACTTCAAGTATTTCCTCAAGCTCCTTAAGGCGCCTGAAATTCCTGTTAGAGTCCTTAACATGGATTACCGTGCAGATTATGTCAAGGGAGTCAACAAGCGACGCAGGAAGGTTTATTGGAGGCGTTTCGAGCCTGCGGACAAGCGTCTCAACAGAAGCTGCGTGGAAAGTTGAATAGCTCGAGTGCCCTGAAGCCATTCCCTGGAAAAGGACATAGGTTTCCCTGCCCCTTACCTCTCCAACAACAACGTAGTCAGGATTCTGCCTGAAGCTCTCCTTTAGCAGGTCGAAAAGCGAGATTTCGCCGTACTGCTTGCCAAGAAGGTTAGGTATGCCAAAGCCAGACCTTACAACAGAAGGAATCCAGTTCTCATGCTCTATGCTTATTTCCCTTGTGTCCTCTATGGAAACAACCCTCGCCTCAGAAGGGACGAACTGCAGTATGCTGTTCAGGAATGTAGTCTTTCCTGAAGCAGTCTCGCCAATAATCATGACGTTGAACTTGTGCTCCACAGCCATCCAGAGGTATGCAAAGACCTCAGGGCTCGCGGAGCCGTAGCTTATCATGTGTATCGGCGTGAGGGGCTCTTTTGTGAACTTTCTTATCGTGAAAGTGGGGCCGTGCGTAGTAACGTCGCTTGTGTAAGTGGCGTTTACCCTGCTCCCGTCAGGAAGGCTGCCGTCAAGCAGGGGCTTTGCAAAAGAGACATACCTGCCTGACTTCTGCGCGAGCTTCTCAACAAAGTTGACAAGCTTTTTAGGGTCGTGGTAAATCAGGTTTGTCCTCAAATTCTGGTATTTCCTGTGTACAATGTAAACCGCAGAACCTGCGCCATTACACTCAATGTCCTCTATGAAATAGTCGTGCATTAATGGCTCAATCTCGTTAAGCCCGACAAAATCACGGTATATGTAGTACATTATCTTCTGGTATGACTTCTTTGAGACCTTTGCGCCTATCTCGAGCAGAATGGACTGGACGTTCTTTTCAAGGTACTTGATTATTAGGTTTGACTTTGTAGCGTATGCAAAGCTTATGTTTATCATCTCCTCAAGGCCAACTCTAAGAAGCCTGAAAAGCTCCTGCTCTGTGTCTGAGAGAGGGTGCTCCTCAATTTGGTAGACGAGCTCCTTGTTGTTGTCATCCCAGAATATGTGTGCAAATGCGTAAGGGGGAAGAAGGGCATACCTGACATCAATCTTTTCCTTCTCTTTTATCTCAGGAAGGGTGTAGGAGCGGGGCCTTATGTCTATGAAGAACTCCGGCAAGTCCTCTGCCTTTTCCAGCTTTTCATGAGGCTCGGTTGCCTTCAGCGGGGTTTCTGCTAGTCCCTGCGCCATTTTTTTAATTAACAGTGCTTCTTTTGGTATTCCGCTTTATAATATTTTTCGTTTATCGCTCAACAAAGTTCTCAATAGCAACCTTAAGGAAGTCTGCCTTGCTCTCAAGCGTGAAAACGATATCATACTCGAAAGATGTCGAATTCATATGGGCACGCAAAACGCCGCTAGTCAGGCCTGTTCCAGTCTCTTCAAGCTCAGTATAGCCGCTTGTAGCAGCAAGGCTCGTCCCGTTAACAGCGAATGAGAAAAGCCCGTCAGTCCTTGCGTTGTTATCCTTGAACTCTATGTAATTAAGAATTGCTGACTCATTTATGCTCGTGCTCCAGTTTGCAGAGCTGCCGAAGCGGGTGAAGTTTGCCAGTATGTACGTGTTCTGAAGTATGTGGTGATAGCTGTCCTGAGTTGCGGAAACATCAACATCAGAGGCTATTACAAGGTTGCCCTGAACAGCTCTGGTGCGAGGCTCCACAACCTTTGACTCTGTCTCAAGCTTCCAAAGCAGGCGGTCGTTCTCAAAGCGCAGCTCGCCGTCATTAACCTCTATTGGTATGACGCGCTGGGAGCCCTGACCCTCGCTGGCAATGTCCTCAATGTGCTGGTCAAGGGCAGTAACAGTAGTCCTTATCTTAGTGAAAGCGCTCTTCTCCTTCATGCCTTTCATCATAGGTATCCCAGCTTCAAGAACAAGGACCATTACAGCTACCGCAACCAGTACATAAATAATTGCAGAAATCCAAATCTCTCCTCTTTTCATCGGCATACCTTGCTCCCCATGTCGCAAACCATTGCGTACATACTGCACCTGTCAGGATAGACCGAAAAAGTTGACGCCAAAGTTAAGTTCTCAAAAGTTATTCTTTTTGATGCGCCCCTGACCATAGGCTTCATTTCAGCCTTAACAGCCTTGTCCGCCAAAACAGTAATGGATGATATGTTTTCCGAATCGCTGTAAGACAGGTGAGTGAGGTCAAAGCTTAAAATGCGGTCAGCATAATCAATGTTTTTAATGCTGTAAGCATATCCGAGGCAGCTTATTGTAGGCTCATTTCTTTCCTCGGTAATTGCAGCCCCCTCCCTGTAAATGTCCAGCCCCTTTGTAAAAATGAAAATAGTAAGCAATGCAGCAAGGGCTATCATGAAAACCATCATGGCGCGCCCTCCGATACCGCTCATCGTCTAGATTGATGTGCAGTTGGTTATCTCCGTATCATCCTTTTCAAGCGCGTTTCCTGCACATGCGACAGTTGTGCCGCCAACGTCTATCTTTGGGATAAGGCGTATCTGCTTGACAGGGCCGTAGTCATTGTAGCTGTAGCTTACGTTCTTTCTCAGCGAGCCAGCTATTGCAATCGAGCTGTTTGTAAGGCTAGAATTCGAATAAACGTCATTTTCGCCTATCACTGTAAGCTCAATTTCCTCTATTTCCTTTGTCCCGGCGTTATTGACTATGAAGAAGATATAGCCTGATGCACCACCTCCGCCATAGCAAATCTGGGGCGTGCTGCTTATCTTGGCTACCTCTATCGATACGTCAATGCTGCACTTTACATCCTTGTCAGACTTTGTCCTTACAGTATCCGCAGTCTCCTGCGCGTATGACTTGCCCCAGTTCATAACAACAGCGCCGAGGGCAACGGCAAAGGCTATCAAAAGCACAGTTGCGATTAAAGGAGAAACGCCACGCTTACATCTTCGCATTTTTACCACCTCTCAGGCTGCGGATAAAAGTGTTCAGCCTCTGTTCCTCCTTGTGCATCGTTATGAGGTAGGGAGTAATGGCGACTGCAAGCACGCCAAAGCTCATAATGACAAGCAGGTTAAGAATATTTACAGTTACATACCCGTTCAAAAAGCCGAGAACTGCTGTAAACAGGAAGGCAAAATAAAGAAGCAGCCCCTTGTCAATCAGCAGGATGGACTTTTCGCGATTAATCTTGGACTTTTCTATCTCAAGAGCAAGAACCATGTCCTTAAGATGCTCGTTCATTAAAACACCTCTTTTACTCAGCAAAAGGTTATCTGTTCCTCAGTAATCCTCTTGTTCTGGCAAATATACCTCTTTTTTTCTTCCTTTCCTACCGGGATTACCTCAACCTGGTCAATGACACCCTGCTTCACCACAATCAGCGTAAGGGTCTTCTCTGTGTTCAGGGTGAGGTTCTTGTAAACGCCCTGCGGCTGCCCATAGATGTCAAACATCCTGAACAGCAATTCATCTACTCTTAGATTACCATTATTTGAAACATTGATATTTAAAGTTTGCGTATTCTGGCAAATGTTATCCACCCTTATTGCTATTGCATCGCAGATCTCGGACTGCCCGTTCCTCTCAATCAGCTCTTCCACAGAAGACTCAGCAAGCCCCCTTATGAAATTGAAAAAGAACGTTCCAAGCACTACTGCCATGCCAACTACCAAAACCCATGAAACCCACACTGCAAGGCCTTTTTTATTCGTAAACATAAACCCTTACCTCATTCTGGTCCTCCTTCCTGAAGAGCGCCTTCATCTGAATCCCGCTCGCCTCAAAGGGAAAAGTATAAGTTATATCGCCAACAAGTATTAGGACAGGGCTTGTCCTTCCAATAGTAAGCACGCTGCCCTCAGCAAGCGAGTAAGAGCTGCCGGCGCTGACAGTTATTTCCCTCTTAATCCTGTTGCCAATTACAATAGAGTCCCCCTCTGCAAGCAGGT
>JAFGRH010000022.1 GCA_016935265.1 Candidatus Woesearchaeota archaeon | reverse complement strand
GGATGAAGCAGTCCAACCACTGGGGTCTTGAACAGTAGTAGTCCCTCCAGAGCCAGGAGGAGGATAATTAGCTATGTAACTGCCGTGATCTGTCTGCGTGACCTTTGTAGAAGAGCCGTCGGCATAGCTGATAGAGGCACTTCCACTCGGATACTCTATGATTTTGACAAGAACATTACCATCTGCGTCTACATTGGTGGTTGTTTCAGTACCATATTTGTCGGTCGTAGTAGTTGAGCCGCTAGGCGCAACAACAGAAGTCTTACCGGTGTCTGTGTTCGTGAAGTACCCCACATCGTACTCGTCAATCTCAAGATGATACCATGGACCGTCGCTAACGAAAGTCTCTGATGTTTCGCCTGTTTCAGCGTTAGTAGTGGTGGTCGTAGTTGAAGTATGGCCGCCAGCGTAATCAACTGTCTTGGTCATGGTGCCGTCATCAAGAACAGGGTTACCAAAATCATCTAGATGGTACTCTGCATTTGTTAAGTCAGTTTTTATGACTCCGTTAGCAACAACCATCGAACCAGAAGAACCCTGCGCAAAATTAATGTCATAAAAAACGTCAGGCTCGTTAGTGGGGTCGTATTCACCAGCAACGGTGCCGAACAGAATCAGCCAATCAACCAACATGTCATTAAGGCTGAATGCGCCGCTCAGAGGGTCGTTTGCATTAAAGGCGGCAAGAGCATCATCCAATGAAGGAAAGTCATCAGGATCAGCGTAAGCATCAAAAATGCCGACAATCTTTTCATCAATCAAACCGTCAATACCGTAATTAATTTTAGGAATAATACTGCCCTTATAGAAGCCAAAAGCCGTGAGAAATTCCATATCCCTAACTTCTAGTACCTTTACAGGCAGGCCTGTATCAGGATCAATTACTGTCTTCTCCCATAGCGCCATGGCAGTGCCTTCATCCTCATCAATAAGCACCATTACGAGACCTGAAGGGGCATGATCATAACAGTAAGTTGGAGGATTAGTACTCTGACAAGGGTCGGGCGTAGGAGGATAACACCAGTAAGGCGGGCTTGGGATAGCGCAACACCAGCCAGGAGGCGTAGCAGTCCAACAGCAGTACTCATTAACGCCTGCCTGATAAGAAGTGCAGGGGTCAGGGCACCATGCAGGAGGGTTAGTAGTGTAACAGCACCAATCATTATTTGGTGGATCAGGCGCAGCGCACTCGTCTTCACTACACCAGTCAGGAATAGGGGAAAGCTCAGTACAGCACCACTCATTCCCAACTGCGCGCTCATTGCAGCAATACTCATTTACTCCAGGATCGTATTCAAAGCAGGGGTCATCGCAATAAGGGGGCATATCGCAAACGCACTCATCAGCCAAGCCTATTGCAGCAAAAGAAACCAGTACAAGCAGTGATAATATAAGCAGCTTCATCTATTATACCTCTTTTTACCCTAAAACTTGCAGAACTAATATAAAAACCTTTTTATTTGCCCGCAGGGAGAACGCCGCGGACATGATTGTTAAATGGCTGTAGGGCGGTTACCCATTCAGGCAGTATACTGCCGCCATAATCTCCAGAAGGATCGATGACCTTAGCCACATCTTCAGGAATAGGCGAGCCCGCTGGCTTGTCGACTTTTGTGTTCCAAAGGCTCCACAATATATAAGCATTAATCTCATCTTGCGGAATGTTTTTCTGCCTTTCGAAAAGATCATTTACATAGGAAACCAGTTCAGGACCGGATTTTTTTTGAAGGCCCTTGAATTCAGCCAGAGTTCCCTCGTAAAGAACCTCAACAAGAATGTTGAAAACAGTATAGCCTGCATTTTCTGCTATGTCTTTGGCAACCAGATAGCCCATCCTGAGCTCGCTCCCGTAATTCGTGTCATTCTCTGTAAGAGGGAATGGATCAAAATTCGTGAGTTTAGCAATGCCTCCGGCAGGTGTTTCTGTAAGGAACCTGAAGCCGTCCATTTCAAGAGCGTAGTGAAGAATCAGCTGTGAAAGACCTACTGAAGGAAATTCACTGCCTTCAAAACTGGTCTGTGTACCTACATTCTGATGAAGATGGCGGAGGGAAGTCTCATTATTGAAAAGAGGGCGGCCAAACTCCCTTGATAAAAGATCAATAAGCTGGGTGGCTGTTCCTTCCTGAAGAACTATTTTGTAGCGGTCATAACCCAGAGACTGAACATAGCCATAACCCCTAAGACCGGTAACGACCCCAAGTTCGCTAATAGGCTTCATATCTATTTGCACATTCCCATAATTCGTCCCCGGAAACGCTTGCTCGATGTAGGGCTTTAGGGCTGTGAGGAGTTCGTTTGATGTTACTAGCTTGTTGCTCTGCACCAAGTCTGCTATGTACTGCATGTTGTCTGAGAGCTCGCCGGGAATGGTTGCTGGCCTGACAAGCAGAGATTCCTGCGTGAGATTGTTATCGGATGAGTTTGTGTCGTTTTCGTCTGCGACTACCTTTAGCTTGAGCTTGTCTCCTGGCATAAGAGGGTTGCTCCAGCCGCCTGCGAAGCTTGCTTTGACAAGGTCCTCGAGCTTTACCTGTGCTGAATGAGTCTGGTCTGCATCGAGGGAAGGAACGTCAGCATTGTAAAGAAGCGTGCTGCCGTGGTATACCTCAAGCTTTGACGCAGGAGAAGTTTCATCGCTTGAATTCCTGACATCCAGGTTAATGAGTGAATCGTACATGTTCTGCATGTTGTACTCGACGGTTATGTTTGCTGCGGTGAGGTTGTACTGAGGGGTAATGGTTGGTGTTGGAGTAGGAGTTGTAGTCTTTGTTGGAGTTGTGGTCTGGGTTGGTGTCTGTGTAGGGGTCTGGGTAGGTGTCGGTGTGGGAGTGGGAGTAGTTGTGTAAGTGGGGGTTGTCGTAGTTGTTTCTGTGGGAGTTGTGGTCTCTGTAGGAGTAGGTGTTTGCTTAGGCCCGCAGGAAGTAAGAGCCATGATTAGCGCTGCAAGAACAGAAACTGCTGCTATAGTGCCCGGCAGGTAAGACTTGTTCACAGGATTCTCTGCAATAGCCTGAACTGCCTCAGCGCGCTGGGGATTCATCTCCCTAGAGCGCCTGTTATACCAAGTTTCCCCAACAAGGTCGTTAAGGGCCATGATTCAAGCTTCAGAAGAAACTACTATTTAAACCTTTCGTTTTTGACACTACTGGGTAGTGGTCACCTGTAAAGAAGGGGAAAGCTTAAATAGTATGTCTTAGGTATACCACTATATGGCTAGCCCAAGCAAAGAAGAAAATGTTTTGAAGCTAATCCTTGAAAACAGCCCCCTGAAGGAATGGCATTTTGAAGAGGTCGTCAGGGAAGCAAATGTAACAAAGGCTGTTGCGAACAAGTGGCTGAAAAAGTACGTTAAAGAAGGTGTTTTGAGGAGGAATAAAAGAAAAGGGAAATTCCCTTATTTTACTGCCGGAAGCAGCAATGCCACCTATTACGCAAGGAAAAGGATTTACGCGCTTGAACAGCTGCATAATAGCGGGCTTATAGCAGGGCTTTTATCCCTTGAAAAGGCAAAGACAATAATTCTTTTCGGGAGCATCGTCAAGGGAGACTGGTATAAGGGCTCTGACATAGACATATTTGTCCTCGGAAATATTCCGGATTTTGACAGGAAACTTTATGAAGAGAAGACTGGAAAGCGCATAGAGATGCACGTTTTTGAGGGCAAAGCAGAGATTAAAGAAGTGAAGACAGGGCTGATAAAAAACGTCATTAACGGGTATGTTATCAAGGGGCAGATTCAGGATATCGCAGAGGTTAGGCTATGAGAATAAGGATTGACGACCTGGAAAAAACTTATGATGTTTGCATCAGCATGGGCAGCATCAAGGAAAAGCAGAAAGACACTGAACTGATAAAGTCTATAAAAGAGGTTGCTGAAAGAGGCCTTGAATTCATCAAGGGCAAATCAGGCAGCATTGCAAGAGACAGCACGGACTGGACATTTGTGTTCAGAGAGTATTATGAATCGCTGAGGGGGCTCATAGAAGCTTATCTCCTGTTCGACGGGATAGAGGCGGATAACCACCAGTGCAAAAACGCTTACATATGCCTCAAACACCCAGAACTTGAACTTGACTGGGAATTTCTTGAGACAATAAGGCTGAAAAGGAATGCAATCAATTACAGGGGGCAATTGCTGAAGCAGGGGAACTGGAAAGTTTTCGAACTAAAATTCGAGCTGCACATCAGCGCGCTAAGGAAAGAAATTGAGAAAAAGCTGAAAAGCAGTTCTACGTAAATATCCCCTTGATGAAGTCCCAGAGCTTCTGCCAGAAGCCCTTCTCAGCCTCTTGCTGGGCTGCCTGCTCTGCTGCTGCCATAGCGGCTGCTTCAGCTGCGGCCTGCTCAGCTTGAGCCTGGTGTTCTGCGACGATTTCTTCAATATCTGGCGGGGCTGCAGGCTCTGTTGTGTTTTCTTCGCCTGTTGCGCGCTCCACAATATCTTCTGGTATTCCGCTCTCTTTTGCTGAATCAATAATGCCCTGCTTCAGCTCCTCCTCCATCTCAGAAACGCTCTTCGCATAGGCTAAAGAAGAGAGTATCAAAAAAAGCACGAGGACAGTAATGAGAGTAACCTTGCGCATCCAATCACCTCTTTCACCAGCTTTATTGGGAGATGTGTATTAAAAACTTTTGGTTTTGTGCGCCCTGAGGTATTGCACTGCGGGCATTTCATCTGCGCCTGCGAGGAAGAACACTTCGTAAAAATCCAGCTCTAAAAGGCCATTGAAAGTTATTTCACTGAGTTTCTTACCGCGCATTAAACCTGCCTTAAGCCTCTTTTTAAGCCTGTAAGCGCGGGCAATATTGTAGACTGGGCAGAAGAAATCTTCCCATTCAGGAACCACCGCTGAATATGAAACGCCTGGGCTTACCACAACCACAAGGTCATTTTTACGCGCGTAATCTGCAAGGTCAAAAGCTTCTTCTATTTGCATCGCGAACCACCAACTTATCAGAAAGGGGGTTGGACGGTTAAGCTTTCGCCTTATAAGTTATAAGGCATTATCAATTGCGGGTGTTGTAGAGGTTGTTGAAAAAAGCCAGCGCTTCCAATGTGAGCGCGCTGGAATGAAGCGATGCATTCGGCCCATTCAGGCCTGCCATTTCATCGTAAAGCCGGGCAAAATCTTCAATGTCTGAAGGTATGCTCTTCCCGACGAATTTGAAGCCTTCAAGAACTTCAGTGTAGCCTTCCTGAAGAGCGTGTGCAGTGTAGATTTGCTCAAACTGCCTTTGGAGAGGCTCCTGCGTTTTTGATGCCTCATACATCTCAAAAGCCCTTTTGATAATGGCCAGCCTATTTTCCCGCCCAATAGAAGAAGGGTCTTCCTGAGCTGCGTAAGCAACGTGGGTGCTTGCCACAAAAAGCTTCCTGGCATAATCCCTGAGGACTTTATCCATCTCAAAAGTATGCCTGATCATCTCATCAAGCCTGAACCTCCCGCCCATGCCTGCATCATAGTATTCCGGCATAGTAACCACCTCTGCAGTTATGCGGGAGGAGTTTAAGTTATGGCTTGCTAAGGAAAAAGCTAAGGATATGCAGAGAAGGGGGCTTATTTGTGGGTGGTTCGGAAAGTATTCGGGAATAGGGGAAGAAACCCGAATAATTTTTAGTTTTGCCCTGTGCAGGACTCGAGATAGGTCATAGTGCTGTTAGAGTAAATAGTGTCGAGAAGGCCTGCCTGCTGCGCTTCTATTAAGGGTATTTCAGCCCTGAATTCAGGTATAACCTTTTGGGAATCGAGCACGGACAATAGCGCTCTCGCTCCTGTTACTGCTTTCATTCCTAAATAGAACTCTTCCGGCAGATTAACTGAACCTGCTTTCTTTTCCAGCCTTTCAAAGCGCCTGTAAAAGTCCTTGAGGCGTGCTTCAAGTTTATCCATTACAACCACCCATTTATTTGATTAAGTCTCACGCCCTTTTAGAATAAGAAAAGCAAGGCGAAGGGTTAAAGCTTCGCCTTATAAGTCTTAAGGCTGCTTATAATAAATCAGCGAAGTATGGAAGTTTAGGGCTCTCTCCTTGATCAACGGCTAAGATGTAATCAGAAAGCCTAGAATCAATCGTTCTTGCCTTTGCCTCGCACTGCCTAGCCGCATCAAACTGCTCTGGACTTATCAGAGACTGTGAAGCAAGGTATTCTGCTTTTTTTAAGCCTTGGCTTGTAAGTTCTAATGTAGCATTGCTATAAGACTTAAGCTCTTTTAAAAGCCCTATACTTTCAGCCACAATATCTTCGGGTCTTTCCATTCAGCATCACCTCTGCAGATAAGCTGGTGAGGATAAAGTTAAGGCTTTCCCTGAAAAAAGCTCAAAATGTACGGAGAAGGGGGCTCATCTTCGAGTTTCTCGGAGAATATTCGGAATTATGATTATATCAAGAAAAAGCTACAAAAAATAAAGCAAAAAAAGCTGAAGAATTACTTCTTCAGCAGCTTTACCACAAGGTAGATGCCAACTATGAGCACTACGATGTATGCCAGCACGAGCAGAGCCATGTATCCGAATGACTCTGTGAACGGCTCCTCTACAACAGGCTCGGCAACTACGTCTCCTGTAACGCCGTCATCTTCTGGAGGGATGACCACGACGTCAACAGGCTCCTGCTCCTCCTCTTCCTCCTCCTCTTCAGGCTCAGGAGTTGAGGAACAAGCTTCCTTTGTTACCAAAACTGTCTCTCGGTCGCTTGAGGCGTCTGTGTTGTAGTAAGTTGATATTATAATGCGCTTTATGCCGTCGCTAAGCTTGCTTGGTATTGGTATTGTGAACGTCTTTGTGGTTGAGTCGTCCTCGTCAAGCTCTATGTAGTTGATTACATCGCCAAAGCTGAGGTCTGCGCTCTCTATGTGGAGCGAAACTTCATCTTCGTCGCGCGTTCCGATGTTCCTTATTGACACCCTGAGCTCAACGCTGTTCTCGCACCTTACTGTACTTGGAGTAACGGTAAAGGACTTGATGTCTATCTCGTGGGTCTTCCTGTCTACCTCGAACTCAATGCGCCATGACTCGCCGTGAAGGGCGCCGTTCTCGTCAGTTCCCTCAACAGTAAGCAGCCCCTCGTAAGTGCCGTCCTCGATGTCGTCATCAAGTGTGAAGCTCATGGTTAAAGTGTCTCTTTCCTCTGGCTTAAGGTCGCTGAGGTCTTCCTCCTCATCAACATCAAGGTCGTCTATCTCAAGCCTTACCACGATGTCCTGTATCTCGACGTCTTCCTTGTCGTCGAAATTGTTGCTTATCTCGATTTCCAGCTCTATCTCGCTTTCAGGCTTAAGGTCCTTTACCTTGTCGTCATCGTCAAGGCTTTCTGATTCGCCGTCAACTGTTATTTCAGCGTCCTTGATCTCTATCTGGTTTTCTGCCTGTATGTAAATCTGTGTTGAGCTCGAAGGCGTTCCGCCAATGCCGTCACTGCCGCTGAATGTTACTGTGGCAACGTTCATTGCTGCCTCGTTAAATTCAGAGTCAACACCGTCAAGGCTTTCAGGAACCCTCATCGTTATCGTTGCGGTTGTGCTTGCCCCAGGGGCAAGTGTTCCGGCTGCAAAGGTAACGCTCGGGTTAATGTCTGACATTGAGTAGCCGCTGGTTGGGGAAAAGGTTGCTGTCAGCCCTGTAAGGGTTGTGCTGCCTGTGTTTGTTATTGTGACTGAAGCAGTTACGTTTATTTCCCTGTCCTCTTTCCTGTCGTGGTTAGGGTTGCTTCTTGCCTGCCTGTCACCGCCAAGGCTCAGCTCGACAGGTGAGTCTATTGAAGAAGTTGTAACGTCGTTTACGGTTATCTGGACAACGACAGAGTCGCTTGAGTTGTCGTCATTCGCTGTGAACGTAACTGAGTAAATGCCTGCATCTGTGTATGAAGGCGTCCAGCTGAACGTTGCTGATGTTCCCACGCCTGTGGTGGGGTTTAATGTTCCGAAGCTGACGTTCTTCGCCAGGCTTGTAGTGCCGTTGTCTGCAGCGGTCAGAGCCAGGTTTATGGTGAGAGGCTCTCCCTCATCTATCGTAAAGTCTCCCGGATCGCTAATCTCAGGCTGTGCAAAGGCAACAAAAGCCAGCAGAAATAATGTTATCAAACTTATTGGCAATATTTTTTTCATGATTGACATCCCCCTAATTAATTGTTATTCTGGAGTGGTAATCCACAATATTTAAATGTTTCGGTATTTTACTCAGAAACCTTAGGGCCTTTCTCAATGTCGCGCTTGGTGAGCATGCGCTTTGCTATCTCTATGGCATCCTCTGTGCTTGCGGCAAGCCCTGTCTTCTTCAGCGTCTCAACAAGGTTGCTCAGCTTTTCCTGGTAGTCTGCATCGCTCATTTTTTCCCTGAGTAGAAAACCTTCTCAATGGAAACATCCTCCTGGGAGAAGGTCTGCCCCTTTATGGTCTGCTTTTTGGGCTCTTCCTTCACTGGCTCACTGATGGTTGTCTGGACTTCAGGAGCAGGGGCTTTTGGCCTCTTCTGGAGCTCTTTTATGTCGTAGGAAAGGCCTTCCATTTTCTTCTTTGTTTCAGCCAGCTCTTTTATGGCATCGTTCAGCGCAAACTGCAGCGAGCGGATGTTTTTTTGCAGCTGGATGATGGTTTCGTTCTCTTCCAGCGGCTTTACGTCTGCTGTCTTGTTTAGTATGCTTTCTGCCTTTGCAAATGCCTCCTCAGAAGTCGCGACTATGTTGTTGCGGAGCATCTCCTGCGCGAGGGAGTTGATTTTCTGAATGTCAGCTACAGCCATGCAAATATTTACGGAAGGGTTTTTTATAAAGTTTTTGTTGAGGCAATCACAATTCTATTTTAACCACTCACCCATAGTGACAAAATCGAAATATTTATATAGTAGTTTCTTCTGGAGTGCTCATTATGACTGACAGGCCGTTTCAAAGGAACTTGTATGACCAGCGCGCAATAGATAATCAGGGAGAGAGCAGAGGCGGGGCTAGCATAGATGATTATTTGGCTGCAGCGCCGAGTGCTGCTGAGCTTCCTGCGGGAAGGTCTTACAGCCCTCTTAAGATGGCGTATTTGTCCGCAGCTCTAGTTACTTTGCTTGCTATTGCCGGCTGTAATTGCAATAATCCTACCACTACCCCAACCACTACCACTCCAACAACCACTAAGCCAACCACGCCAACGACAACAACACCGACTACAACAACGCCAACGACAACCACTCCTGAGCCGGTAGATGAGAAGCCAAGGATAATCTATGAGGATAATGTTCCTAATATGGTGTACATAGGAGATAACGTTACGGTTACTTTCAAAGCAACAGACGACAAAGGCATTGAAGAGGTTATTGCTTATGTTAACACGCCTGAAGGCAGGGAAAACCTCACCCTGAAAAATAAAAATGGCTCGTACGAAGCAACATACGGCCCTGAAGTAGAAGGCGACCATAAGATAATAGCAGAAGCAACAGATACAGGAAGCCAGAAAACTGTTGAGGAATTAGACACCTTTAGTTCTGTAAGAGACAACAAGCCTGAAATAAGCTACAATGGAACTCTTCCCGAGAGCGTTTATGTTGGCGACAATGTAACAATCAATGGGTTAGAGGCAAAGGACGATGTTAAGCTGGAAAGCTTAGTGGTTTACGCAAGAAATGCTGAAGGAAAAGAAACTCCAATAGGGAAGGATAATGGAAATTATATTTACGCTCCTAAAGAAGAAGGGCTGCACACAATAGTGGCGAAAGCAACCGATTCAAGGGGGCAGGAAACAATAAAGGAACTTGGAGAGTTCACAGCCAAGATAGACAACTTCCCTGAGATAGCCAGCTATAGGATAGGGGGCATTGAAATCAAGGATATAGAGAACCCAAGAACAATAGACGTTCAGTCTTACACTAATTTCAGCATTTCAGTTAATGCCTCTGATGACATTAGCCTGGAGAGCGTTATCATTCAAATAGAAGGCATTGAAGACCCAATTGTTCTTGAAGAGAAAGACGGCGTTTGGACAGGCAGCAGCATAATAAGAATGGACGGGCTTTATGATTATACAATAACAGCAAAAGACTCAAGAGGGCAGGAAAAGAAAGCAGAAGGAGAGATAAGGTCGACAACACCAGCACCACCTCCGCCACCGCCTCCGCCTGTATGCTGCTTCCCGGCAGGAACAAAGATTGACACTCCTAAAGGGAAGAGGAATATTGAAGAAGTGAAAGTAGGCGATATGGTGATTTCTTTTGATACTGAAACTAATGATGTCAGGGAAGCGAGAGTGCTGGAGCTGGAAGCGCCGGTCAGGGAAGGGTATTTCGTGCTGAATGACGGCTTACTTCGCCTGACTGACGAGCACCCTGTCTTCGTAAGAAAGATGGATGGGAGAAAGGGATGGGCATCCCTGAATCCTGAAAAGACGATGGAAGACTCGCCAATTCAGGTCTTGAAGCTGGAGATAGGCGATGAAGTGTTTAATTTGAATACGCAAACTTCAGGAAAGCTGCTGACGTTCACAAAGCAGTGGGTCAGGATAGCGAGCATAAAGTATGTAGAAGGAAGAGTGCAGACTTACAACCTGAAAACGATTGAGAAAGAGCATACGTTCTTTGCTGATGGTGTGCTTGTGCATAATAAGGGTGCGCTTGTAGGCTGCTTCATAAAAGGGTCCAGAGTGCTGATGGCTGATAAGGGAATGAAGAATATTGAAAAGATTAAAGTTGGGGATGAAGTGTTTGGGCTAAGCAAAAAAACAAGGAAATGGGGGAAATACAAAGTTAGCGAAATACAGGCTGTAAAGGGCAAGAAAGGGTATTTCATAATAAACAAGAAATTAAGAGTCAGCCCTGTGCACCAGATATACGTCAACGGTGGAGCAAAGACCGCTCCTGAGATAAGGCTGAATGATACTATAATCAACGGGCACAAGAAAAAGAAAGTAACCAGCATCGAATTAATTGAAGAAAAGGCAGACAGGCACAATATTGTTCTTGGCAGAGATAAGGATGCAATGTTTATGGTAGATGACGTTCTTGTTTGCAATGGATGGTAGAATCAGTTCTTTGTGAAATTAGTGGGATACCAAACTGCAGAACCCGAAGGATATTCAAATTCCCCATCTATAAATGTCATGCCAGACATTATTGTTCCCTCATAATTCAGGACATAGTTTGAAGGGACTTCAGCATCAGCTCTGTTATTTGCCTCGCCAATGACATTCAGTCCAGATATAGTAAAATTCACAATCCAATCTCCCGTAACAGCTGCCCCAGGAATTCCAATATCTTCCAACAATACAGCTATAACCTCATTTCCGGCAGACTGGACGAGGTTTACTTGCCAAGCTCCGTTTGGAGCTCTATAAGTCCACGTCCCGCTCAGGATGCCGCACTGGTTGGTGAGGTCGTTGCAGAAGCCGGAAGCGCAGGTCATGGCTGGGCTCCATTCAAGGCAGGCGTCTGCGTCGTAATTGCCGCATTCTCTGTAATGTGTGTTTGAAGTGCACTCTGTTGCGCCGCCTGTGCAGTCATCTGTGCAGCTGGGTCCGGAGAAAGTTGTTCCTGTGACGAGGACTTCGTCAATGTATGAGAACTCTATGTTATAGGTCTCGCTCTGCCAGAACCTTATCTGGACATTGTAGTTGTTATCGCATTCAGCCGGCAGGGAGTATGAAAATACATCGCTGTAGGTTGAAGGCGGGGATGTGATGACATCAAGGTCCTGCCATACGCCTCCTGTCGCTGAAAACTGGACATGGAAAGGATTGTCCAAAGCGTCTGCGCCGGTTGCAAGGGAAAATGAGAGCTCTATGTTCTCGTAGCCCTCTGTGTTTACCCTGTGGCTGATGCCTGTGCAGGAAGTGGCGCCGCTGTTGCAAGTATACGTTCCAGGACCGGAAATGCCTCCGCGCAGGTAGGCTGCACGGCCCTCGCATAACTCTGAAGGCATGCAGTTCACAACCTCAGGACCATAGTGGGATGAGTCCTGCCAGATGTACCATGACTCATCAGCGTTGTAGTTAGCATCCTGGCACTGTCCGCAGTCAAAGCCGCCGGACTCAAAGCCGTCGTAGAACAGCAGGGTTTCACCAGGCGGAACGTAAACGGCAACTGTGCCGTCAGGGGCAACGCATTCCCCGTAAACGCACTTATAGCCTGAGCCGCAGCCGCCAATGAAGTCGTCAATGAAGTTGCATGAAATACAGTGGTTGTCTGAGTAGCGGCAGGGGCAGTCGCACCTTACGCACTCCCCGTAAACGCAGTTCTGGTCTTTGCCGCAGTCTTCATCATTAAGGCACTTTTCTTCAAAGCTTGCCCAGGTGTAGACTTCTCCGTCAGCACCCTCTTTTACTTCAAGCCTTAAGTCTGTTGTGCCCTCGACGTATGATTCTTTCCCGAAGCCCTCGCCAATCGGCACGACAGAATTGAAAACATAAGAGTCATCTGCAGTTACGATAACGAGCTGGTGAACCCCTTCCGCAGTGTCTGACTCAACCCTTGCTGCCTTTACGCCGGCAGGGAGCTTCTCGTTTATCGTGGTCTTTGCTCCGGGCCCCATATAGTATAAGCGCTCTGCCTCTGTAACGACATTGTTTGCAAAGTCCGCAATCTTTTCTGCCTCAGCCTCCTTTCTGTCCTCTTCTGACTCTGAGAAGAAAAGGTATGCGGCGGGGACAATAATAGTGAGAACAATGACTACGAGAGCAGTGTACTCGACAGCCATTTGCGCTTTTCTCATCTTACCTCTTTTTCCTGCAAAAAAATATCCTGTCCTTCTGTTCAGTTATGATGCTCTCTATTATTAAATGTTTCGGGATTATGCGCTCAATCTGCCCTGAAAAGCGGGATGCCTTAAGGACGCTTATCACCACAGTTTTTTTTGAGACGCGCGCCATTTCAGCTATTGCCTTTTCCCTGTCAGAGAAGTTGTGAGCAGATGTTACTGAGATTACGATGTCAAAGCTTCTTTCTGGAAAAGGGATGCTCTCTGCAGCGCCCCTTACAGCCCTTATTTTTGACTTCTTAAGGAGCTTCTCAGAAGGCTCCAGCCCTGTTATTTTTCCGCCTAGGATTTTTGAAAGACCTGTCCCAGAGCCAATGTCAAGGATTTTTGTTTTGGGCGTTATTTTCAGCTTGGAGGCAATGATGCGGAGCTTGTTGAGCTGCTCTGAGCGGTATAGCTCATCGTAAGAATCAGCTATGGAGTCGTAATCTATGCGCACTGAATCACCTCAAATATCGCATACATCACCAATGCCATCGCTGTCCGTATCTGCCTGGTCAGCGTTTGAATCAAGCGGGCAGTTGTCGCATACGTCACCAACGCCATCTGCGCCATCGCTGTCCGTATCTGCCTGGTCAGCGTTTGAATCAAGCGGGCAGTTGTCATTTTCATCAAGAATCCCGTCTCCGTCAGCATCGCCAGGAACTCCGTGGCTTAGCTCGAATGATGATACGTTATACCAAGCAGGCCCTGCTGCCTCTGAGTGGAGCTTGAAGGCGTTGCAGTAGCCGCCGACAGTGTAGTTTGTCACGTCTGTTATGTTCCAAAGCTGTCCTGGCTGGTCGGGTGGGCAAGCTGTGCTGAAGAAGCACCAGTCAATGTAGCTTTTCTCGAGCTGAGGAGAAGTGTATACGCTGTAGAAATCAATGTCGAGGACTGCAGGGTCAATTACTGACTCTATGCCGCAGCAGAGCTCAGGTGATGGCGAGATGTCGTTGTAAAACCTCATCAAGAAGCTTGGAGCGTCCTTTGATGTGCGGTATGCCCTTGGGCTGAGTATGAATTCGCGCAGGTATGTTGCGTTCCACCTTGTTATGTTGGTCGGCACTATTTCCGCTGAGTAGGAATTCCTGTACTCCGGCAGCAGGGGAGGGTTGAGGTTGTTGGGGTTTGTGTTGATGAAGTAAAGCGGGTCCTCAAGCCCAATTAGGGATACCCTGACAGGGATTGTTACAAGCCTTGACCAGTAAGCTATGGTGGCATTCATTGTGTAGTTAAGCGTTATGTTTACGCCGAAGTTCCAGGGGCCTGTGTAGTTGTCCTGGTAAAGCTTTATTGAGGAGCGGAGGTAGCCGTAGTCCTTGCAGAAGGTGACGTTTAGCGCATTAATTTTGTCGGAGGCGTTTTCGAACTCCATCAGCTTTGAGGTAAGGTTTCCGTCCTGCATCAGGTTTGGGCCGCCCTGCACCGTTATTACATTCCCTCCTATCGTGCCGTTCAGAAGAAGCTCGATGAAGTAAGCATCTAACTCGCTCTTGTCAGCCAGAAAATCTTCCACTGTCCAGTTCATGTGCATTGAAATCGCGTGCATTGCCGCGTAGGAGGACGCCCTGACTGCCCTTTCAAGATGGACGTTTTCAAGATTCTTTAGGTGGTAGTCCGCGGACTGCACCCTGAAGGTGTTTACAGGAACCTTGTGCGTGGTAAGGTAGAAAACATTGGAGGAAGCCATAAGCGCCAGTGCTCCGACTATGAATACCGCTACGATTGTGAAAAACACTCCTTTCTTGTTCATTGCCAGACCCTCACCTCTGCTTTGTAAGGGCCCCAGAAGACTGACCTGTTGATTATTCCTGTTATCATCGCTTTTGATGACGAAAGCCCGGGCGTTTTGTCGGTGAGGACGCCCCTTCTCTGAAGCAGCTCGCCGTTAAACCATATCTCGAAGTTGTACTGGCTTGGAACGAGGTTGTAAGTGAGGTTTATCGTAAGGTTTTGGGCTTCGCCCATCTTTCCGGTGTGGTAGTATTCGCCTATCTGCTCCAATATGGTGTTGTCCTTGTTGGTTATGTTTCCGGATATTACGTGCTCGTCAATATACCTGTTGTTAACTGACTTGAGGTCTGTGGTTGAAAATACTTCTATTATGTCCTGAGAGAAGAACTCAGGCTGGGCTGTGTCCTCCACCGAGAGCTGGGAGAGGAAAAAAACGCCAAGCCCTGCAGCGAGTATGCCCATTGCAATAAAAGCGTCCAAAGTAAAAAAGTAGCCTCTTTTTCCCATTAATCCGCTAATATGGAAAAGGGGTATTTAAAAGTAGTGGTGCTAGCCGCAGCTGATGCCGCCGACACTTGACTTGGGGCTGCCGACGCAGTACTTTCCCGCAAAGGGTACAACGTTGCCGCTTTGGTCCTCAAAGTAAACCACGAAGTCGTAATCAACGCCAAGCTCTTCTTTCATCTGGTCGTAGTCCTTGCTTGCAAAATCAGCGAGCCTTTGAGGGTCGACCCTGTCCCTTATGACAAAGGCGATGCTGCCTTCAGATGCGTCATTTACAACAAGCTTTTTCAGAATCTGGTCTGAGGTGATAACTTCCTCTGAATTGTCTGCTGCGTCAAGTATGAAAAGCACAGAAACTAGGAAAAGCATGAAAAGAAGCAAAGCAAGGCTGTCATCATGACCTTTTATCCTGGCCTTCTTCATAAAGCACCTCTTTTATTCTTCCTTATAATTTCTTATTTATAAATCTTTGGCTAGCCGATATCGCCGCTGCCGCAAATTACCCCCCCTACGGTTCCCTTACCGCTGCCAACGCCGATAACGCTGCCTGAGACGTTAACAACATTGCCCTCATCATCCTCAAAGTAGATGCAATAGTCGCTGCTCACGCCAAGAATCTTTTTCGTTTCGTTATAGTCCATTGCGGCAAAGTTCTCCAACTTGTCCTGGTTAACCTTTCCGCCAAGCAAAAAGCCTATGCTCTCGTTCTGCGAAGTGCTGAGAATCTCAGGAATCTTCTTGCCGTCCTCCACGACTTCCCTTGGGATTCCTGACTCTGCGCCGGTGCCTATTAAATAGTAAAGGACAAGAATGCCTGCTACAAAGATGCCTACTGCGAACAGGACATCCATGGACCATGTCTGCGCTTTTTTCATCATTCTAATATCCCTTTTTACCGTTTAATAAGCTTTCGGTTAATGCTCGATGCAGGTCAGGTTTGTTGTAAGGTTAATGCGCTGGATAAGGTTCTTGCCCTTGCACAAGGTCCCGAAAGTGTTTCTCGGCACGTTTATTACGTGCTCATAGCTCTGCAGCCAGCCTCCCTCATCCTCCCAGTAAAGGCTTCTCAGGATGACAACGCTGTAGTTTGTCTTAAGCTCGGTTGAGTTGTAAAACTCTATTGAGTAGTTTATTCCCTGCAGGGTTTCAGGAAGTTCAATCTCGCGGTAGTAGCCGGATTCGGTTGAGGCAGCAAGGTCAATCTCAGACTCTATCACGTAGCCAAGGTCAAGGACAAGCTCGTCCCTCTTGCCCTCGGATATATCGACGTACCTGTTAGAAGCAACCAGCAGGAAGATTATGAAGAAGAACGTCATGATGGTTATTAGGATTGCAGCTTCTGTCGCTACCTGTGCTTTTTTCATGGTTCTGCTCATAGCTTATCTCATTATTCAGCTGTTGCAGGCGCATTGTCGCCAGTAGTCAGGGTTGCTCCAGCCACAGTTTGTGGTTGATCCGCTATTCTGGTAACACTGGTTTGAGGGTGTTCGGTATACAAGCAATGTGCCGGTAGTCGAGCATGAACAGCTCGGCCAAAAGTGCCTGGTAACCGAGCAAAAAGTGCCTAATGTGTTCCAGCTGCAGGTGCCTGGAGTGGGCCCGTCATGGGCTGCACAGGTTTCAGTGCATGACATGCCAGCGGAAGCACCCTGATACCAGCAGTACCACGTTCCGGCTACCTGGCTCATCCAGCCGCCGCAAGTAACGCAATCCTCGTCGTAGCAGCGCTGGTCTGCAGCGTCACAGCCAAGCGGTCCTGCTCCCCAAGCGGTGTCTGGCTGGCCGATGCAAGGAGGACTTGAACAGGTTCCTGTACTGTCACAGGTCTGGCCGCCCGGGCAGGTGCCTTCGCTTGGGTCGCTGTTTACGTAGCAGACATCGCTAATGTCGTCAACAAAATACTTCGGGTCGCCCTGCCTGCATATGTCAGTTCCAGGCCTTTTGCACTCTGCGCTGCCGCACTTTGCGACAACGTCTGTTCCTGAGCAGACGTCATCTATGTCGTTGCACAAGCCGCCTGCTTTGCATGCGCCATTTTTAGCAGGGTTTGTGTTTGTGTATGCAGCGCAGTCATTGCCGTCCCAGCCTGATAAAAGGGTGGGGCAGTTATATACATTGCACTCGCTGGTTGTGTGGCCGGGCGGAAGGTTAGTGCACGTTCCTGTAAAAGAAGCCCAGTCACAGCTGATGCAGGGTCCGTCGCACTCTGCATCGCAGCAGACATTATCCTCTTCGGAGCAGAAGAGACCTGATACGCAGTCGTAATCAAAATCACAGTAGCCGCCCTGCGGCACGCTTCCGGGAGGGATGCAGTCAGCTATGCTTTCTCCGTCGTGGCTTTCGAGTATGAAGCCGTCATTTAAGTCTATGAGGCAGTTGCCGTCGAAGTCCGCATAGAAGCAGGTTTCCCAGTCTGGGTCCCACGTTACGTTTGTTTTTGCTTTGCCGTAGCATGCGGTAATCTCGTTTAGGTCATCCGGATTTGAAACAGATGCCTCCACTACGCAGTCGCCGTCAAGGTCGTATGCTGTTGAGGGCGGGCACCTGCTTCCGAAGTTCACTGCAGAGAAAAGAGTTCCGTCAGCTGCCCTGAACGCCTCAATGTAAACTTTTTTTGTGCCGGGGCTTGCATCTGTTTTCATGAAAAGCCCCTTAAGGTTAACAGGGGAGGGGTAGACAAACTCAGATTCCCTGCCTTCTACCTCAACAGTAAATATTATTTCGTTAATGCTGTTGTCCCATTCAGAGTATGTCCTGACTGAGGTTACGTGGTCAGGCATCGTTCCCTGAAGTGTTACTCGTGACGGCTCTCCCATATAGTAAGTCCTTTCTGCAGCGGTTACTATCTCGTGCCCCAGCCTGTCAAGCTGGGACTCGCCTATCTGCCTGCTTGAGCGCTCGGAATACTTGTAGAAGACATAGCCTGCAGGCACAATCATCATCATGATTACTACTGTTAGGATTAACTGCTCAACAGACACCTGGCCTTTCATGGTTACCTCTTTTTCAGCAGTGTTAAATTGGTTAGCCTTATTTAAATGTTTATGTAAAAGAAGAATTATTCCTCTATCATGGCAAAGAGCTGGCCCTCTGCCGTGTGGGTGTAGGAAGTTTCAGAATCAACCCTGTGCCAAAGAAGCTTAAGGTCAAACCTCTCCTTGGTTGAGCCAGCAAGGTCATCGTCAAAAGGGTCGCACCTTAGCAGTATTTCAAACAAGTCCCCGCTTTTGACGTAAAAGCCGTTATTTTTGCCGTAGGTAAGGTCCTTAAGGCTGATGTTCTCGCAGTAGATGCCCCTTCTCTGGTTTGTTGCGTAAGCCTCTGTCAGAAGCGCGTCAGGGCCGACGCCGTACCTTACCTGGAGAATCAGCTCATCATCTCCTGCGGAGAGTATGTGGTCCTTGCAGTAAAAGCCCTGGCTGAGGTGGCATCTTTCAGGGATTATTATTTCTGGATTAAGTACGCCGAAGTAAGCCAGAGTGCCGACAACGACAAGAACAACAAGTATTGCCCAGGCATAGACAAGAAGAAACTCCATTGATGCTTGGGCTTTTGATGACATTTTAACCTAGGAAAGGAAAAAAGAAAAGATGAAAAATAAAAAAGCTTATTCTTCTATGTTAGCCAACAGCTGGCCAGTCATGGTGTGGTTGAACGAAGGAGTCGAATCGTCCTGGTACCAACTAACGGTAAGGTCGAACTTCTTCTTTCCGCTGTTTGCTAAGCCTTCGAAGGAGTTAGGTTGGCAATACAATACAAACTCAGCAGATTCACCGTTGGTAAGGTGCTTGCCGTCCTTGCCCGCCCAGCTCCAAAGCTTAAATGTTTCGTTGTAGCATTGAACGCCTGCTAATTCTCCAACGCCTGTGGCATTAACTACGCCAACCATAATCCCTTGGCCCCTGCCGTTCTCAAGCTTCATTGTTATAGTGTCTGTTGCTTCACTGATAAGATAGTCCCTGCAGTAGAAGCCCTGCTGAAGCTCGCATCTCTCCGGCAGCAGAGTCTGCGGGTTTAATACGCCGAAATATGCTAAAGCACCAATAACCACAAGAACAACGAGTATGGCCCAGCCATACGTCATCAGGAACTCCATGGCTGCCTGAGCTTTTTTTACCATTATCTATCGCCTCCTTTTTTTAAAGTTGAATCTTTACTCTACTATTCGAAGAAGTAGTATTTAAATGTTTCTATACTGCGCAGGGACGTATTTAAACGAAAATCAAGTATTAGCCCACCTGCGCGCTATCTCCATGGCAGCTGACTCATCTGTTACGCTGCTGTGGCTCATAATGCGCTCTTTTAAGTCCTCTAACAGGCTCATCCTATCCATACGTTCCACCCCCTTTTGATGCACGTACTAGGAAAAGCCGTTAGCAAGCTTGTATTTAAGCTTTTTGATGCGGTAGTCTCACTGTTGAGTTCTTGCTTTTGCCGGCTCGCCTTGGCGTCGCCAAGGTCATTTTTCTCTCCCCTTCAAAAGGTAAGGGGGAGAAAAATGAGTTGCGTAGCAACCGAGCCGACAACTGCAGTTCAAGTAAAGTAAGCACTAATACGCTTTGGCGAAGTAGGTGGTCTGCCCTTCCTTTCCGCAAAGGACGCACTTGCCCTTCTTTGCATCAGAAGGTATGCACCTTGCTGTTGCTCCGCCAGTCTTGTCTTTAATCTCCTCTTCGCACTTCAGATTTCCGCAGAAAAAGACTCGAGCCATTTTGCCTGCCTTGATTGAGTCAACGAGCTGCTTCATTGCAGAAGCCTCGGCTATGTTGTCCTGAAGGAATTTCCTTGATTTTGCGAGAAGGCTTTTCTGGATTTCCTCAAGGGTTGATTCAACGCCTGCAGCCAGTGACTTTAGCGGCACAAACTCCTTCTTCCCGTTATCGCGCCTTACGATGACTGCCTGGTTTTTTTCAACATCCCTCGGTCCTATCTCAATCCTGACAGGAACGCCTTTCATCTCCCACTCGTTGAACTTCCAGCCGGGGGAGTAGTCTCGGTCGTCTACCTCCAAAGAGAATTTCTTCAGTGATTTTGCGGCAGAGTCAACTGCCTTCATTACTTCTGCTTTTTTTGATGCTGTGTATATGGGAACGATGACAGCCTGTATCGGAGCGAGCCTTGGCGGAAGGACCAGCCCTTTGTCATCGCCGTGCACAGCAATCATAACCCCAATCATTCTTGTGGTTATTGCCCAGGTGTTCTGCCAGACGTAATTTTTCTTCTCTTCCCTGTCGAGGAACTGTATCTGGTAAGCCTTTGCAAAGTTCTGGCCGTCGTGATGGGCATCAGGACCCTGCACGCCCTTGCCGCTTGGAAGGAGGTACTCTATTGATTTGGTGTAGACAGCGCCTGCGAACTTCTCGCTTTCTGTCTTCTTCCCTGAGATGCCGTAGAGCGCAAGGTAGTTCTCGCAGACGTCCTGGTAAAGAGCCATTACCTGCTCGATTTCCTTCTCTGCCTCCTCCTTTGTTGCGAAGGCAGTATGCCCCTCGTTCCAAAGAAATTCCCTTGTTCTTAAAAGCACGACTGGGTGCTTGAACTCCCACCTTACTACGTTGTTCCACTGGTTAAGCTTAAGTGGCAAATCGCGCCAGCTCCTTATCCATTTTGAATATGAGTCATACATTATGGCTTCTGAAGTCGGCCTTACCGCAAGCCTTTCGCCAAGCTTTGTGTCGCCGCCGTGCGTAACCCATGCAACCTCAGGGCTGAAGCCCTCAACATGGTCTGCCTCTTTCTGCAGGAGCGATTCCGGAATGAACATCGGGAAGTAGCAGTTCTTCACGCCGAGCTTTTTCAGCTTTGAATCGACGACTTCCTTTATTTTCTCCCAGATTTCGTAAGAGTAAGGCTTCAGCGCGATGCACCCGGATACAGAAGTATAATCTGCAAGGTCGGACTTGGTTACTGCCTGCGTATACCACTCGGAGAAGTCGTCAGATTTCTTGACTGTTATTCCGATGTTCTTTTCTTCCTTTTTTGTCATGCGGACAAGTTGCGGTTAATGATTTTAAAAGCTTTGTGATAATTTTTTTAAAGGGAAGCCTGCAACCGGCTTGGATATGCTAATAGAAGACGCAATTGACGACCTCCTGGCAGGAAGGTTCAAAAAAGTGGCAAGGGATGTCATAGAGATAGAAGAGACAAGTTTGCACAGCTACAAAAAGCCGGGACAGCTTCCTGCGGCAAGGCTTGTTGAGGCTTATGCACTGGCAGGTATAGGGGATTACGAAAAAGCTAGGGGGATAATAAGAGAAGAGCTGAGGCGGCTTAAGCCGGGCTCCCAGCTGACAGAAAACATGATTTCTTACCACATAGCCCTTGACACTTTAATACATTATTTGGAGAATGGGGGCAGAAGCAAATTAGGCGCTTTTGCCCATTACAACGGCTTAGTGGCAGAAGTAGCGCGGAACAACCATGGCGAGGCTGGAAAAGAAACGGTTGAATGGGACATACGCTTTGCTACCTACGCTGCCCTTAAAGAGCCTTCGGAACTGGCTGATGTGCGCACAGTAGGTGAGGCTGAAGAGGGGAAAAAGCCAAAAACAATGAAAATGCCCTTAAAGGCTTTTGAGGAAATTTTCGACAGGCTGGGAAACTTTGATGCGCTTCTCAAAAAGGTGGGTGAAAGCAGGAAATACCTGACACTTCCGATGGAGGAAAAAAAGGATTACAGGACGCCTGGCGCTTTAAGCAGGATTTTTAGCAGATAAATTTTTTGAGAAAATTTTTATAGGCTTCTTTACAGTAATTAATGCATGGTTAAGAAGCGTGTTCCTGAGTTTGCCAGAAGGATTTACAGGTGGGGCAGGAGGAACAAGAAGGCTGTTATCATCAGCCTGCTGGTTATTGCTGCTGCTATGCTCTTCACGAGCCAGGTGAGGGCTATTGTGAGCATAGGGATTCTTGCTTTAGCTGGAACGTTCTCGCAGGTTTACAAGCGCGTAATCAGGATACCGCCTGCTTTTGAGCTTGTAACGTTCGGAACAGTCCTTGTCGGCTATGTTTACGGCATTTGGGCAGGGGCGATTTTCGGCATAGTTGTTACGATTGCCGCGGAGATTGCTTCGTCCGCAATTGACGCTTTTGTAATCGGCTACATTCCTGCGAGGGCATCTGCCGGCATAGCCGCTGCCATAGCTGCAGGATATAACGTTAACATATTCTGGGCGGGCATGCTTGGAGTGGTGGTTTACAATGTAATTGCCCAGCCGCTCTACATGATACAGCCGGATGTTGAGCTCAGGATGAAGCTTGTTTTCTTCCTGACAGGAAACTTTGTGTTCAACTTCGTAATATTCAGGGTTCTTGGGGAGCCTGTGCTGTTTTTGATGACCGCATAAAGCACAGGTTTTTTATAGTGCGCAGTTTCCTCGCTGCACGGGCCTGTGGTGTAACCAGGATCGCACACGTGGCTTCGGTGCTTTTACGCAGAAACCATGTAATCTGGGTTCAAAAGGTGGCAAACTCCACCTGGACGTTAGGTCGGCGTGAAGCCGACCGGTGCGCTTCGTGCATAACGTCATGAGATTGCCGCATGAAAGTCCCAGCAGGCCCGCTCTTTTTAAAATGGAAAGAAATGAAATCAGGAAGTGGGCAAAGGAACGAGTTTTCAGGTATGACCAGCTTAAGAAGAGGAAAAGGCTGGTTTTTCTGGCTGTTATCTGCCTTGCGCTGCTGCTTTTTTTCTGGGCATACGTAAAGGCAGGGATAGTGCTGCTCCTGCTTATCCTGCTCGGGTTTGCCTCGCTGCTTTACAATAAGTTTGTCAGGATTTCGCTCGGCTTTGAGTTCATAGTGCTCTCGACGGTGCTTGCAGGGGTGATTTACGGCCCGCTGGCAGCCTTTTTTGTGGGAGCTGTAGCGCTTTTTGCAGCTGAAGTGTTCAACCAGAGCTTCCAGCACTCCACTTTGGTATCTTTCATAGGGCTGGGGGCAGTAAGCATAGCAATACCGCTATTTGAGGGGATGGGCATAACCTCACTGGGGATACTCATGGCTATTCTGTATAACGTGATAATTGTGCCGGGCTACATACTGCTCGGGAGCCAGCCGTGGAAGTCCTTTCTTTTTGCCGCAACAGACATACCTTTCAACATCTGGGTTTTCGCTGTAATTGCGCCAAAGCTGCTTGAGCTGCTTGGATAAAATGAAAAGGGATGAGCTAAGGAACTGGTCAAGGAAGCAGGTTCTTACTATTAAGGACCTCTGGAAAGACAAGGCATCTATTATAATAGGCGTTTCGCTGGGGATAGCTCTTTTCTTTGGAATAAGCTACATAAAGGGAATCGCGGTAATGGCTGCGCTTGCGGCAATAGGCGCTGTCTCGCTTCTCTATAACAGGGCTATCAGGGTATCGCTGGGAATAGAGCTTGTGATGATGGGAACAGTGATAACAGGGCTCCTTTACGGGACGATTCCGGCAGCAGTTGTGGGGGTTGTATCGCTCTTCTTCGCTTTCCTTTTTACGGCGCACTTTACCCACGCCACATTTGTTTCCTTCATAGCAATAATTGCCGTGAGCTTTCTTGTTCCCGTATTCTCGGGGATGGGAATTACTTGGGCAGGGATAATCCTGACAGTTATTTACGACGCGATAATAGCTGCCGGCTACCTTTTCCTTGGCAGCAGGGTAGAAAGGACAATTCTTTTCATAGCGACGCACATAGCATTTAACGTGTGGGTTTTTACTAGCGTTGCGCCGAGGATTTATGGGCTGCTGGCTTAGAATTATTTCCTTGCAAGCGTTATCTCGATTGTGGAAACCCTTACCTGCCTGCCTTCCTTGTTCTTGAACTCTTCTGAGTCTATGTTTATGGTCTTTATGTCGACCTGCCCCTCGAGAAATCTTTTTCTTGCCACTTCGGCAACGTCTACTGCCCGGCTTATGAATTTGCCCCTTGCCTTCAGAATTATCTCCTCGGCATTTTTTGTCGTGAACTGCATCACTACTGCAGTTACATAGTTCATGAACGGCTTTGTCCCTATAAAGATTGCGTTGTCCGATGCCATGATTATCACTTGAAGTTTCTTGTTTTCAATGTCTTCCTGTAGAGCGACCTTGGCATGAAGACAAAGTCGCCGCTTTTCTGCAAAAAGCTGTAATCGCGCCACAATTCGGTACTCGCCTGGAGCAACCTCGCCTTTCTCTTGTAGCTTTTCATTCCCCACTGGCAGTAGGCTAAGCAAGTATTTAAACCTTTGTCAAAAATGGGAAAGGTTAATAAATGCCTACTGGAGAGCTATTGGCATGGCCCAAAAGCTCGTAATAGCTGTAAGGAAGGACCTCAATCTGCCTAAGGGGAAACTGGCTGTTCAGGTTGCGCATGCTGCGGTGGATGCCGCAATGAAGTCAGAGGAGATTGAGCAGTGGGTCCAGGAAGGCGGCAAGAAAATTGCTGTGTGGGCCGAGAACAGGACCGAGCTTTTCAGGCTGAAAAAAATGGCAGCTAAGAAAGGATTGGTAACTGCAATAATCAAGGATGCGGGAAAGACTGTCCTTAAGCCGGGAACAGTAACCTGCTTAGGCATAGGGCCTGCTGATGAAAAAAAGATTGATGAAATAACAGGAAAGCTGAAGATTATTTGAGCTTCTCCTTCATGCTCTCAAGTTCCTTGCACTTGGTCTTAAGCTCTTCGTAATGCGATTCCATGCCGGCATTGAGCTGGTTGTGCTTCTTGTCCCACTCAAGCGTAAGCAGCCTCTTCCTCACTTCACTTAGCTCTTTCTCAACATTGTCTGCATCTGTCATTTTAAAACCCCCTGCCTATCGATATATAGAAGCTATCCAAAAAAAGAAAAACTGTTTTTTATTGTTAAATAGCCGTTCATTTAAATATTTTTCCTCATGTCATAAGCCCGCCGAAAACCTTGTCAGCAACCCACATCAGGCCAATATAAATTACCTGTGTGATTGCGAGAAACACCGGTATGTATTTTATGCCGCCTTTTATGTTTCCCCTGCTTATCTGGGATATTATCATGGCTGAGAAAACAGAAAGAACGCCGAGCGCCTGCCGCGAGAAGGTCTTGAATGAGTCCGGGTCAAGCGCAACATTCCCGAAGTTCATGGCGAAGTCCATAACACCCTGCGTTTGCACGCCCTCAAGCCTGCCGCCGATGCTTATAAGTATCATCAGGAACTGGTATGAAAGCGTGAAGAGTGCAGGCGCAACGGCAAGGACTATTATGGAAACAAATATCACATAGGAAAGGTTTGTTGCGTTCATCTCCTGCTTAAGCTCCCTGGTTTCCTCAAGGTCCTCAACAACGCGGTCTATGAGGTAAGCGGTTTTTCCGCCGCCCTTCATGCCCTCTATTATGAGGTCGAATGACCTTCTAAGAGTGGGTGAGTCGTACTTGCTTGTGAATTCCCTCAGGGCTTCGTCAACGTCCTCCCCTGTCATGACTTTCTTGGCGGCAAGCCTGACTTCATTGGCAAGCACCCCGAACTCAGGGCGGATTGCGCTCCACAAGGCGCGCTCGAAAGGCATCCCTCCCTTCAGGTTCTCAGCGACAAACCTCAGGAAGTCAGGGAGAACCTCCTCCATTCTCTTGGTGCGGTTGAATATCTTCATGTCAAGGTAGAAATAGAAGATTAGGGCTAAAGCGCTGGCAAAGCCGAGAGGCAGCGCAACCCATGTTCCGAGCGTGTAAAAGAAGACTTTAACAAGCCCTGATTCCTCGAAAAGAGGGTATACCTTAAGCAGGTAGATTATGAGAGTTGCGAGTATGCTCAGGTAGAACATCCCGCCTATAATCCTGTAGGGCACCTCTACGATGCCTGCTTTCAGGAGGTACTGCCTGAGGTGGGGCCTGAACTTTTTGGGTATGAAAGCCCTGCCGAATTCCTCCAAAAATATTATTTTCAGGTTCATAGTTCCATTACCGGCCTTATTGACCTTACCATTATGATGAAAATTACCTGTACCATTGCAAGGAAGAAAAGCACTGCAAAGAGGAAAGCCTGCGAGAGGTCAAGCTCAAGAAAGCTTGCGACGAGGAGGAAAAGGGTAACGCCAAGGGAGGGAACGACGCAGGCTATGAGCATGTAAAAAAGCATAAGGGCGTTCAGCTTTTTCGCGTATTTCTTGATTTCAATTATCTGGTCGTCTGCAATTACTTTCAGGGTGCTTCTCAGCGCGTTTGTTATGTCTGTTCCGGTCTTGATTGAAGCTACCAGCTGCCAGAGTATCTTCTTGAAGTAGGCGGATGAGTTGTATTCGCGCGCATTTTCAAGGGCATCCTCTATGTTCGTGCCTGCAGCTATGTCATCAAGTATTTCCTTGAAATACTTGCCTGATACGCCGTAACTTTTCGATGCGTCTATGATTGAGTTGAAAAGTGGCGTTCCGGATTCCATCTTCACGAGGAGGTAGCGCCCTGTGAAAAGGACGTACTTGTCCATCTCCCGCTGCCTTTTCCTTATATTGCCCTTGGGCGTCTGCATCATGAAGAAGAAAACAGGGAAGCTTGAAAGGAGGAATACGAGAGGAAGCAGGGCAACCGCATCAAGGCGGCTGTCAAAGCTCTTTGAGAAAAACAAGAAGAATGCTCCGCAAATACCAATTGAAATGTAGAGCGAGAGAAGAAGCGAATGCTTTACAAATTTTTCAGGAGTCTCCTTTATATGCGCTATCCTAAGCGTTCTTTTCAAGCCCGGATAATACCTTAAAAAAATCTTTACAATATCGATTGCAACCACCAATTCAAATCTTTAGCTTGCCGGCATAATACTTTGATACAATGAGCCCTATCTTGTGAACGTCAGTTATGTCCTTCTCGACAAGCCATCTCAGTATCCTTTTTTTCTCCTTAAGGTTGTCATCTATCTGCTGACTGGTCATTCCTGTGAAAAGGTTAAGCGTTTCAACCACGCGCTTTGGCGCCTTGATATAGTTGAAAGTGTCCTTTGCAACATCAAGCTGCATCAGGACTTCGGCGTCCCCCTTGCTTGTTATTTCAGCAAGCTGGAGAGTCCTCCTGTAGCCTGTGCGCCTGTTCCTGTTCTGGACAAGGATGAGGGAAAGCGCGCTTATGACAGCCTTTGGGACCTCTATGGGCGCATTTGTGAGCCTTGTTATTGTCTCCTCGGCGTTGTTGGCGTGCAGCGTCGCATATACCGAGTGGCCTGTGTGCATCGCTTCAAACAAAACTTCTGCCTCGCGCTTCCTTCTTATCTCGCCCATTATGATGCGGTCAGGCCTCATTCTCAGCGAGTTTACCACTAAGTCGAGCATTGTGATTTCGCCCTTGCCTTCAGGGTTCGGAAGCCTTGTTTCCAGCGGCACCCAGTGGAGGTTGTTCGGAAGGGTAAGCTCCCTTGTGTCCTCTATGGATATTATTCTTTGGTTTGGCGGGAAGAAGTTTGCAATTGCGTTCAGCGTTGATGTCTTTCCTGAGCCTGTTCCGCCAGATATTAGCATGGAGAGCTCGTTTTGTATCGCAAGCCACACCCATGCTGCTGTGTCGTAGTTCATTGTCCTGCTTTTTATCAGGTCTGTTATGGACCAAGGCTTTTCAGAGAACTTTCTTATCGTTATTGTGTTGCCGTCTGTTGATATTGGCGCCAGGGTAGCGTTAACCCTGTCCCCGGTTTTCAGGTGGGCGTCCATAAGGGGCTTTAGGAGGGTTATTTCCTTTCCGACATCCCTTCCTATTATTGTCGCGTAGTGCCTTATCCTTGCCTCGTTGTCAAGCATCACGTTTGTCTTGAGCCAGCCGTGCTTCCTGTGGTAGACCCAGACAGGCTCCTCTGCGCTGTTGATAACTATTTCCTCAAGGTTCGCATCCTTCAGAAGAATTTCTATGTTGCCGAGCCCTACGTTCTGCTGGATAACGTGGTTGACAAGGAGGTCTGAAGTCCTTTGGTCTATGTTCGGGAAGTACTTCTTGATGAGAACGAGAATCTCTTCTTTGAACCTTTCCTTTATGTCCTCAAATCCTGTCTCTTCGGAAAGCTCTATGGCGCCTACATTTATCCTTGATACGAATTCCTCCCTGAGCTTGGCAAGAAGTATTTTTGTAGCGCGGCTTATGTTGAGTATTGATATGTTGTAAATAGGCACGGACTCTTCTTCTTCTGTATAGATTGTCACGTCCACTATGATTCCGCTTACGTTTATCTTGTAGGAATCAAGTGTATTGACATCCCTCTCTCCTGCCATATTCACCTCTTAATCTCCAGGGAAAAATATTTAATGGGCAGGCATGGTTACCTGCGGCCTTGCCTTTGTCTGAAGCTCGCCTATCTTTCTGTGCAAATCCGCCATTTCCTTCTCCTGCGCAGGGGAAGTTAGCGGCTGCGGCCCCATAGGCTGGGCGGGAAAATGCGTTGATTGGTGCGGAAGGGGCGCATGAGCTGGCCTTTGCATCTCTACTGAAGGAGGGCTCGGCTTTCTTGCCATGAGCCTCTGGAGGTTCTGGCTGTACCTTGCCTCCACGTATTTCAGCAGCTCTGCATCCTCAATGCAGTTCCTTGCCACGTAATTTTTTAGCTTGTAAACTTCGTTAAGGGCAGCCCTCAGTTCTGAGTTTGAGACAATCCTTGGGAGACCCTGAACTTTTTTGTACAGCTTGACTTCGTCGCTTGTTATTTTTATTTTCTCCCAGAGCTTTGTGCTTTTCTGCACAAAACCTATGGGGAGCTCCTCGAACAGCATGACCATGCTCTTGTAAGCAGGCTCAATAAGGTCAAAGTGCCCCTTTGCAATATGGTGCTTTGATTCAACGAGAATCTTCATTATTTCGTGGTATTTTGCAACGGCTGCCTTGTCAAGCTCCTCCATGGCGGTCCTGTCAGAGTTCATTATTATGTCCTTGTAAAGGAGAAGCATCTTGCTCCTGAGCATTGCTTTGCTCTGGATGAAGCCGGGAGGGAGCTTGTTGTAAAGAACGACTGTCTGCGAGTACATCTCCTCTGCAACGTCGTAATCGCCCCTCTTGGCGTATGATAAAGCCTCTTCAAGGAGCTCCTTAATCTCCTCTACCTTTAATTTGACGTCCTTTGAAAGCTTCTCTCCTGAAATCCTGACAAGGAGCTCGTATTCCTTCAGTATCTCGTCCTGAAGCTGTGTCTTCTCTTTTATGAAGCCGAGCGGCAGCGAGCCGTAAATCTCCTTTATTTCTGAATAGGTCCTTGATGCGTCCTCTGCGCTTCCAGCCCTTATGCTTGCCTTCATCCTTGAGATGAGCTGCCTTATCCTGTTCATCTTCTGCCCCATCTCGTTTGAGGAGCTTACATTGTATATTGAGACCAGGTTGTTGTAAGCGCTCATGAGCTTTTCCTGAAGGGCGAGCTTTTCTGTTATGAAGCCGGGCGGCATCTTTGCGAAGGTTGTTTTTGCCTGGTTGTATGTTTCAACAGAAGCTCTCACCTGCCCTGACTTAAGCTGATCTGAGATTTTTTTCAGAAGCCCTGATATGCTGATTTCTGCAGCCTTAAACCTTGCAGACATTACTTTTTCGCGGACAACTGCTATCTCCTCATATGCCTTTATTAGCCCTTCCTGAAGGTGCCTTTTCTGCGTGAGGAAACCCTGCGGGAGGGAGTTGAATACCTGCTTGGCAGCAAGGTAGCTCTTTTCTGCTCCCTGAAGGTCTTCTTTCTTCATGGCTTTCCTTGAGTCATTAAGGAAGCCTTCTATGACCTTTGAGCCCTGCTTTACCTTTGCAATGTTCCTGCGGTCTATGTTGGTTGAAAGGTCCTTGTTCAGCTTTGCAAGATCGCCCTCAAGTCCGCGCTTTTTTTCAGCATAATCCGCGTGCATCCTCCTGTAGATTCCGTCGAGCTGCCTGTAAACCTGCTTTGCCTCCTCAATCTTGCCCTGCTTCATCAGGTCATATGCCTTTTCAAGCAGCTCTGAAATTTCGGTTGAGCCTGCTGCCAAAGCAACCTGCTGCTGCTTTCCTTCATCATATGATGAGTGCATGCTGTTAAGGACGTTCGCAAGCAGGGAAACAAGCTCAGAATAGGCTGACTGTGCCTCTTCGAACTTGCCCTCGTCAACAAGCGAGCTTGCGCTCTGGGCTCCTGACTCTACGCTCTTCAGCTGAGTGTCAAACTCAGCTTTCTTGTCAAGCGGGAGCCAGTGGGACTTTTCAAGGATGAAATCGCGAAGCGCCTTAAGGTTGGACATTATTATGGTGTAGAAGTCAGGCACCTTGGAAAACTCCCCGCTCTTCGCAGAGCTGTTCATCGTCTCAAGCATTTGCTGCATTTCCTGCATCCTGCGGTGGATCTCCTGGAAAGAATCAGTCTCTTTTGCAGGAGGGGGGGCTGTTTCAACAGGAGCCTTGGGAACTTTCTTCTTCTCCTTTTCTTCAACATAGCAAAGATATGGTGTTGTGAATTTGTACTTCATGGAGACAACGCCCTCTTCCTCAAGAAAAGTAGCCCAGGCCTCAAGAGTAGGGACAGGTATTTTAAGCCGCTGTGCAGCTTCCTTAAGTGTTATCTCTTTGACCTGCCTGAGAAGTCCAAGCAGAAGGTCTGCTTCTGTAGTTACGCTCTGGGGTTTTATGGGCATATTACCACTTTCACTATAAAGTACAAGCTATTTAAACGTTTGCACTAAGCAGTACTTAAATAAAAGCATATAATAATGTTTTTAACTACTGAAAAATAAAGAAGGGCAGTAATTGAGTTTGTAACTTAGAAAGATTTTTATATTTATGAAGAGGCACTTTAGCCATGGCTTTGGATGAAACCTGGATGGGACTCGGAATTTCTCTGATAATACTTGCCGGAGGTTTTGCGCTGGCGCACATCATTACCAGGATTCTTGTTATCATTTACAGGGCGAGAAGGAAGATTGTGAAGCTTGACGTTGACAGGAAGCTGAAGGCAGTAAGGTATTTCATAATGACTCTTACGATAATTGCTGCCCTTGCTTACCTGAAGTCAGGGGCTGTAAGCGACATGCTGACCACAGCTCTGAGCTACCTGCCCGACATATTTACCGCAATACTGCTGCTTATCCTTGGAATAATAACTGTGAATTTCATAACAAACCTGATTGAGTGGGTCTTGCTCACCATAGGCATAGTTGACTATGCGGGGGCTTACGAAAAAAAGCAGACCCTTAAGGTAATCATGTTTGTAATGAAGCTTTTCCTTTACGTCGTAATCATAGAACTTGTAATGTCAATTCTTGGCTTCCAGTCCTCTGCGCTGAATGCCATCATAAGGGTAGTCGTGTACAGCGCCTTCGTAATAATAGCCCTTCTTGCTTTCTTCGGCTTCAGGGGCATAATAGAGAACGCAGTAGCAGGGCTTTACATAAAGGGAGTGGGCAATTTCAAGCCGGGCAGCAGGATAGTGGTTAACGGCGAGGCAGGCGAAATAACGAGCGTATCAAACATAGACACGACAATAAACACTGATTCAGGCTATCTTCTCAGGATTCCCAACAAGGAATTTCTCAAGAAAGAAGTGAAGTTTGAAAAGATAAAGGCTGAGCTGCACGCCCTTGAGGAGATAAAGAACCACTTTGTAGAGCAGAGGCCAAGCCACTGCGGGCCTGCATGCGCGCAGATGGTTTTGTCAATATTCGGCCACAAGGGGATAGACCAGGACAAGATTGCGTCAATGTCAGGGACAGAGGTCGGAAAAGGCACGCACCCTGAAATGCTAAAGCAGGCAATTGAGGAAGTTACTGACGGCAAAGTGCTCGGCCACTGGATACCTGTCAACAAAATAATGGACCTGAAGCAGGAGCTGAAGTCATGGCTTTATGACGGCGCGCTGGTGATTGTTGATTTCAAGAAGAAAGTGGTCTTCCCTACAATAGAAAACGACAAGGCACACTATGCCATATGCGTAGGCATTGAGGGGGATGACATGATAATACTTGACCCGAGCGGCCCCAAAGGCGGAGTTTACCTTGCCAACCACCAGGACGTGCACCGCGGGATGAATACCTTCTCAAAGCTGATAAACGGCAAGAGAGGCTATCTTGTCCTGGCGCCGAGGGGGACGCCAGCATACTGGAGGCTGAAGAAAGGGCTGGTTTATGCGGACAAGGACCTTTACGCCGAGCTAAGCAAGGGGCTTGAGGAAAAGATGGAGAAGCTTGTGAACAAGTCAGCGTTCCTGAAAAATGTGGTGCCTGACTCAATCAGGGCTTACATGAAAGAGTGGGAGGAACGCTACAAGATAGGAAGGCTTTGGAGGCCTGACCTGAAGAAATAGCTACTTGAACTTCTCTATTAAGAGCCTATTTTTCTCTGCTTTTATCACCACATCAGACTTGTCGTCAAACCCTGTCTTGTCTGTAAGGATTTTTGAGAGCAGTATGCGTCCTGAGCGCATGTCAAGGGTTGTTATAAGCGGGTTTTCCTCATCTTTTTCTATGCCAAGCTCCTGCATTATTTTTGCTGCGCCAGTCTTTTTTGTTGATGACAGGAACTCATCAGTCCTGTCGTAAAGGTACTTCGCGATTTTTGAAGCTACGTCTGTCTTTGTTGCGGTGGTTATTTCCTGCAGGCCTGGAGAAAGGTTAACCTCGATAACGAGCGCACCCTTCGGCGACTCAAGAATGTCAACAGCGCATATCTCAGCGCCTATTGCCTTTGCTGTATCTACTGCAAGCTTCCTGACCTCAGGGCTTGCAAAGTATGGCTCGCCCTTTCCGCCTGCGTGGATATTGGCGCGCTTCTCTTTCTCAACAGCCTTTCTCTTCATGCATGCAACAACCTTATCGCCAACGACAATAGCCCTTATGTCAACCCCGCTAGTCTCAATGTATTCCTGTATTATGAATGGCTGCTTAAGCGCAACAAGCGCGTCAAGCATTGAAGAGGCAGAGCTGAAGGAGTCTGCAAACATAACGCCCTTGCCCTGGGTTCCGCTCGGAAACTTCATTACTATCGGATATGAGACTTTGTCGAGTATCGCTTTTGCCGAATCAGTTGAGGCAACGTAAGTCTTTGGCATGTGTATCTTGTGCCTTTGGAGCTCAAGATGCGTAAGGAGCTTGTCATGCCCGAGGCTGAAGGAGACGGGGGTAAGAGGGAAATATGTTTCGCCGTAAAGGACTGAGGTAAGGGTCCTCAACACAGATGCGTATCGGAAAGATCCCTTTGCGTATATGCAGTCGTAGTGGGGAAGGGGCTTGCCCTCGTACAGGACTTCAAGGGACTTGCCTGCCATCACGACCTCGATTTTTTTAATCCTGAGGTCGTCAACCTCATCAAAGTGCTTCTTCATTGCCTCAAAGGTCCACTTTGAGCTTATGCTCCCTCCGCTAAGCAGTGCTGCTTTCATTTTTTGTCAGGGTCAATAAGGAAGCCCTTTCCGCTGAGGACGTTCCTGCCTATAAGGACCTTGTAGCGCATGTGCCTCCTGTCTGCAACATTGAATTTGGCACGTATCCTTCTCTTGGCAAGGACAACGCTTGCTTTGACAACTGCCCTCATCGTTGTGCCGTGGGTGCTCCTAACAATCTTGGAGCTTATTATCGGGCCGAGGTTAAGCCGCGTTGCAAGTGATGTGTCAATAGAACTTTGTGTGGCGCCTGTGTCGATTCTGGCAACAACTTTTTTAGATTTGTCACCATTAACCAACTTAACGAGCTCTGTCAGGCCGATTAACGCCTTATTTCGCACTTTTGGCCACCTTCGCAGGAGCCTTCTCTGCTTTAGAGGGTTTTTCCTCCTGCTCGACATTAACTTCTTCATTAGAAGGAGCCTTTTCTTGTTTAGGGGCTTTCTTCTCCGCCTGCTCACCGCTCACGACGTTGAACATCTTGATTTCAAAAGCCTTAAGAGGGTAAATCTTGCTGAGGCCCTTCCTGAGCTCTGACTGCAGCTTGTGCTCAATAAGCGACCAGACAAAGTCGCCGTACTCAATCTTTCCGATCTCTTTCGCAAGCATTCCAAGGCACTCCTTCTGAAGTGAGTGCAGGACGCTGCCGCTTGTCTTTGACCTTGTAAGCAGGAAAACCTTAATCTTAACGCGAACCTTGTCCAGAGTCTCGCAGACTGATGTAATGTCCGCCCTCTCAACATTCCGTCTCACAAGGCGCCTTATCGCAGAGCCTGAAGTAAGGTAGCTTATGACATCTGCATAGACCTTGCCTTCCTTTACCGAGCTTATCCTGAAGCGCAGGCTTACTGACTGCCTCTTAACATCGCCTGCAAGCGTAGCAAGGTTCACGCTTACAACCCTTCCAATCAGATCATTCGCCTCTGTGGCGAGGGTTTCGCCAAGCAATGCGTCATTGAATAGCTTTGAGTGTATTGGATACCATTTCTTCTTCTTTGCCTTCTGCAATGTTTTAGCTTCTGCCATGGGAAATACGAAAAAAGCGGGTTATTTAAAAGGTTTTCTGTGGCGGGAGTTATTCCTC
>JAFGRH010000021.1 GCA_016935265.1 Candidatus Woesearchaeota archaeon | reverse complement strand
CGCGGACCAGTTCAGGCTTTGATATGCGCCTCAGCTTTGCAAAGACATCTTCAAGATTCCTGTTAAGCGCGATTTCAACCAGCTGCGTTCCTGAATACTTGATTGCAAGCTCGTTTATCTCCTTTCTGTAAGTTGTTTCCTGAAGGAACTCTATGATTTCGTTTGGCGTCATTTTCATGAGCCTTGCATAATCCTCCTTCTTCAGGAGGGTGGTCTTCATGCAGCTTATCCTTGCGTAAGTATAAGGATATGTTCCGAGCCTAACTTCCTTCGCCTTTTGCTTTGTGATCTGCAAGCTCATTTTTTGAAAAGAGACTCTGAAATTTCCTTCATCATATCCCTGTAAAGCTCCTCAAGCAGGGAATCATAGCTAAAATCTACAATTACATTGCCTTCGCTGTTCTCCGCCATCAGCCCGCCAAGCATTTCAGCTTTTTTGACATTGTATCCGCTGACAAGGCGGGCATCCTGCTCAGCGCAGTATACCTTCGCTATTTCCAGCTCTTTTTTCGCGCGCTCAAGCAGCTTTTCAATGTGAGAAAGCCTCTTGCTTTCAGGCAGGCTTTTTACCTTTGCTTTTACCTTTTCAAGCACTTTGTCGAGGGCTTTTTTCCTTGCGTTCAGCATTCCCTTCTTTGCTTCAAGCTCTGCTGCAGAGACCATACGCGTTTTCATTCCCTCTTTCATCTTCTCAATGCTAGAAGCTTCCTGCTCTTTCTTCTTATCAAGAGCCTTCTCGGCTTCCTTCATAATGCGCCTGGCTTCAGCCTTGCCTTCACCAATAAGCTTTTCAGCTTCCTTATTGGCTTTTTCAAGCACATCGTCCTTTACTTTCTCAATTCCCATTTAAACCTCGGAATTACTCTGCCGCAAGGCCGATAATCATTATAGCCACGACAAGCCCGAAGATGACAAGCGTTTCCGGAATGACCGTAAGGATAAGCGCTTTTCCGAATGCTTCGTCCTTTTCCACTGTCGCCCCAACGGCTGCAGAGCCGATTTCCTTCTCCGCAATTCCGGCTGCTATTGCGGTTATCCCGACAGCCAAGCCGGCACCGATGGCCACTAACCCAACATCTGCCATTATTCATCCCTCCTAAACTTTTATTTTGCTCCGAACGGGCGATAAGCTATAGCTCCGCCCTCGAAAAACTTACCGAAAAATTCAACGTAATGAAGCCTTACTGAATGCAAAAACCCTCCGAGCAGGCCTAAGCCTATGTTTATGACGTGCCCTATCAGCAGGATAAGGACGCCTGCTATTATCAGGAAGCCCCCCTTGCCGAAAAAATCTGTGGCGAATTCATTCACTACGAAAGCCAGGCTGGCAGAGGCAACTCCAACAGCCATAAGCCTTGCGTACGAAAGCATGTTGCTGAATATCGAAGGAATCTCTATCAGCCCCCTTATCGATTCCCCTTTGTAAAGCAGGAAAGCTGCAGCAGCAATCGTGCCATATCCGTAATATGCTGGTATGCTCGCATAACCCATCATATTGATGGCTATCAGCGCAGCCCCAGCCTCAAGCAGGACCCAGCTTCCTTTCTCATAAATCGCTTCCCTTAACCCGTGAGCCTTCAGGACGTTTATGAAGCCGAGCAAAAGCCCGAAGTTTATGTGTATTATCCCTATAGCAACTCCAATATAGAGCAGTTCGTTTATCTGGTGCATCCTGCTTATTATGTGAGGCAGTTCCCTTCCGAAAACCACTTCAGCTCCAAAAAATTCTCCGAAGAGAAAGCCGAAGAATATTGATGAAATAGAAGATATTATCATTATCCTTAACAGGTCGCCCATCTTAGGCAGTTTCTTAAGCAGGAAAAGAAATAATGCCAGCGTAACAAAACCATAACCTATGTCCCCTAGTATGAACCCGAAGAAAATCGGGAACGTTACAGACATTATGACTGTAGGGTCTATTTCGTTGTGTTTCGGAAGGGCATAAAGCCTCATAAAAAATTCGAAAGGCTTAACCTTGTCAGGATTCTCCATCAGCGAAGGGACCATATCCCCTTCTTTCGGTTTCTCAACCTCTATTGATATTTTATTCATGCCTGCCTTTTTCAGTTTCTCATTTATGTAGCCTAGCTTTGCTTCAGGCACCCACCCAGTAACTACGAATATGTTTTTTGTTGATGCAAACTTAAGCGGCGCTTCTGCCTTTTCCACTTCCATTGAAAGGAACCTTTCGCTTAAAAGAAGGAAATCAGACCATTTCCTTCCGCACTTTTCCTTAGCTCTTTTAGCAGCTTCGAGCTTCCTGGCAAGAGACTCCTGCTCACTGCCTATTCGCTCAACACAAACTGCAGGCAGCCCCTTAATTCCGTTAAGAAGGGCGACGTCAAGCTCTGCAAATCCGCGCTCATTAAGAATATTTTTTACTTTTTCAGCGCTTGCCTTGTCGACAAAAAGCGCGAGATTTTTTCCGTCTGAAGAAGTGTAAAGCTCAAACCTGTCTGTAACCTTGGATATTTCCTGCTTTAATTCCTTTGGATTTTTTACGCATCCAACAAAAGGCTGTATTGTCCTGTAAGGCTGGTAAGCCTCAATCGGCACCGGAATGTCGGATAGCTCATTAAGAACCGCAATCTTTTCCCTTAGCAGGGCAACCCTGCTTTCAATATCGGAAACCGCATCGCCCCTGATTCTTATCTCATCCTGAGCTTTTTTTATAGTGGATGCCAGCTGCTTAAAATTTCTCACACCTATTGCCTTAAAGCCGTTGCTCAGCTCTTTTCCGTTCTTAAGCCCGCAGGAAGCTATCAGGGACCTTACACTTACAAGAAGACCTGAGAGCTCATCAGCCTTTGCAAGCGGCTCCCCAATATCTATGTCTGTTTTAGTGTGCTCAACTATGTGCATTGCTTTCAGCGAATAAAGCTCCTTGATGGTCCGTTCCATAACCCTCTTCGGGCCGATTACCGTAAGCCTCACCATTCGCTCAGGAAATATCATTCAAATAACCCTTCAAACCTTTTAAGGACCTGCTGAACTGTTTTTTCCGTGTTCTCTTCTGCAGCTTCCTCCAGTTGTTCTATCTTCTTCTTGTTTGCAGCAAGAACTTTTTGCCGTGCAGCCTCTGCAGCCTTTCTTGCCTTTTTCGTTTCATCTTCCAGGTAAGCTTCCATCTTTTCTTCTTCACCTGCAGAATACTTTTCAGCCTCTTTGCGGGCATCCTGTATGAGCTTTTCCTTCTTATTAGAAGCAGACTGTGCTATCTTCTCAGCCTCACTCTCTACCTGCCTTATTTCCTCGAAGCTTACCATCTTATTTCAAAAGAAGTGTAGGATAAGAATAAGCCACCTTCTGTCAAACCCCTTTCGGAAGGTTTGCCTTAACATTTGACTAAGCGTCAAAGACTTGCACCGGCAGGGACTCGCCGTTTCACCGGTTCCCCTGAAGTCGTCAAGAGCCTCTATCATCCCAAACAGGGGCCGTCTCGTTTCTGAGCGGTTGCCTTCCCTTTCAGGAACTCCCCTTTCAGGGAGCAGCCAAAATGGTGGGCGGACTTTCCTCACAGACTACTGCTAAAACGGGCTTTTAAGCCCGCTTCCGCATCTCATCTGCGAAAGTTAAGCTCTTATCCTACACTTTCCAGAATTCCCGACCCATTTAAAAAGCTTTCGTATTTAGTCTACGACGGGGAAGCCCTGGCAAAAGCATTAAATAAGCCCGAAAAATGCTCTCGGCATGGACGAAAAAGTGCAAACCGGCTCCGCAGTTTTTGACGAGCTTCTTGAGGGGGGCTATGAGAAAGGCGTCCTAACAACCATTTACGGCCCTCCGGGCTCTGGCAAGACAACAACCTGCCTTCTCAGCGCAATAGCTCAGCCGAAGCAGAAAAAGATAATATTCATGGATACTGAAGGTGGCTTCTCAACTTCGCGCCTTAAGCAGCTCTCAAAGGACTATAGGTCGGTCCTTGAGAGGACTTTCATAATAAGGCCGACAAGCTTTGAGCTGCAGAAAAATGCAGTTGAGCAGATCCAGAAGCTTGTAAGCCCAAGGTTCGGCATCATTATCTGCGATACCATATCAGCCCTTTACAGGACAGAAAGGGGTCCTGACAACAAAGCCCTTAACAAGGAGCTCAGCAGGCAGCTCACAAGCCTGCTTGAGATAGCAAGGACAAAAAACATACCTGTCCTACTCACAAACCAGGTCTATTCTGACTTTGATGACAAGAGCAGCATTAAGATGGTCGGCGGCGATATTATAAATTACTCAAGCAAGTGCCTAATAGAGCTCGGAATGCTTTCCGGCAATGCGAGACAGGCAACCTTAAGAAAACACAGAAGCCTGCCTGAGAAGACAGGGCTTTTCAGGATAGAGGAACAGGGCTTCTCCCAAGTAAAGAATCAGTGATTATTCTGCCTCCATCGCATCCCTCAGTATTCCTTTGAGGGAAACTATTATGTACTTTATGTTCTGCATCAGCTTTACGCAAGGCACAGTCTTATATTTCTCAATGTAATCATCACACTCCCTAAGGAGGTTCTTTGCCTCCCCCTCATTTGTGTAAGCCGCAGCCTTGTTTTTCGCGTAATATATTCCTATAACCTCAGCGTACCACTTAACAACAGCAAGGTATATTTTTTTGAAATCCCGCATCTTTTCTTTATCTTTAAGCGCTCCATTTTCTATAAGCTTAGCCATCCTTTTCACCTGGTCAGCCAGCCTCTCAAGCCTTGCTGTTACGTCCTTTGTCATTGTCGCGTTCCAGTAAGTTATTTCAAAAAGCTTCAGCAGAGAGGGGTTTTCTATCGCAGCCCTTGTTGTCCTGAAAGCCAGCATCTTAAGCCGGTTAACTTCGGCATCCCTCTCGTAAAGGCTTCCGCTCAAATCCTCCTTAATGACGAGCAGGTCATTAAGCATAGACCTTATTATCAGGTCCATCCTACGCACTATGTTCTGCAGCGAAACTTCCTTTACGTCAAGCATCTCCTTTGCAACTATCTTCGTGGATGTTTCCTCAAGTACTTCCATTCCTGCAAGGCTGTGGATTATGCTTTTTACTGTCTTAAGCTGCCTCCCCTCACCCATAACAGTTATTATATCATAATTGTTTATGTATGCAGAGTTTATCTCTGTCCTTAGCTGGACTTCTGATTTTCCGTTTGACTGTATTGAAATCTCCTTCGGCGCGGATTTTTTCCCTGCTTCATGCGCTGAAATCGCCAGCTCGTTAAGGCGCTCCTCTATTACTAGGATGTCGCCTTTCTTCAGCTTGTTTTTCTTAACCCAGCCTTTCGGCACTGAAACTATGTAGGAAGACTGACCAAAAGCCATAAGTTTGCGCATTTCCATATATTTCAAGCCCCCTTTATAGGTTATATATAGTATAGACAATAAGCATATATATTAATGCTTTTCCTTTCTTTTCAGGTGTTAACAATGGAAGAGCAAAAGCAAGAACTGGACGTGTACAGCAACTCTGAAGAACTTCTTGAGGATGACGAAGTTACGGCAGAGGAAGAAGGGTTTATGCGGGGATATGAAGGCGAGGAAGAAGAGGAGTTCTAGCCTTATTCTTCGGTAAAGTCCTCAAGCTTTGCCTTAAAGTCAGAATCTTTCTTTATTTCGCCCCTGTTCTTAAGGTATTCTCTTGTCAGTATCCAGAAAAACAGGCCAAGGCTCTTCTTTCCCTTGTTGTTGCACGGGACAACTAAGTCAATGTTATTGGCCTGATTGTTGGTATCGCAAAGCGCTATTACAGGTATGCCCATCTTTGCAGCGTCATTAATCACGTTCCTGTCAGGCCATGCGTCAGTTACGAAAACAACTTTGACTTCTATGTAATTCTCCAGTGCAGGATTAGTGAGTATTCCCGGCAAGTACCTTCCTGCAAAGAACTTATTGCCGACGTTATTTGCCATTGCGGTTACTGCTTTCCAACCGTTCTCCCTCCTGCTTACAACAAGAATGTCCTCGGGGCTGTACTGCGCCAGGAACTTCGCAGCAGTCTTTATCCTTTCGTCTATCTTCTGAAGGTTAAGCACGGCGAGGCCGTCAGGCCTGACCTTGTAGATGAAGTTCTCCATGTACTTAGTCCTGAACTTAGTGCCTATGTGAATGCCTGCCTTCAGGTACTGGTCCTGCGGTACCAAAAACTGCTGTTCTTCTGCCATTTTTCTCCTGCCTTACCAATGCCCAAGAACTCTTGAACCGCAGCTTTTCTAGCCCGCTGCAGTAAGGCAATACAGTCCGGAATCAAGGGGTGGCTTATAAAGGTTGCGGAAAAAGCGCCAAGTCCGCATAAACTGGTCCTTCTGGCGTTAAGGTGCTCTTCTTCAGCCTGAACCTGTCCACTTCAAAGCTTATTTTCTCAGTCTTTATATCCTTAAGCTCGCGGATGAACCTCTCCTTGTCGCCGATGAACTTGACCCTCGCCAAGGTAAGGTGCGCCTTGAAGCTGTTGTCCTGCTTGAACTCACCTTCCAGAGCTTTTTCTATCTGCTGCTGCAGCTCTATTATCGGCTCCTCCGGCTTCAGCCCAATCCACACAACCCTGACGTAGTTCTCGCTCGGGAAAACACCGACTTCATCAGTGCTGGCAGTGAACTTCTCAAACTTAACATTTCCCAGCAGGTTCTTAAGCTTCTCCACCCTTTCAGGCGTAAGCTCGCCGATAAATTTCAGAGTAAGGTGAAAGTCCCTGACGGGCAGCATCTTCGCTTCCGGAAGCAGCTTCTGGACTTTCCTGAGATATTCCTTGACGCTGTCAGGCATATCTATGGCTATGAACACTCTCATAACTAGAAAAAAGAAGAATAATTATAAAAAAATTATGAAAGAACTTATTCCTTCTTTTCCAGGTCTTCGCCGAAGTCCTCTGTGTCTTCCTGAGCCTCATCGCTCTGCTCTTCTTCAGCAGGCGCTTCTTCCTCAGCATCGGACTCTTCAGCAGACTCGGCCGGAGCCTCTTCTGATTCAGCAGGCGCTTCTCCCTGTCCGATTACTTCTGCAAAGCCGACCTTTCTGAGAACCTTGGTTATCTTTATCTTAACGTTGTCGCCTTGGCTCGTGTTAGGAACGAAAAGCACGAAGCCTTCCTTCTTTGCTATGCCGTCGCCTTTCTCGCCGACTGCCTCTATGGTCACGTCCAGCTCATCACCAACTTTTACAGGAGCGAAACTCCTGCCAAAATCCCTATTTCCATAATCTCTATTCATATCCTATTTCACCTTTCAAGTTATTTGACAATCTCTTAGAAGAAGTCTCCTAACAGACTGACTGAATCTAGAGACGTTTCTGGTTATTTAAACCTATCGGTTAGACGTCCCTCAGCCCGCCGCCCTCGACGAAGAAGTTCGCCTCTCCCTCTGGCAGGCTCGGGCTGTCCACAAGCTTTGCCACTCTGCTTCCCTTCTTGCCCTTCCTCAGGTAAATCCTGAACATTGAGTTATGGCCAACGATGTGCCCTCCGATTGCCTGCGTAGGGTCTCCAAAGAAGACATCCGGCTTTGCCATTACCTGATTGGTAACATAGACAGAGGCGTTGTAAAGTTCTGCGAGCTTCATCAGGATGTGCATATGCTTGTTAAGCTTCTGCTGCCTGTCCGCAAGGGTTCCCCTCCCTATGAACTCTGCCCTGAAGTGGGCTGTCAATGAGTCAACAATTATCAGCTTTACCTTTAGCCCGTCCTTCTTTATAAGGTCCTCTGCCTTTTCAGCAAGGAGCATCTGGTGGTCTGAATTGTAAGCCCTAGCCACCCTTACGTTCTTCAGAGCCTTTTCAGGGTCTATTCCTGCTGCTTCTGCAATCTGCTTAATCCTCTCTGGCCTGAAAGTGTTCTCAGTGTCTATGTAAACAGCAACTGCATCAGGGTCCTTTTTCTGGATGTTTACAGAAAGAATGTGCGCAAGCTGCGTCTTTCCAGAGCCGTACTCGCCAAAGCACTCGGTTATGGCGCTGGTTTCCAGCCCACCTCCAAGGAGCGTGTCAAATGAAGCGCTGCCGGTTGTTATCTTCTCGACTTTCTCGCGCCTCTTAAGAATCTCGTCTCCGCTCTCGAAGCCCATCTCCATCTTGCTTCTGGCAAACTGTATCATCTTCCTTGCGGTGGCTTCTGTGACGCCTGCTGACTCGACTATCTCTCCAGGCGACGCGACTGCTACGCTCAGCACAGTGTCATAACCCGCGCTCATCAGCTTCTCTGCCGTGGCAGCGCCTACTCCTGGCAGGTTGGTTATTGTGACTTTTTCCTCATTTTCCTGTTCCATGACCACTTCCTCTTCAACTAATAATTTCTTACCCATGATGGGTCACCTCCGGTTAATATAATACTTTCGTACAAAAAATGAAAATTAAACTGTCTGCTCCTCCTGCTTTACAGCAAGGTACTCATATGCCTTCTGCAGCACGAGCTCTGCCTTGGGGATGTCGTTCAGCCTCAGCGAGCCTGCAGACTTCCACTTGCTGTCCTTGTCAAGATAGCTTCTCTCAAGCTGCACAGTGCCGTAGCTTCCCTTCTCTGAAGCATTCCTCCAGATGGTAGCGGTTACCGCTCCTGCCCTGAACTTCTTCTCTGGTTTGTTATCCATTTTGCCCTCCGTCTCCAGTCAGAATAAGCACGATGGGCAGATTTGTTTAAATACGCTACGCATGGTTGTCCAGTGGCTAGTGGGTTATGAAAAAATATTTAAAAAGACCCTATATTTGGCAGAATATGAAAAAAGGCCTGCTGTTTGTCTTCCTCACTGCCCTAATCAGCGGTTTAGCAATCTTCCTGAACAAGTTCGCTGTATCCGGAATAAATTCTTCTGTTTTTACGTTCTCAAAGAACCTTATTGTCGCCATATTCCTGCTGTCTATAATAATATTGTTCAAAAAGCACAGCGAACTCAAACAGCTTACAAGAAAGCAGTGGTCTGCCCTCGCCTTAGTCGGCCTTGTCGGCGGCTCAGTTCCCTTCTTGCTCTTCTTCAAGGGTCTGCAGATGACAGCAAGCATTGCAGGAGCGTTCATCCACAAGACGATGTTCATTTACATAGCAGTCCTCGCAGTGATTTTCCTCAAGGAAAAGCTCAGCAAGTCAATTTTTGTTGCCGCAGCATTGCTCCTTGCCGGAAACTATTTCCTGCTCGGCATTAATTCATTCATCCTTGACGCAGGAGCCATATTAATATTGTGCGCTACTTTGTTCTGGGCTGTGGAAAGCGTTATTTCAAAGAAACTCCTGACAAGCTTAAGCGGAAACACAGTAGCTTTCGGCAGGATGTTTTTTGGCTCTGTTTTCATCCTAGCTTTCCTTTTCGCAACCGGGCAGGCAGCATTAATAACTGCGGTTAAAGGGTCACAGCTTCTGTGGATAATAATCACGTCTGTGCTGCTGCTTGGGTATGTAACAACTTGGTACAACGGACTAAAGCAGGTCAAAGTCTCAGTAGCAGCATCTGTGCTGCTGCTCGGCTCGCCGATAACAACCCTGCTTAACTTCGCATACGGCAGCTCAATCACGCTGCAGCAATGGATTGGAATTACATTGCTTGCGGCAGGGGCATTTGTAGCATTATACTTCTCCCAAATCAGAGTCAGACTGCCTTTTCCACAGCATAGCCGTAGTGAACAATAACATAATCTCCGATTTCTGCTTCAGGGACAAAATCAGCATTCACAGGCCTTCTCTTGTGCCCGTACTCAACTATGAGCGCCCCATCTTTTTTCCCGATAACCTTTACTTTTCTGACCTTGCATAGCGCTTTCAGCGTCTCAGGCGCCTTTGAGTAGTCATCAAGTCCTATGTCTATCAAGGTGTTGTGCCTGTTGATGAAGTATTCCCTTATTACATCTTTATTCCAGCAGTCCGGCGAGATTTCCCTAATTCTCCTGAAAGCCCTGAAAAAAACCTTTTCGATAAGCGCGCGGTCAACAGGCTCGTCCTTGACAGCAGCCGCTCTCACTTTTTCCATTAAAACGTCATCAACTTCTCCGCGCTGCTTCATTACGAACATGCAGGGATAGGCATACCTTAAGAAGTAGGTTTCATCTCTCATTTGTAAAGCTCCATCCACTGCTTAAGCTCCTTTTCAGGAACTTTCTCTATCACTATCTTGCCCTGCACAACAACGTAATCTCCCTCTTTATACTCCCCCTCGATAATCTTAGCCTCTACCTTCTCCTTTCCGTAGTCTACAACCACTCCATCCCCTTTCAAAGAAACTATCTTTCCTGGTATTGCAAGGCACATGCTAACTGCAGTTTCCCCTTAAGATAAATACTTTTCCATGAAAACGCAAATATTTTTATAAAAGCTAAAAATAAGCAAAAGCATGGGAAACAAGAAGCTCAAAATAGGATGGTTCTCTTTTTCATGCTGCGAAGACAGCACTATGATGTTCGTCGAGATGATGAACGACCGCTTTGACGAGTGGAGCAAACTCCTTGAGTTCAGGCACGCCCGCGTCCTGAAGCGCGTCAACACCCTGGAAGGCATAGAAGTGGCTTTTGTAGAGGGCGCCATAGGCAGCAAGAGGGACGAGGATAAGCTTAAAGAAATAAGAGCCAACTCAAAAAGACTGGTTGCGATTGGCTCATGCGCCTGCACAGGCATGCCCTCTGCCCAGAGAAACACGTTTGACGAGAAAACAAAAGAGGAAATAAAGCCGCTTATAGAAAAATTCAGTCTCAACGAAAAAGTAGTTCCAATTAAGGACGTAGTTCAGGTTGATGATTCTGTTCCGGGCTGCCCAATGTCAGAGGAAACTTTCCTGAAAGTACTTGATAAGTACCTTAAGGAATTCGGGGTAATATAATGCACCAGGACTTCGACATAACAATAGAGAACATCAGTAAGATAGAGGGGCACGCAGGCCTCGACATAAAAGTAAAAGAAGGGAAGGTAGAGTACGTCAAGCTGAAAATTTCTGAAAATAAAAGGTTTTACACTCAGGCAATAAGGGGAAAGCCTTTCCAGGCCGCACCCCAGCTGATGTCGAGGATATGCGGCACTTGCAGCATTGCCCATTTGCTCTGCTGCATAGACGCAATCGAGAACACCCTCGGCATAGAGCCCTCTGCCCAGACTATCCTGCTCAGAAAGCTTTCAATGTACGGCATGATGATAAGAGACCATGCTTTACACCTTTACATATTCAGCCTTCCTGACGTTTTTGGCAAGGACTCGCTCCTTGACTTCAGCGAGACAGACGAGAGGGAGCACAAACTTGTCCACGATGCCTTTGCGGTAAAGGGGGCAGGAAGCGCGCTATCAAACCTTGTTGCAGGCAGGGCTGTCCACGCCCCTTACCCTACGATAGGCGGTTTCCTTCACTTCCCTGAAAAGGAGGAAACAGCAAAGACAATAGAAAAGCTCAAGTCAGTAAGGCAGAAAGTGCTCGACCTGATAGAGGTTTTCAGGACAGCACCATTTTCCCTTAAGAAGGATTCAAACTTCGTAGCTTTGATGACAGACGACTACAGCTTTATGGAAGGTAAGCTCAAGACAGCTGAGGGCGAGCTTCTTGAGAAGAAGGACTATTTCTCCCATCTCCAGCGGGTTGTCATACCTTACTCACAGGCTTCTGCATACAAGCTAGAGGGAAAGCAGTACATGGTAGGGGCTCTCGCCAGAATAAACCTTAACAGGGAGCATTTGCATCCCGAAACAAAGAAAAGCGCTGCTGAGGCGCTTAAGCTCTTTCCAAGCACAGACGTTTACCACAACAACCTTGCGCAGGCAATCGAACTCCTCCATTCCATAGACCACTCAATAGAAATCCTAGAAAAAACAGAGTTCAAGCCGGAGAAGCCAATTCCACCCCCTGAAATAAAGGAAGTAAGGCAGAACGTAGGGCTTCTTGAGGCGCCTAGAGGCGGGCTTTTCTACCACCTCAACATAGGTGCAGACGGCAAGATAATAAGCGCAGACATAATGACCCCTACTTCCCAGAACCAGATTCACATGGAAAACTCATTAAGGCATCTTATTGAAAACAATCTTGACAAGGAGAAGGGCTGGTTCCAGCGGGAACTGGAAAACCTTGTTAGGGCTTACGACCCCTGCATGAGCTGCGCAACACACTTCCTCAGGATAAACTGGAAATAAACTCCTTAATTCCATCTATTGCCTTTTTCTCATCAATCCCTGCAGGAACAGCAATTATTTTGACTTTCTTCACTATGCCGAACTTCTTCATCAGCTTAAGGTTCTGCGCAAGGTCAAAGTCGTGCATGGAAAAAATCTTCCCTGTGCTTAGCTTTTCCAAATCGTTCAGAAGAGAGACTTCCTTTATCCCTTCTGCCACGTCGAGGATGTTAAGCTCCTCTTCAGCAGGCAGCTCAGAGCCGTCAGCTTCCTCAAAGTCAACTTCAGGAAGCTCTTTTTTCAACTTTTCAACCAGGGTGTGGATAAAAGCGTCCTTTTCAACAAGCTTGTTGCCAAAAAACAGAATTCTCATTTAAGCTTAGCCACTTCCTCTTCAGGATTTGCCGGCTCTATCTTCTGAGCTGTAATTTCCAATCGGTCAAACATCTCGTTTCTCTTAACGCGCCCAGTTATCCTCAAAAAATTCCCTAAAAGCTCTGTCCTTAATGTTTCAAATTTCTCAGGGGAATCCCTGTAAGTCATTATTTCCTCTTCGCTCTTCCCCAGAAACTCTTTTGCCTGCTCCCTGAAGCAGACAACCCTCATGTTCTCTGTGCTGTCGTCAATAAAAGCATTGATCACGTAAGCGTACTGAGGCGTTATGACGCCGTGGTTGTCGCAGACAAACCTCGAATCATCCATCCTCGCCCTTTTCCCGCAGCTAGGGCAAACCTCATAAAACCTCGGGTCAAAAACCTGAACAACCGTGCCCATAACCTCCACAAGCCGGTCCTTGTCAGTCAGCTCATTAAGCCGCTTCTTCTCAACAGCAGAGCCAACATTAACTTTTTCTCCCGTAGGATTAATAACAATGCTGCTCCTGTCGTTAAGGTGCAGCTCAACGCCATCCTGCCTTGGCCTCACATATCCGTTCTCTATCCTAACAACATCGCCTTGCTTAATCTCAGAAAGCTTCTTTGTCTGCTCATTCCAAAGCACAACCCTAACAGTTCCGCTTTCATCCCCTGCAATAAAAGAGCCTACGCTGCCCTTCCTTCCGTCTTTCTCAAACTCCCTTACTTCATAAACCTGTATGACCTTCCCGAGAATGCCTACATCCTTCATTCCCTCGAGAAGCTTGGAAATCTGCATCTTCCCGGAAGTCTTCGTAACCAAACTTATGCCAAGCTCATTCGCAACGATATGCGCTGCTCCCTCCTTGCTGACAAGCCCTGACAGGAGATCAAGCTTCTCCTTTATCTTTGCCTCAATCTGCTCCTTGGAAAGCCCGCTTTTTTCCTGAATAATGCCGAGAATGTTCTCGTAAGGAACCTTAATCATATGGAAGAAGCAATCCCAATTCTATAAATATTTTGTTGTTATCTAAGGCAGGAACTTGGCAGCAAACCTGTACCTTATCGGTCCTTCCTGCAGCGCAGGGCTGGGAGGCGAGTCCCTAAGCTCAAGCGTGTCATAAGTCTCGCCGTAGTGAAGGTAGCTATCCATTGTTTCGACGCAAATCCTGTAAGTCTCCTTAGCCCCGCACTGAGGCCACGGCTGCAAAGCATTTACGCTGCTTGTTGCCACTGTTGTGTCTATGCCCTCGCTCCTTACCTCAAGAAATCCTACATTGCCGTTCACCTTTACAAACTGAACCATGTTGCCATTAGGGTGGCAATAATCAAAAGCCACATTGCTGCAGAGGTTGTTATTAATAACTATGTCCCCTCCCCCTACAAAAACCATGTAGTCATAGCTGTAAGTGGGGTATTGATCAGCAGGAAGCGGGTACGGGGTTGGCGTTCCCTGGTCTACCGGCGTGTTATCCGGGTGGACGCATCCGCTGTAGGTGCATGTTCCATGCATGCAATAATCTGAACTTGGGCAGGGGTCCCACCATCCATCATATGGCCAGCATCCTGCTTCCCAGCAATATTCATCTTCTCCTTCGCCAACACATCCCCCCTCGTAAGGTATGCAGCCCGGAGGGTTCCAGATGCACTGCGCATAGGTGCACCCGACAATATCTCCTTCTGGGCAACCGCTAGTAGAGCACCACTCACGCCCTCCACTGCAGTACCAAGGAGTTCCAGTAAGATCACGCCCGCAATATTGGCAGTTATTGATATCGCTTGACAGGTCATTAACGCATTGCCTTGCCGTCGGCCCGTCGCAGTCCGCAAAGCCTTTCCCCTGCCTGCTGCCTACAGGGGGATTAGTCAGCCCGCAGCTGTACCTGTAAGCGTAAATCAGGCTGTTCGGCTCTGACCATAATGTTAAAAGAGGCACCCAATCAACAGCTATCGGATCCGGGTCTTGGTCTTCCTCAAGGGTGAAACTCGTAGCACCGCCCTGCTGCCTTACGATAAACCTGTAGCCGTTAGGTATCTGGCTTAGGTCATAAGTATTGCATTGGCATTTCGTGTAGCCCCAGTCATCAGGCTGGCCTGTCTGGTCTCTCTGCTGGCAGTCAATGAAGTCCTCAACGAACCTGTAAAACCTCTCTGCAGCGTCAACTACGCAGCCGCCGCTGTGCCATACCATGTCTGTTACCGGATCGTACAGGTCAACATCTCTTCTAAGCTGAGGGTATATAGAAGGCGCCCTCTGCATTATGTGCGAGAAGTTTGCAGGTATGTTGTGCGGTATGACCTGGCTGAATGAAGGCAATATCTTGTATTCGAAGCCTGGCTCGTCCTCGTCGTAGTCCTTGCTCGCTATGTTTATTGCCGGCTCTACCTGCCTTGCCCTCAGCCTTGTGAATCCATCTTCCCCTATAAAATCTGTGTCAGGAAAGCGCTCGTAATCAACTATCTTTGATAGGTTAACGTCCTCTATGTGTTCTTGGCTGTAATTATACTTTATTAGGTAAGTGTTGTTAAGTATAGGCTCAAACATATAGAAGAATGGTATGTGAAGGAAGCTGTCTATGGTCGAGTAGTGTGCTAGGCAGCCGTACCTTTCAGTTGCAGGGTTGTAGTAGCCCCACGACTTATACCCTGCAAATATTCCACAACCCTGATCTAAAAACCCGCTGTTGTTTGCAAGCTTGAATGCAGTATCCATCATTGCATATTTTGCCGAAGTGTCCAGGTAAAGAAGCGCATTCTCAGCCTGCTGGTACTTTTCGAAAAGTGCGAACTGGTAACTTCCTAATGGAGGGTCCATCTCTTTGTCCGACTTCATCGCAAGCAGAGCGACAGCGCTTATTGCCAGTATAGCAAAAGCTATTGTAACAATCGGCACAAACATTGACGCATTTTTTTGTCTCATATCCTGTGCATACCTACCAATGCTGTTTTTCCGTCAGGTAGAGGTATAAACTGCTGAACCTCAAAGTCAGGGTAATCAAGCTCACTAAATAAGTAGGAATCAAAGTAACGTTCGTCGTAAGGTCCGTTCAATCCGCTCATCATATCACACCTATGAATCCATTCATCCGGATCCGGAAGCTCGGTTTCATCAATCTCAACGCAAATAAATGGATAATCATAAGGGCTGACACCGTAGTATTGATTCAGGCAGCCAATGTCCCTGCAAAAAGGGCGGTTAAACATAGCCCTGACAACTCCGTCAAACGTAAGTGGGTTGTAATTCTCTGTACCTAAGCCCTTACCTGCCACGTTGGTGTCTGTGTAGAGCATAACTATCAAATCCTCAAGGGTTTTACCCGGATAATTTTCCCTCTTCCGCTCAAAATAACTTCCCTCATCAAGATAAACGATGAAGAACTCGTTCACGATCTCTCCGGTCCCCTTGAAATCCCCTGTATCTGCCAGCCGCCTTTCGTCAAGGTTTTCAAATGCGTCCTTCAGTTCATCATATTCAGGCATCGGCGTTTTTAGGTATGTGTAGAGGTCCTGCGCAGCTTTCATCTGCTCGAGCTCATTCCCTGCAAGCCCTATCTTCTGTTCTGCCTGTGTCTTGCCGCAGCTTCCAAGGGAAATCATAATTATGACAAGAATAATTAGCAGGAATGTAAAAACATAAAATGCAAAATCCTCAATATCAAGTAGCCCTTTTTTCATTTTAGCTGTTCTGAGTAAACACCTCAAACTTGACCTGCCTGCTCAGTGTTTCATCTCCATTCTTTATGCGCATCATTTTATAAATATCCGCCCTGTCAGCTCCACCCAGCCCCGTAGTGAGGCCGGACTCAACAAGTATGTTAAGATTTTCGTAGTTGTCAAATTTGTAGTATGCTCTGGTCTCTTTCGTGCACATTCCCTCCCTCAGCTCACAGTGGTCCTCGTCATCACCTTGGCATTTGCCGTCTGTTAGCATACAGTCTGTATCAGCAAGGCAAACCCCGTCAACCAGCATGCAGACTGGTTCTGCAGAGTAGCTTATTTTTGCCGCAGACCCTGTCGGGTCCCCTGGGATTAGCCTGTTAAGATGCGAAACTTCTGGTGCGAATTTGACAGAGTAGTCAATCATTCCGGGATAGCATCTTTCTATCTCATTATCGCAGTAAGCGAGCCCTTCCTTGGAGTAGAAAAAAAAGCCGGCAAGGGTGTTAGCTTCAGCTTTTTGCACGTTTATGTCAGTTACTATGAAATAATTGAAAATGAAGAGAAGCGCGAACATTACGAGTATCATGAAGAAAAACCTTATCATCCACATCGGTATTTCAATAAAGATGAACCCTCTCTTATTTTTCATGGGGTCCTCACCTTTATGCCTTCTTCTACGTTTCCATCCCCGTCTACAGTTTTGTACTTCTCAAATATCAGCAGTGGGTAGACATCCTTTTCAACATCCACAAGAGTCAGTACACCCCCGACTTCCCGTTCAAGGCGGATATCTTCCATGTCCTGAGGCCGGTAGTACCAGTAAAAAACATCACCTTTATCGTCTCCTACAACAATCGCCCCATCCCCTATTCCTATTTCGAAATTCCCGCCTGTATCGTAAGTGTAGTTAAGCTGCCCAGGCGCAGCATAAATAGTGGTTATCAGCAACGCTATGTCCCTTGCCCTGTAATTCTTCTCAAGAAGAGTGTCACTCAGAGTATCTGCCAGGAATTTTATGAGAAGTATGAAAACCCCTGCTGCCAGCACAATGCCTATGATCTTAAAATAGAGTAAAGTGCTCTGACCTCTTTTTCCAGCCAAGTTTTCCACCAAGAAGACAAAAACAGCTTTTTCTTTTTAAATTACTTTCGGTCAGCCGTCAGGCAGATCATCCCGTTCATCAGAAAAGTAGACTGTGCTGCCAATCCGCTTAAAATAAAGGGTCTTCGCCTTCAGCCAGTCATCCCCAATCGCAAGGTACCTCCAACCGGGCAGCCCTGGCACCTCGTCTCTTGCATCATTACCATCAAAATTCTTAGCTGCAAACTGGTTTATCATATTGAATACTCTGGGCGGGCTACACTCAATTATCTTATCATCCTCGCATTTTGCCGACTGGCAGATGCAAAGGCACGCGTCATCACTGTAGCATCTCTCAGGCCTCTCAGCAGTCCTATCCCCTCTTATTTCTCCAACCCCGATGCCAAAACCGTAAAGGTAAAAGTCCTCTATTGCAAAAACCCTAGCACCAATCCTATCCTCTTCAGCATGAGCATCGTCTACTTCCTTAAGCCCATCAACAAGCACGTCAAAACTTTCCTTAGTGCCCTGGTTTCCTGAAACGAAAGCACCGCCAAACTTCACCCAAAGGGTGATTGCAAGTAGAATCATGCCAACAGAGCAAAGAAGGAGAATAACACCAAGCGTAGTAAAACCGCTGGCCTCACTCTGCCCGTTTCTTCCTTTCATTCTTAGCTTTTTGGTATGCAGCAGCATAAATCACCTTCCTCTTCCTCGTCATCACCGCAACTCATTCCGCATACCTTATTTTCTGTTTCTTCGTCGCAGCTTTCACTTCCGCTAATACAGGTTCCTCCCCTTCCTATGCAGGTGAACTGAAGCCCTATATCTCCCTCAGCCACCCCCATCTGTTTCTGGAAGATGAAAACGACAACCACAAGCACTATCAAAACTATTATGGCAACTATAACCATCCTTATCGGTAGCCCTTCTCCTTTTTTCTGCATCATTTCAATCACCTTCGCATCAGGCAAACTTTTTTTTAAATTGATGGAACACAGCAGCACCTCAGATTTGCATTAGCCGCGCATGTAACGCCACAGACCTTATCCATACCTGCCCCGCAATTTCCAGTCGCCGCAATGCACGTTCCTCCCCGCCCTTGGCAGGTGAAAGAGGCGCCAAGGTCAGTGTCTGCTGTTCCCATCTGCTTCTGGAATATGAAAACAATAATCACCAGCACTACTATGCATATTATCGTTATTATTATCATCCTTATCGGCAGCCCTTCTCCTTTTTTTGTTTCCATTTTTTCCTCTATTCTGCGCTTATCCTTGGCAGGCAGCAGCAGTAATATTCTGGGTTAGCCATATTTGTGCAGCTAGGCGTGCCGGCGCATACCCTTATATCATCAGGGTTATCGCACTCATAAACGATATTTTTACAAACCCCTCCTCTTGACTCGCAATCCATCTGGCTGCCCATGCTATCATTAGCACTATTAATCTGCTTTTGGAACATAAAAACCACAAGCACGAGCACTATAAGCACTATCATAGCTACTATTATCATCCTGACCGGCAGTCCTTCTCCTTTTATGTTCATTCCAATCACTCTGGCACGCAGCAGCACTCTCCTTCTCCGCAGCCCTTTAGCCCGCAAAGCTGCTTAGTCCAAGCAACACTAGGGCAGCCCTCATCAGTCGAGTAGCACCTGCCGCCTCTACCGTGACAGTCAACTTGGTCTCCAAGGCCGCTGTCTATGATTTCAATCCTTCCCTGAAATATGACCACTACCAGTACAAGCACTATGAGCGCTATTATTGCGACTATTATCATTGTTATTGGCAGTCCTTCTGCTTTTTTTGTTTTCATTCTTCTCCCTCATTCGGCAGGCAGCAGAACCTGTCAGACCCGCAGCCAAGCCCCCTTACGTATGAATTACTATCGCATTGCCCTGGGCTGTCAACGCAGATCCCTCCCCTTCCTTCCTCGCAATCAGCCTGATCTGTTATGATTCCATCAAGGAAGTCAACCCTCCCCTGAAATATTACCATTACTATTACCAAAACAAGGATTGCCATTATTGCGCCTATAATAAGCCACATAGTCGAGCCTTCTGCTTTTTTGTTTCTCATCTTAGGTTATCCTCCTCCAGGCACCCCAATTGTCAAGGATATGGTCCTTAGTCTCGCCTGTGCACTGGTTCATCCTCTGACTTTCTCTTGTGTTAATATAATTCTGTTTCGCGCTTGCGGATAGCGCATCCCAATCAGCCTTAGAACTCACAGCCCTTTCATTGCAGGCAACATTCATAGCAAAAACATCCCTTTCCTTAAATTCCTCAAAAAGCCTGACAATTATCCAGTCAGAGCAGCCCCCTGCGTTTGAAGCGGGACCATCTCTATGTGGCGGGTAACTCGTAAGCCTTCCCACCCTATCAAGATCGAACCAGATGTTGTCATT
>JAFGRH010000020.1 GCA_016935265.1 Candidatus Woesearchaeota archaeon | reverse complement strand
TTTCGATTTACATAAACAAGAAAAGAAGAGTGCATTCAGAGCTGAAGAAGAGAGGCTACATTGAAACTTACATACCGCACATAAGCGAAGCACTGAAAGAGCTGATTGGCAAGAAAGAGTATGACAGTGAGAAAGTCAAGAAGCTCCTCAAGGAAATCCTTGAAAAGCACAGGGGTGCTGTTGAGGACGTTGAATTCGATCCGAATAAGAATCCTGAGTACAGCGAGGAATTCGCCCTGAAGAAAGGTGAGGAAGATGAAAAAGAAAGCAGCTGAGCAAATCACAGAAGTCGCTGAAGATGTTTACTCAAGCATAATCAAGAAAAAGCAGCCGCAGCTTAAGATGCCTTTAAGGAGCCTGAATAATGTAAAGTACGACCAGAAAGACGGATTCTTCGAGCTTCTCGGGAAGTTCAAGGTAAGAACTTTGACAGCAGCTACGGCAAAGACGTTCGCCCAGACCCTGAGAATGATGGCTTTGTCCAAACAGCTCATAAATCAGGACGACATAGCAACGAAGAGGGAAGCTTACTACGTCTCGAAAAACTGGGGAGAGGCTCGCTTTTCCGAGCAGGTTGACTCTGACACAGTAATGGACGACATAGAAGCGATGGTGATGACTAACAGGGAGCAGCTCGGCTTTATTCCTGAAGAGAAAGGGGGCGAGCTTTCTGGAAAGCTGACTGTAATAGAGACAGACCCTGAAAGCAAGAAGGAAATAAAGCACGACTGCACAAGGTTCGTGAGCGGAGCTTACTCCATCCCCATTTCTGTTGAGGATTTGAAGTTCGAGACAAACGCTGATTTCATACTCGCGATAGAAACAGCAGGTATGTTCCAGAGGCTTGTAAAGCACAAGTACTGGAAGAAGTCGAACTGCATACTTATCTCGATGGGAGGCGTTCCGACAAGGGCTTGCAGGCGCTTTATCAGAAGGCTGAGCGATGAGAAGAAAATTCCTGTTTACGCATTTGTAGACAATGACCCTTACGGGTATTTCAACATCTACAGGACATTAAAGGTCGGGAGCGGAAATGCAGCTCACATAAACCAGTATTTCTGCGTTCCTACCGCAAAGCTGCTAGGAGTTACTTCTCAGGATGTAATTGACTACAAACTACCAACGCACCCGCTAAAGGAAATAGACATTAAAAGAGCAAAGGATGCCCTTAAAAACGACCCTTTCGTCAGGTATCATAAGGAATGGCAGAAAGAGATAAAGCAGATGATAAGCATGAAAGTCAGGGCAGAGCAGCAATCCCTCGCTAAGTGGGGCCTAAACTACGTCATCGACAAATACCTGCCTGACAAGCTGAAAAACACGAACAAATTCTTGCCTTAACCAAAAGCTTTTAAATTCCATTTCCTGATAAGATGCTGTGCACATACTACTACACCGGCTGGAAAAAAGAGTGGATGAGATTATACCGCTCCTTTTGATTCTTCTTCTCGGAGCAATAATAGTTGAGATTTTCTTCCACGAGCTGGCAGAAGCATACGGCGAGTACATAGACCTCCTTGACGGCATCATAATCATAATATTTTCAGCAGACCTCTGCTTCAAATACCACAGAGTAAGGAACATTCCTAAATTCATCAAAAAGCACTGGCTCGAAATAATAGCTGTTTTCCCGTTCTTCCTGATTTTCAGGTTCATGGAATTCTTCAGGGCGCCTGAGCTTCTGCAGACAGGGCAGGAGATACTGCATGAGGGAGTTGAACTGGAGAGGGAAGCCGCAAGGGCAAGCAGGCTCGCAAAAGAAGGCGCTGCAGTTGAAAAAGAGGCAGCAGCCATAGTTAACGAAGCAGGAAAGGCGTCAAGGGCTGGCAGGATGCTCCGCTACTTCAGGGCGCTGAGCCGCACTCCCAGGTTCATAAGCGCGGCAATATTCTACGAAAAGCCGACAGGAAAGCACCACCCGCACGAGAAGAAGAAAAAATAAAGCGGACCCGCTGGGATTCGAACCCAGGATCTACAGCTTAGAAGGCTGTCGCCCTATCCAGGCTAGGCTACGGGTCCATGGGATAATGAACTCTAATTCGGTTTTTAAATGTGTCGGTAAATCCAGAAAAAAGTCTTAATTAAAAAAAAGTGTTTTGTGATTACCTTTACAAGTGAAATCTGGCTACTTGCTAACCTTTACGGCTTTCGGGCCTCTGTCGCCTTGCTCCACTTCGAATTCAACAACATCCTTTTCATTCAGGGAAACGCCTTCGTTAACCCCGGATTTATGCACAAAGTATTCCTTGCCATCCTCTCCGGCTATAAAGCCAAATCCCTTCATATCGTTGAAGAATTTCACAGTTCCTTTCATTCTCTCACCTCCGTCCAGTTTTTCTGCCCCTTGTCCATTTTTATCTGGCAGCCATTACAATAATTCTTTTTCGATTCACCTTTATTGACCACAAACCTTTTCCTGCATGCCCTGCAATATTTTATTATGTTGTAATCCGCCATTTTTTTAGATTTTTTTCCTCATTTTTTGTTAAGATTAGTCAGAAATAGGCACTCCTGAATTATCTTGATTGCTATAGTAAAGATTACGTCCTTTTTAAATGCTTCCTTTTTGTAGTATTTGTCACTAATTCGTTAGTGGATTCGTCAAGAAAGCTTTCCGAATCCTTTATAAATCCCAAACAGCAGCCAAAGCTACATGAAGCTCGGGAAAACTCTCTACGTTAAGGACAGGAAAGAATGGAGAGCCTGGCTCAGGAAAAACGGCAGAAAGGAAAATGTAATCTGGCTTATTTACTACAAGAAGGCTTCTGGCAAGCTAAGAATTCCTTACAATGATGCTGTTGAGGAAGCGCTCTGCTTCGGCTGGATAGACAGCACTGTGAAGAGCATTGATGATGAGAGATTTGCCCAACGCTTTACTCCAAGAAGGAAGGGAAGCCCTGTCTCAGAGATGAACAAGGAGCGAATAAGAAGGCTGATTAAGCAGAAAAGAATGACCGCTGCAGGGCTGGCTGCTGTCTCTCTTAAGAAAAAGAGGCTTGTCATTGCCAAGGACATAGTCAAAACACTGAAGAAAGACGGTAAGGCATGGGAGAACTTCCGAAAGTTCCCTGAGCACTACAGGAGAATCCGCATAGCATACTTAGAAAGTCAGAGACGGCACAGCCATGAGATGTTCCTGAAGGCGCTGAACAACTTTGTGAGGATGACATCAAGGAATAAGAAGTTGGGGATGGTGAAATGAAAGCAAAATCCAAAATCCTGCAAATATTCCTGAACACAATACCGATAGTCGTTATGATTGCCCTGATTCCTGCTGTGAAGAGCGACTACATGCTTGCAGGAGCTTATGCCTGCATAATCGCTGCAGCTTTCGTTGTTAAGCGCGAGAAAAAGGACTGGGTCTTCTTTCTTTTCGGCTTTTTCGTGATGATTGTTGCGGAGTGCTTCTTCGTAAGCACAGGGGTGGAGACTTTCGAAAGGAATAGCCTTTTCGGAGTCATGCCTATTTGGCTTCCCCTGCTTTGGGCTTATGTTTTTGTGGCTATGAGAAGGGCGGTAGCTGTCCTTGACGAATAAGCTACCTTTTCGAATAAGTCAAGTACTCCATTATCAGGAAGAACAGCGGGAACAGAATGCTGAGCATTATTCTCGTGTCATTTCCTATGCCCGACGGCTGCAGGACAAAGTAAACTATGAAGCCAAGCGTTAATGCCTGCAGTGCCCCGAAAATCCAGAATGTTGTGTTGCGGTTCATTAGCACACCCTCAACCCTTTTTTCTTCAGATAATGCTGGTGGTATTCCTCTGCCTTGTAGAATTCTTTCGCGGGCAGGATTTCAGTTACTATTTTCTTTGTTCGCTTTTCCTGCTCCTTTTTCATTGACTCCAGAGCCTGCTCTTTCTGCCTTTCGCTATGGTAGAATATTGCAGAGCGGTACTGCTCGCCTACGTCTGCGCCCTGCCTGTTTTTCTGCGTTGGGTCGTGCATTTTCCAGAAGGCTTCAAGAAGCTCCCTGTAAGAGACCTTTTCAGGGTTGAACTCAATCTGGCAGACCTCAGCGTGGCCTGTCTTGTGCGAGCAGACCTGTTCGTAAGAGGGATTCTCGATGTCGCCCCCCATGTAGCCTGCAACAGTATTTGTAACGCCGTCTATCTTGCTAAACTCCTCCTGCACGTGCCAGAAGCACCCTGCTGCAAAAGTTGCCTTCATTTTTTGAAGTCAAGCGATACCGAATTTATGCAGTACCTTTTTCCTGTCGGCTTTGGGCCGTCGTCAAAGAAATGGCCCAGGTGCCCGCCGCACTTTTTGCACAGGACTTCGGTTCTCTGCATTCCTTGGCTTGTGTCCTCCTTAAACTCAACAGCATCATTTTTCGCTTCATAAAAGCTTGGCCAGCCTGAATGCGAGTCAAACTTGGTATCTGAATCGAACAGCTCGTTCCCGCAAGCTGCGCAGACAAATTTTCCTTTCTTGTCAAACTTTACGTATTTGCCTGTAAAGGGTGTTTCTGTTCCACCCCCGCACATGACATCCTGCTGTTCAGAGCTTAGGTTCTTTTTCCACTTTTCTTCCATTTTTCCTCAGCCACCTGAAAAGGTCGCATGAAAAGAGCAAATGTACCAGTATGAAAACAATGAAGGGGATAATAAGGTTCTCGTGGATTTTGAAAGATGTTGCCTTGTCCAGCAGCCCGAAAGTGAGCTTTCCAACAAGCTGGTATTTTACGATGCCGTAGCCGGTTATTATGTAGAGAATTATTGTAATCAGCGCAAGGTAAGCTGCAATTTTTCTTATTGTCCTGCTGTTCATTCAAAAAACCCCTCATTAAGATTGCCTGTGTTTGAGTAGCCCCTGCTTTCCCAGAAGCCCTCGTAGTCCTCATCGTCTGAAAGCTCTATCTCGGTTATCCACTTTATCCACTTGTATCCCCATTTGCTCTCAGCCACTAATTGGAAAGGGAATCCCCTCTCCGGCGGCAGCGTCACATTGTTCATCTTGTAAGCTAGTATGAGGTCGTTGTCCATTACGTATTCTATGGGGAATGACGTGGTATAGCCGTCATAGGCGTGGAATATGACTGTGTTTGCTTCTGGCTGCGGGGATGCTTCATTTATCAGCTCTTTCAGCATCACCCCTTCCCACAGGACATTGACAGACCATCCCTCAACGCAGTCCAGCCGGACAACTTTGCTGTAATGCTGCTTCTCCAGAACTGCATCGTAAGTATAGTAGCGAGGCTCTTCCACAAGACCTGTAATCTTAAGTTCGTAATTCTCTATTTCGACGTACTGCGGGCCCTTTATTGAGTTCTCCCTGAAGTCGCCTATCGAGCCCAGCTTTTCTCCCTGGTATTCCCTTATTTCAACTCCCTCAAGCTCAACAGGATAGCCATCAACCCCCACAATGGAGGGCTGCGTGCAGCCTGCAAGAGCTAGGATTATCAGAATAGCCACAACAGAGAATACTTTCTTCACGGAACCACCTCACCAAAGTGGGAATGATGTTATAATAAAAGGGTTTCTGTTTTACTCCACTGATATTTCCATCCTGTAGCTGTGGTTCGATCCGGTTATTTTCTTCTTCTTAACCTTAAGCTCCCTTGAAAAAAGCGGGCAGTTGACAACAAACGTTTCGAATTCCCCTCCCTCTCCGGCAGGGTTTATGCCGTACTTTTTCTGGAGAAGCTTTGTATCTTCTATGAACTTCCGGTCTATCTTCCTTCCAAGCCATGAGGCGTCAAGAGGGTAAGCGGAAACAGCAAGCACTATGACTTCAAACTTGTTCGCTATGAGCTCTTCAAGGAGCTGAATCTGGTCCTTCTGCCATAACGGGTTGACTGCCTCAAGCTTTAGCTCATCGCATATTCTCTGCACCCTGCTTGCCTGGTAGCGGCTCGCTAAAGCGCCGGTTACTATACCTTCGATGCCGTATTTTTTCTTTGCTTTTATTATGGCTTTCTTTAAGTCCTCAAGCTCCTCCTCCTTCTTCCCTGCTGTCTTCTGCTTTATGAGGGGCATTCCCATGACCTTTGCCTGCTTTTCAGTCTTTGCTATGGAGGGCGTGTGGAACATGTAGCTGAACGGGTTTTTTGAATGGACAGCTATCAAGCACGCTATCTCGTGCCCCTGCTTCTTTGCCAAGTAGATGGCAAATGTGCTGTCCTTCCCCCCTGAAAACAGGGATGCCAGTTTCATGTAGTAAGGGCTTCGCGGAGCATTTAATAAGGTTGCGGTGCGCAGCAAAAGACATATAAACCAGAATCGCTAAAAATATCAAAATGCCAAAAAAGAGGGTAAAGTACCATGAGGGCTACTTCATAGGTATGTGGATGGCAATCTGCGCTCCACTGGGAATACCCATAGGGCTTTTTATTGGTGGCCCTGCTTTCATTGGGGCAGGGGTTGCGCTTGGCGTGTCTATAGGCCTTGCAATAGGGGCTGCAATCGAGGCAGAACACAGGAAAGCAGGAAGGATAAGGCCCCTGACAAAGGAAGAGGAAAGAAGGAAGAAGATTAGCGTTTTTGTGGGCGTTATTGTTTTTCTGATAGGCGCTTTGGTTGCTGTTCTTATGCTTGTTTCTTAGCTCACTTCGCTAAAAGAACGAGAAACACACCTAAGAAGAGAATCAGGCTAAGAGTAAATATTGCTATGAAGGCGAGGTTTCTCTCCTTTTTGGAGAGGCTTTTCCAGCGCCACTTATTCTGCTGCCACCTGTCCTTATGGGCAATGCCAAGAGCCATGAAAGCGATGCCAATTACAGAAAGGGAAACGCTTTCAGAAACGATTCCGAAAGCAAACCAAAGCATTCCAATAACAAAGAATGTATAGTAATCCAACTTTGCTTTTGACTTATGCTTCCTTTTAAGCACAAGGGCTGTGATGAGAAGCAGCAGAAGGATTATCAGGAATACCAGCATAACCCACATAAGCGCTTCCATAAGGCTTTCCTAGGCTTAATCATTTATAAATTTAACTC
>JAFGRH010000019.1 GCA_016935265.1 Candidatus Woesearchaeota archaeon | reverse complement strand
TCGTCAAAGAAAAGCACGCCGTTGTTTGCAAGAAATATCTTTCCTGGCGTAAATGCCTCCGGCGATGATGGCCCGAACTTAAGCGCCTTTACAGGGTCTATATCGCCTAGAAGGTCCTCTGAGGTAAGGTCAGGGCTTCCCTGAATCCTGACAAACCTTTCCAAGCCGCTGATTGTCCTCGTTCCTGTTTTCCTGCCCCTGCACTCAGGGCATACAGGATTTGAGGGAAGGCAGTTATACCCGCAGTCGTTCACCTTAAGCGGGGGAAGGAGCTTTGCAACGTTTTTTGCAAGCGTTGTCTTCCCGACCCCGGGCGGTCCGGCTATTATTATGTTCCTGCCTGAAAGAAGCGCTGACTTAACCTGCTCTTTTGCTGATTCCTGCCCCATTATGTCTGTCAAGCAGTCCTCTCCGAGCAGTTTTTCTTTGATTTCAGTTCCAATCATTTTTCGCTCTCCAGCTGTTTTATTGTCTTTGTTATCCCTACTTTTTTCGTAACAACTATTTCCATTATGTCTTTGATTCGCTCCTCTTTTTCCTGCTTTTTCACAAAAGCCCTTATCTTCTGGAGCAGGGGATTTAGTTCTTTGTAGGCAAAGCCTGCTGCTGCAATGGCGTCCCTCTCATGTTCGTTCCTTGCCTTTATCAGGTTTTTCTCCCTGACGCTTATGTCGCATTCAGGCTTTATTATCCTCGCGCCTGTCTTTGCTGCAAACTTCTCAATTAAAAGCGGGCACTTTCTCTTGTCTGTCCCTACTGCTATTACGCGGCCCTCTTTTGTAATCTCTGAGACAAGCTCATTAATGCCTATCCCCTTACCTGAGCCAGCTGCAATAACCACCCCTTTTGTGTTCATTGCTGCATACCCGACAGTCGTTCCAGGGTCTATTCCTGCTATGAGAAGCGTCCTAACCATCCTCTTAAGAAGAATCGCCACCTATTTAAATAGGTTTTCAAAGCCTAAAGCCACTTTCTCGACCTAAGGAGCATTACCAGTATCAGTGTGGAAAGAACCATACTTGTAATCATAATCTCAAATCCGGTCCGCATGTCTGCAAGCGGCAGATAGTGGAAGTTCATGCCGTAGATGCTCGCTATAAGTGTAGGCACCATTAGTATTAAGGCGAAAGCCGCAAGCCTTTTCATTACGAAGTTGAGCTCGTTTGATATGCTTGCAAGCCTGTTCGAAAGGTTTGTGGAATGGATTGCCAGAACGTCACTCAGCATGTCTTTCTGCGAGCTTACAACATCTATCTGGTGAAGGAAAGTTTCGTATATGTCGCCCAAAAGCAGTTTGCTGTCGTCGTCAAGCTTCACGTGCGCGCTTCCTGTCCTCAGTGCAGTTATTATCTTTGTCGAAGCCCAGAACTGCCTTCCTATCCTGAAAAGCCTTCTTTTAAGCTTTATAATCTTGTCTACGTCTATCTTGTCCTCTTTTTGGTAGTCGCTTACCTCCTTTTCAATCGCGGATATTTCCTCTTCTGTCTTTTCAAGAACCTCATAGTTGTCTTCAACATCCTCCTGCAGGAAGTTATAAAGAATGTACCCCACGCTCTTTGTCCTAACCTCACTTATTTTGTCTAAGCTGCTTTCAAACAGCTTCCTGTAATAACGAGACTCCTTGCTTGAAACAAGTATTACGTACCTTTCCTCTATTATGAAGAGAAGGTTTGAGCTTTCTGTCTGGTTGTTCTCAAGAAAGTAGTCCTTCATAACAAAGCCGAACGGCTTTGTCGAGTACCTCCTCGCATAAGGTATCTTCGTGTAATCCTTAAGAAGTGTTTTATCTAGCTTAAAATCCCTGGCAAGCCTGTCCGTTTCTTCAACAGTCGGCGCTGTCAGGAATATGAACGCAAGCTCACCCCTGGCAGGCTTCTTGTACTTGCCTGTGCCGCTCCTCGTCCCTCTTTTAGATACTAAAAAGTGCCTTATCATCCTCTTTTTATCTTATAATCAGGTTTTGTGTTTAAAAACCTTTGGCATTTTCGGGAATTTTTTTATATAACCTCGCAATCTTACCGACTATGATTAGCATTGACGGCGGATATCTTGAGGGAGGTGGGCAGATTGTAAGGACAGCGCTTGCATTATCTTCATTAACTCAGCAGCCTTTTGAAGCAGAGAACATCCGCAAAGGGCGGCCAAATCCCGGCCTTAAGGCACAGCACCTGAGCTGCATAAGGGCATTTGAGGAGCTCGCAGGCGCAAAATCACAGTACGCAACTCTTGCCTCTGACAAGCTGCAGTTTTTTCCTGCACCTGTAAAAGGGAGAACGATGAGCATAGACATAGGCACAGCAGGCTCGGTAACGCTTCTTTTGCAGTCGCTTTTAATGCCTGCGATTTTTGCAGACTCCAAAGTCCGGCTCAAAATTACCGGCGGGACAGATGTTCCTTGGAGCCCGCCTGCGGATTATTTCGCTAACGTCCTGCTCCCTCACTTAAGCAATTTCTGCGAAAAAATTGAGTTCAAGCTCCTTAGAAGGGGCTACTACCCTAAAGGCGGGGGAAAGGCAGAACTGATTGTAAAGCCCAAGTACAGGCTTTCTGACTTTGGAAGCTTTAATGAGTTCAGGGCTTACCTTAATGAAGCTGCTCCGAAAATTTCCCTTTCATCCCAAAATGCTCTTGCATACGTGAAGGGCGTATCACACGCTTCTGCCGACCTTCAAAAATTTGAAGTTGCCGAGAGGCAGGCAAGGTCTGCCAAAAGCCTGCTTGAGCTTCCTAACGTAAGCATCCGCTCAGAATATTCAGAGTCTTTCTCACCTGGCTCAGGCATTGTCCTGTGGGCTGTCTTCTCTGACAACGACGAGGTCAGCGCTGAAAACCCTGTCATTTTGGGCGCTGATGCTCTCGGCGAGAAAGGAAAGCGCGCTGAAAAAGTCGGCGCAGAGGCAGCAAACAGACTGCTGAAGCAGATTGGAAGCAAAGCCCCTGTTGACAGCTACCTCGCTGACCAGCTTCTCCCATTCATGGCGCTAACCGGAAAAGGCAGCATAGCGGCTTCTGAAATAACAGACCACGCAAGGACAAACATTTACTTAATCGAGAAATTCCTGGGCAAGTGCTTCCGCTTTGATGAGGCGCGCAGGATAATATCCCTCTCCTAGAAACCTTTTTATAGCCCCAGAAGCATATTTGCTTTATGGCAAAAGCCCAGTCAGATGTTTTCAAATACATTTTCGCTGTTCTTCTTATAGCGCTTATATTCATTTTCGGCTACCGGGCGCTCTTTGGCGTTGGCGAACAGGTTGAAATCTCGAGGTATTCAGAGTTCAAGGCGGAACTTAGCTCAGACATTACGTCTGCTGCGCTTCACTTTGGAAGCGCTAAGCTTGCTTCTTACTCTGTTCCCTCATTTGTTTCAGAAGTTTGTTTCTACGGCCCGAGCGAGGACGAAAGCGCCTTGGATGATTCCTGCAGTCCGCTTCCTGAGTATCCTCTTGTTCAGGACTCTGTTTCAGACAGCTCAGGCAAAAACGTTTTTTTGCTCGGCGAGCTTCCCGAGGCTGTTTTCATGCCTTACGTTAATACAGGCATATGCCCGCTTAGGTGCTTCAAGGTTAATAACGGAAAGCTTTCTCTTTTTATGAACGGGATGGGAAACACCACTATTATTTCAGCCGAGGGCAGCTAGCCTTATTTCCGTCTCAAGCCCGAGAATGTCGTACTCAATTTTCTTCCTGTCTTCAGCGGCAAGCATTCCCTTGTCAAAAGCCCTTTTTGCGCCCCTGAACATTTCCTTTGCCTCTTCAAGCCTGCCCTCCTTCAGAAGGCTCTTTGCCTGGTCTATCAGTGAGAACACCTGCGCCTTAACCTCTCCTGATGGCATCTGGACTTTGGGGTAGCTCCTTACTTCCTGCCCGCTTATTTCATTTCTTTTGTGCTGCTCAAGAAAGTCTTCAAACTTCCTCCTTTCAAGCTCCCCTCTCCTCTTTATGAGCTCGTAGCGCTTATTTGATAGCTTAACCCGCTCTGCGTTCAGCCTTTCCTCTTCCATATTGAGCTGAGATTCCTCCTCCAGCAGCATCATTTCCTCTTTCCTGAAAGCATCAGCCTGCTGAGGGGCTTCTTTCTTTTCCTTCTTCGGAACAATAACCTGCTCAAGCCCTGGCGATGGAAGCTCCTTCTCTTCAACGTGCGGTGGGGCGGGCAGCTCTTTTTCCTCAAGCAGCCTCTCTGCGGGAGGGAAGAGCGGCGTTTCTTTCGGCTTTTCAAGGAATTTCCTCAGGATTTTCGCGGTCTTCCTTCTTGAGTTCGTCTTCTCGAGTTCTGCTGCCAAGTCAGGGTTCCCTGCTATTTCCCTCACCCATTCGCTTATCTCGTTTTTTTCCTTTGTAACGTGCTCCTTGAACGCCTTGTTTTTCATGGTCTTCACAGCCTCGGCAAGCTCCTCAATGTTCTTGACGACTCTTCCGTCGCTCAGCCAGAGCTTTGTGTCATCCTCAGGCTCGTGCTCTATCCCGAGGTCTATCTCCTTAAGGAAGTCAGGCTCCTCAAGCCTTATCTTTTCAGATTCTTGGACCTTGTTTTTTCTCATAAGCCTTACAAGAACGTCATCATTCTTCTTGTTTTTGCCAGCGCCCATAAGCTTGTCCCCTTTTGCTTTAATGCTCCCTATTGTGCTTTATATACTTATCTTTTCCTGCTTGCAAAGTAGCCAAGCGTCATTCCCATAACAGCCATGAAGGCAACAACAGGAGCGATAACCCACGCGTTTTCCGATGCAAATATCACTATGAGCGCAATCATTCCCACAGTAACGCCGCCAACCGTTCCCGCAATAGAAGAAAACTCGTTCTTATTCTCCTTTTTAGCCATAAGACCACCCCTTTTGCCTTTTGGCACTTATTTTAGTATAAAAACGTTTGCACTTTGGCAAATTGGTAAAGTTTTTAAACCCCTCCCAAATTCCAGCCTGTATGGCTGACGTTTTTTGTTTGTCCTGCAAAAAGAAGATAACAAACCTTTCTGTTACCAGGTTTATGTGCCCTGAGTGCGGGAAGTACGAGATTGTAAGGTGCAAGTCGTGCAGGGAGAATGCTGTAAAGTATACCTGCCCTAAATGCGGCTTTACAGGACCAAACTAGGTGGTGCTTTATGGGATGCGAAGGATGTGATGGATGCAAAGATGGCGACTGTTCTGATAACGATTAAGATTATGCCAGAGTCCCCAGATGTCAATCTTGACTGGGTTTTGGAGCAGGCTTCTCCGAAAATTTCTTCTGTTGGCAGCATTCTGAAGACAGAGAAGCAGCCAATAGCTTTTGGCCTTAACGCTCTGATGATAACCTTCTCCATGGATGAAAAGAAGGGCGATACAGAGCCCCTTGAGAAGGACCTTGCCTCACTTACAGGCGTTAGCAGTGCCGAGGCAGTTGATGTGAGAAGGGCGATTGGCTAGGTAAGAAGCTCTCTCAGCCTTTCAATTTCTCTTTTTGTTATTGTTCCTGCTATGTACTTGTCTGCAAGGGCATGGGCTTCTTTTGCCTTTGAGTGCTGTGCCAGGCTCAGGTAAGCTGCAACCAGTCTGTCATAATATTTTGCCTGCTGAGAGGCTGTGAGCTGGCTGTAGAGAGCCCTTGCGTTCTTGTAGGGCTGGTAAGCAGCCTGTACGTCAGAACTTAGCATCTTCTCTGCTTCCCCTATCTCGCGCTTAAGTTTTCTCTCCGTAGGGTCTCCTATGCTGCTTACTTTTGTGTAAGTTGCCCTGACTACTACTGCCATTACCGCTATCCCGAGAAGCGCATATATCAAAGCAATCGCTACTGATTTCATCCCCTCTACTGCGTCAACGCTTACCACAGCCCCTGTAATCTGGCTCACAGGCTCTTCTTGTTCAGGCTGCGGCGCCTCATTTCTTTCAAGGGCAGTTACGAAATATTTTTTGTACATTGCGCAGTTCTGAAACCTGTCGCAGGCGCTTATCTGATAATCATACCTAGTGTTTGGCTGGAGCCCTGTTATTGTCGTTTCGAATGAGGTGGCTTCTTCAAAATACCTGGAATCCGAGCCCATTGAGAATACTGATGTCGATGTCTCATCTGTTGTCCACTCAAATGTCGCCTCTGTGTCAAGAATCCTTACGTTGCCTATTGTTAGCAGGGGAGCGGTTTGGTCGTCCTGCCAGACAATGTTTCCTGTCATTTCACAGGCTGAAGAAAGTAGAGCAGCTGATACTAACATCAGTAAAAGCATCACCTTTTTCATTATTTCCCCTCGTCTTAATTTGCGCTCGCTGCTTTTATAAACTTTTTGATTTCTTTTATGCCCGCATTAGCCCTTATCCCCCTGTTGCTGAAGTGAGTCATTGCGGCTTTTATTTTACGCTTCCTGAGACGCTTCATTATCTCTGCTGTCTTTGGCGCGGCAATCTGCAAGCTTTTGCAGACTTTATGGATGTCGTAGAAGCCTACAGAATCCACCCTTGCTTCTTCTGCAATTGTTCCCAGGAACTTCCTTGTTTCTTTATTGCAGGTTTTCTTCATTGCACTGATTAAAGTTTCCCTCTCCCACAGCGGACCTGTCCAGAGCGGGCCGGCTACCTCTTTTCCCTCGCCGCAGCTCTGGCACGCCGTTCCTATTCCGCGCTCCATTGACTTGCTGCAGTAAAAGAACATCTTGTGCTGCTTTAGGATGCTGTCTGCCTTGCTTGCGCCCCTCTCCATCCTGAAAAATGCCCTCGCATAGTGGTCCTTGAAATAAGATAGCACAGGAACGGCAGCCTTTTCAAAGGCAGCAGCGGTTATCTGCACGCGCCTTATCATTATTCGAAGCCCTATCTCATGCATCAGCTCATTCCTAAGCGGGATTGCCCAGTACTTCCGCATGCACGCTTTTGGCGCTGTTCCCGCTAATGCGGCGGTATCAGTTGCAGTAATTGCAATTATTCCTTTCTGCGAGATTCTTTTGATTGCAGACTCGAGAAAAATGCCGGGATATCCGAACGGGTCTATGTCTATGTAGTCAAAGCTTTTGCTTTCCAGAAGGAACTTGTTAGCCTCTGTGTTTGCTATTGATATTTTCTTCCCGCTTAGCTTGTTCAGCCTTAAATTCTTCTTAATCAGCCTTACAGCAGAAGGCGAAACGTCATTGATTGCGATGCTTTCAGCGTTCTTCCCTGCCTCAAGCAGAATCCTTATGCTCCTTATTCCTGTCCCTGCCAGAGGGTCGGCTATTCTCATCTTCCTCCCTGAAGAGGCAACTATTGCAACAGCAATATCCCTGTTTGTCTTCATGACAGGGTTATAGAATACCGGCATGTCTTTTGAGACTATTTTAGCAGTTGGCGCGTAAAACTTCGCTTTTCCCTCTGTGAGTATCCGCATAAACGGCTGGACAACTGCTGCTAATAAAAACCTTTTGTAACCCGAAATCTTTAAAAGCCCCCCTCTGCTCCTTCTCTGCTATGCTACGCTCAGTTATATGTGCTGTGCTTGGCCATGTTGACCACGGCAAATCCAGTATACTTGACAAGATTAGGGGCACCGCTATTGTCCGTTCTGAACCAGGGCAGATAACTCAGTCAATAGGAGCTTCCATTATACCCCTTGATGTAATCCAAAAAGTCTGCGGCAGCCTTCTCAGCACAGTAAATATGAGCTTCACAATTCCAGGGCTTCTTTTCATTGACACGCCGGGGCACGCAGCCTTTACCAACTTAAGAAAGCGCGGCGGGAACCTCGCAGACATAGCAATCCTTGTTGTTGACATCAACGAGGGCTTCAAGCCGCAGACTTTAGAGGCAATTGATATCCTTAAGCACTACAAGACGCCATTCATAATAGCTGCCAATAAGGCTGACATCATTTCAGGCTGGCGCGCTTCTGATGGAAGCGGCTGCTCTCTGATGAAAACAATCAGTGAGCAGAGCGATAACGTAAAGCAGGAGCTCGACACAAAGCTTTACAAGCTTGTAGCCAGTCTTTCAGGAATGGAGTTTGATTCTGAAAGGTTTGACCGGGTTGACGACTACACAAAGCAGATTGCAATTGTTCCCTGCTCTGCAAAGTCAGGTGAGGGCATTCCCGAGCTTCTCATGGTGATAAGCGGGCTTGCCCAGAAATTCCTTGAGGAAAAGCTCCACTACACCGCGCAGGGACCTGCAAAAGGCACTATTCTCGAGGTCAAAAAGGACAAGGGCCTCGGAACCACTCTTGACGTTATACTTTATGACGGCACGCTGAGGAAGGACGATGTCATTGTAATCGGCACTCTTGGCGAGCCCATAACGACAAAAGTAAAGGCTCTTTTCGAGCCAATGCCCCTTGCAGAGATGCGCGATAAGAAGGCTAAGTTCAAGCCTGTTAAGCAGGTAAGCGCTGCGGCAGGCGTTAAGATTTCTGCGATAGGGATAGAAACAGCAGTTGCAGGCATGCCTGTAAGGTCTGCCAAGGAGAACGTCGAAAAGACAAAGGAGGCAATTATGCACGAGGTAGAGGAGGTTGCCCTCGAAACCACTCCGAAAGGGGTTGTGGTAAAGGCAGATTCCCTCGGCTCCCTGGAAGCGGTTGTCAGGCTGCTTAAGGAAAAGGAGATTCCTGTGAAGAAAGTTTCCATAGGAAACATAAATCATAAGGATATTCTTGACGCTAGGAGTAATTACGAGGAAGACCCTCTGCTCAGCGTTGTTATGGGCTTTAATGTTGAGTTATCCGAAGATGCAAGTCACGATGAAGAAGACGTCAAGATAATAACCGGCGATGTAATCTACAACATAATCGACAGGCTTGAGAAGTGGCGGGATGAGGAAAGGAAAAAGCAGCAGCAGAAGGAGCTGGCAATTTTGATAACTCCCTGCAAGATAAGGCTTCTTAAGGAGTACGTCTTCAGGCAGAGCAACCCTGCAGTTGTCGGTGTTGATGTTGAAGGAGGCACATTAAGGGTTGACACGCCCCTTATGAAGGAAGGAAAGCAGATAACATCTGCGAGGAGCATCCAGCTTGAAAAGGAGAGCATAAGCTCTGCAGAGGCAGGAAGCCGCGTTGCAGTTTCATTTGACAGGGTAATGGTCGGAAGGCAGATTAACGGAGGGGATGTCCTTTACAGCGCCATACCTGAGGATGACTTCAGGAAGCTTAAGGCGCTAAAAAAATACCTCAGTCCAATTGAAGTTGAAATAATAAAGGAAATAGCTTTGATTATGAGAAAGGAAAATCCGCTGTGGGGTGTTTAAGTGCACACTCTCGATTTTCTTAACGCAAAGCGAGTAAAAGAGATTTCCCAAATTGCTGAGGCGCAGTGGGGCGCAGGGCTTCCGAAAGATTATTTCTACCTCCTGAGGAAGGATGGCGACCTTTTTATTGTTAACAGGGACATAGAAAAGCTCAATCTTGATAAGCTTAGGCTTAATTCCCTCGGGCTTTACATCGGCGAGCTTCGGAATTACGAGCTCAGGCTCAGCATTGAGGGAGCACAGCTCCTCGGCCCAAAAGCAAAGAAGAATGCTGTTGAAATAACAAATGAGCAGCTCTCAGCCTGGCTCCACGGCGAGGATTTGGACGTTGAAACAGAAAGCAGGGGCTTTGTAATCCTTAAGTGCGGCAAGGACTTCGTCGGCTGCGGAAAGCTGATAGAAGGAAAAGTTCTTAATTTTGTTCCGAAGGCAAGAAGAGTTAAGAGCGGTTAGCGCGAATACCCCATGCGCATCATAACATCTGTTGCAGCAGTTTCTACGCAGTTAAGTATGTGGACATCCAGCGGCCTCCCGTTTACATTAAGTTCGCTGAGAGGCATAATTTCCTCTCTTCTTAGGGCGCGGTAGATTTCCCTGAATTTTCTGTGCTCGGACTTGCTCGGATCGTCGTTAGACCTTACCAAAAGCACTTTCTGAAGCTCCATCCCTGGCCAATCTTTTGTAGGCTTTCTTGCCGGCGGGACGAAAAGCCCCCCATATTTTCCCTGAATCTGTTCCAGCTGCGTTTCTA
>JAFGRH010000018.1 GCA_016935265.1 Candidatus Woesearchaeota archaeon | reverse complement strand
GAGTCAGGCGTGTGGATTTCATCTATCAAAACAATCTCATCGCCAAGTTTCCCGAACTCGTACTTAGTGTCCACAAGTATTATGCCCTGCTTTGCAGCGATTTCCCTGCCGCGCCTGAACAAATTAAAGGATATTTCCCTGAGCTTCTCAAGCTCCTCTTTCTCCAGTATGCCCCTTTCCACAATCTCCCCCGGGCTTATTGACTCGTCATGCTCGCCGTGCTCTGCCTTGGTTGTCGGCGTTAATATTATTTCAGGCAGCTTCTGGTCCTTCTTCAGCCCTTCAGGCAGCTGGTTCCCGCAGAAATTCCTCACGCCTTTCTCGTAATTATACCAGATTGAAGTCTTGGTAACTCCTGTAACGTAATTCCTCACAATCATCTCTAAAGGAATCGGAACGCACTTCTCAACAACCATCACATTAGGGTCAGGAGCGCTTATCATGTGGTTCCTTACAATGTCCTTTGTCTTGTTAAACCAGAAGACAGCCATCTGGTTAAGGACCTGCCCTTTGAAAGGAATCGTGCAAAGCACGCGGTCAAAAGCAGAAATCCTGTCAGTGGTTATTATCGTCATGCGGTTCCCTTTTGTGTAGTTGTCCCTTACCTTTCCCGCGTACTTCTCACCTAGCCCCCTGAAGTCAGTCTTATCCAAGGTCTTTCCGAGCTGTTCTTTTATCTTTTCAGGAGCTATCATTTTCCTTCCTCCATGTCTGCATCGATAACCTTTTTAGCGATTTTCTCCCTGTAATCATCAAGCTTGCCGCCAATAATCTCGGCTGCAGCAACTGCAGCGTTCTCAGCAGCATTCACTCCAACCCACAGCCCAGAACCTGCTGCTTCAGCTGATTTCAGCGCATCCTTTGCTGTTGTATCCCCGACAGGGCAGTAAATAATAAGCTCCTCCCTCTCTTCAGCCTTCTCGCCAAGCTTAACCAAAGCAAGGTTTACCTTGTCCTTTTCAAAACCACTGCCTTTTTTGAACTTAACGCCAAGCTCTCCGAGCACTCTTGCAACTTTTTCAGCCTTTTCCTCCCCAACAATGTTTACTTCAGAGAAGCCTTTCAAAATCTTGGCAGCAGCTTCAGCAGCGCCCTCTGCGTTATTCACCCCAACACTTAATACAGGAATGCCCGGCGGCATCTGCACTATGGAAAGGAAAGCATCAAGCCCGTCATAAGCCCCTGTGCAGGGAACGCCTATTACAGGGCATAGCTTTTTTGAGGCAACAACTCCTGGAAGGTGAGCGGCAAGCCCCGCACCCGCTATTATGCCACCGTAATCCTTCTTCATTATTTCATCAACAAGCTCAGGAGTCTTATGAGCAGAGGCTATCCTGAGCTCGTAATCGCAGCCTTTCTCCTCCAGCCTTTTGGCTACCCTGTCATAAACTTCCCTGTCGCTTTTGCTTCCGAATATCACGAGTATTTTCATTTTCCCACCAGGTTTTTTTCTGCATATTCAACCGCATTCTGGAATATCTTAAGCCCGTCGCCAATTTTTTTCCCGTTCCTTGTCCAGTTTGCGCTGTTCATGAAGCTGAGGTGCCTTTCAGGGTGTGGCATCATCCCCATCACGGTTCCTGTCTCGTTGCATATGCCTGCGATGTTCTCAACCGAGCCGTTCGGATTGTCAGGATATTCTGATGTTTCATTTCCCTTCTCATCGCAGTACTTGAAAACAACCTGTTTCTGAAGCTTTTCAAGCACATCTTTGTCCTTTGTAACAAGTTTTCCTTCTCCGTGCGCAACAGGAAGGTACATCCCGTCTATTCCCTTTGTGAATGCGCAGTCTTTCATCTTTGTTAGCCTCACCCACCTGCACTCGAACTTCTTTGAGTTGTTCTGGGCAAGTGTTACAGTCTGCTCGCCCTCCCAGGGAAGTATGCCCGTCTTTACCAAAACCTGGAACCCGTTGCATATACCAATTACAAGCTTCTTGTCCGCAACAAACTTGTGCAGTTGCTCCTTAAGCCTGTTGGAAAGCTCGTTCCCCAGTATTTTCCCGCCGCCGAGGTCGTCGCCATAGCTGAACCCGCCCGGAATTGCTAGTATTTGGTAATCATCAAGCTTCTTTGCCCCGCTTATTATCTCATTGATGTGGACCTGCTCGGTCTCCGCCCCTGCAAGCTGGAAAGCTTTCTCTGTCTCGTCATTGCAGTTTATTCCCGCGCTCCTCAGTATTAGTGCTCTTACCATTTTAGCGGCCTCTGCCACGCCTCCTTAAGCTCTTTAATATCGCTGCTGATTATTGTCTTTCCTTTTGACTCGACAGAAATGGCTTTCCCTCCTGTCTTTCCCATAATGGCAGCTGAATTGCCCATTATCTTTGTGAATTCGCCTTCCTTTCCTTTTGCCACTTCAACAATGAAGCGGCTGTTTGACTCTGAGAAAAGAACTTTGTAGTCCCTCCTTTCCCCTTCGAAAGGAACATTGTCAAGGCAGACAGACATGCCTATTCCGCCTGCAAAGCACATCTCTGCCAAGGCAACAGCAACTCCGCCCTCGCTGCAGTCGTGGCAGCTCCTTACAAGCCCTTTGCTGATTGCGCGGGAAAGCTTTTCCATGTTTTCAAGCCCTTCCTTGGGTCTTACCTTGGGAACATTCAGTCCAATTTCGCCGAACAGGTTGTAAAACTGGCTTGCGCCGAGCTCGTCATAGGTTTTCCCGACGATGAAAACAACGCTGCCGTCTTCCTTAATATCCATGCTTACCGCGTTCTTGGGGTCCATAACAGATATTGCCGATATAAGGAGCGTATCAGGAATGTTTATTCCCTTTCCTTCAATCATTATCTCGTTGTGCAGGCTGTCCTTCCCTGATATGAACGGAAGCGAGTACTTTGTTCCGATGTCCCTGCACGCCCTCGCCGCCATAACAAGGCTTCCGAGCTTTTCAGGCTGGTCTGTGTTTCCCCAGCAGAAGTTGTCAAGCAATGCAGTGTGCTCTATGTTTCCGCCTACAGCAACAAGATTTCTCAGTGCCTCATCTATTGCAGATGCAGCCATCCAGTAGCTGTCCACCAGCCCGTACCTTATGTTCATGCCGTTTGACACGGCAACAGCCTTTTCTGACTCGAAAGGCTTTATGATTGAAGCATCGCCTGGTCCGTCATTATTTGCGCCGAGGAGCGGCTTCATTATGGAGCAGCCCTGAACCTCGTGGTCGTACTGCCTCACGACCCACTCCTTGCTCGCTACGGTAGGGTTTGAAAGTATTTTTTTAAGGTCTTCATCATAGCTTTCTTTCTCATTAACATCAGGCTCTTTGTTTCTGCTGCTCTCCCACACCGCCTTCCTTTCCTCTTTCGGCAGCCCGCCGTGCAGGAAAGGCATCTCAAGGTCCACAACAAGCTTCTCCTTGTATTTTATGACAAGCTTTTTGTCGCCGGTGAACCTGCCTATAATGCTCATCTCTGTCCCTTCCTTGCCGCAAATCTTCTTCAGCTCTTCAATGTTCTTTTCAGGAACAGAAACAATCATCCTTTCCTGCGACTCAGAAACCCAGATTTCCCACGGCTTAAGCCCCATGTACTTAAGCGGAGCTTTATCAAGCCAAACCTCAACTCCTAGCTCCTTTCCCATCTCGCCTATTGCAGAGCTGAAGCCGCCTCCTCCGCAGTCGGTTATTGCAGTGTAGAGCCTTTTATCCAGAGCCTGCAGCAGTGCGTCAAGCATACGCTTTTCCTCTATCGGGTTCCCAATCTGCACTGCAGTTGTGGGGGAAGACTCTTCGAGAGCCACAGAAGCAAATGTAACGCCGTGGATGCCGTCCCTTCCTGTCTTCCCGCCCATTGTAACAACCAAATCACCTTTCTTCGGCTTCTTTTCCTCATCTCCTTTCTTCATTATCCCTCCTGTGCCGCAGAAAACAAGCGGCGAGCCGAGGTAGCGCTCGTGAAAGTGTATTGAGCCGTTAATTGTAGGAATGCCCATCCTGTTGCCGTAGTCCCGAACACCTGCAACGACCCCCTTGAAAGTCCTTTTCGGGTGCAGGATGTGCTTCGGCAGCTTTTCATTGTAGTCAGGCATTGCAAAGCAGAAGACATCCGTGTTGAATACCGGCTTTGCGCCGAGCCCGGCGCCGAGAACATCCCTTATGACGCCGCCTATTCCTGTCGCAGATCCGCCGTAAGGGTCCAAAGCAGAAGGGTGGTTGTGCGTCTCAACCTTAAACGCTAGGTGGTAATTTTCATCAAACTTTATTATGCCTGCGTTGTCCTTGAAAACAGAGACAAGCCACTTCCTTTTCCTGCCAACATCATTTGTGGCTGCCATTATCGTTGACTTAAGCAGGTTTTTAATGCGCTCCTCCTTGCCGTTATTGACAAGAAGGACATCTCCTGTGAAAGTCTTATGCTTGCAGTGCTCGCTCCATGTCTGGGCTATTGTCTCAAGCTCTGCGTCAGTAGGGTTTCTCTTCTCCTTCTCAAAATAGTCCCTTATCTGCTTCATCTCAGCAAGGTTCAGCGAGAGAATGCCCTCCCTGCTTATCCTGAGAAGCTCGTCGTCATCCGCTCCTAGAAGCTCAATCTCCTTTACTTCGCCCTCTGACGTGCTTTTTTTGAGCCTTTTTCCCTCTGCCTTAAGCCCGCCCTTTCCAATCCTGTACTCCTGCACCTGCTCGTTTGCAAGCATCTCTGTGCATATCTTCCTGATTTCATTTTCATCCATCTCAGCAGGGAAGAAGTACCTTACTGCCGCAGATGCAGAGCTCATCTCAACCCCTATATCATTGACTGCTTTGATTATGCTCTGCTCTATCGGGTCTGTCACATTTGGCTTGTAAGCAACCTCAACAATCCACGCTTCCTTCTTTCTCGGAATAAATGCATGGTCCTGTATTACAGGGTCTGTGAGCACTTTTTCAGCTACGTCCTTCTTTTGCTGCTCAGTGCAGTCATCATAGAAGTAGTAAACATTGCTCGAGTAAGCGTTCTTAACGTCAATTCCTAAGTCTTCATGTATGCTTCTTACAAGATTCTCGTCCTTGCTTTCCTTTTTTGCAAATACTTCAACTGCCCACATAATTAACACCCTCGCCTTTCACTACTTTTCCTATTATCGTCCCCTCTTTTAGCTCTTCGATTGCCTTTTTTGCATCTTCCTTTGTAACAATAAGCACCATTCCTATGCCCATGTTGAAAGTTTTCTTCATGTCATCCTCAGGAACCTTTCCAAGGTTCTGAAGCAGGGTAAAAATAGGCGGAACAGGCCAGCCCTCCTTTATCTCGACGCCAAGACCTTTCGGAATAACCCTTGGAATGTTTGAAGGGAAGCCGCCACCTGTTATGTGTGCTATTCCCTTGACAATCCTCTTCTTTATCAGCGGAAGCACGATGCTCGCATACTCCCTGTGCGGCTTGAGGAGAGCCTCTCCTACTGTTTCTCCTAGCTCCTCAAGCTTGTCATCAGGCTTGTGGCTGTTGTCCTCGAAAAGTATCTTTCTCGCCAAGCTGTAGCCGTTAGTGTGCAGTCCGTTTGAGGCAAGGCCTATCAGCGCATCTCCTTCTTTTATTTTGGAGCTGTCAATAATATTGCCGCGGTCAACAACACCCCCTATTGTTCCGACAAGCTCATACCTGCCTTTTTCGTAAACGCCCGGCATCTCTGCTGTCTCGCCGCCAGCCATAACTATGCTGAGCGCCTTGCAGGCTTTTGAAATTCCCTTGACAATTTCAACAAGTATCACTGAGTCCAGCTTTGCAGAAGCAATGTAGTCAAGGAAGAAAAGCGGCCTCGCGCCAGATGTAAGGATGTCATTTACAGAGTGGTGCACAATGTCCAGTCCAACTGTGTCCCACTTGTTCATCATCTCGGCAACCATCATCTTGGTTCCGACGCCGTCTGTGCTCAGGATTATCATAGGGTCCTTCTCTTCTAGCTTGCTGATGTCTATCCCGCCGCCGAACTTGAACATAGTTGATGAAGAGGCAGAGACTTCAGTAAATGTGCTTTTTGAGTACTCCTTTATACTTTCAATCGCCTTTTCCTTTGTTGCGATATCAACTCCAGCATCCTTGTAAGTCGTCATTTTTCCCTCTTCGCAGCCTGGACCGTGTTTTCCAGCAGCATTGCAACCGTCATTGGTCCAATGCCGCCGGGAACAGGGGTTATCCAGCTTGCTTTTCCCTTAACAGAATCGAAATCAACATCCCCGACAAGCTTGTTTTCCACTTTTGTTGTTCCTATGTCAACAACAACAGCTCCATCTTTTACCATGTCTGCCCTTATTAGCTTCGGACAGCCGGCAGCTCCAATAAGTATGTCTGCCATCCTTGTCTTCTCTGAGCAGTTTTGCGTCTTGGTGTGGCATATTGTGACTGTAGCGTCCCTGTTGAGAAGCATTAAGGCAAGCGGTCTTCCTACTATCTTGCTCCTGCCGACAATAACAACATTCTTTCCCTTTATCTCAATGTTGTACTTCTCCAGAAGCCTTATGACGCCCTTCGGAGTGCATGGAACAACACGCTCTTCTGCCCTCATCAGCCTGCCCATGTTCACAGCGTGGAATCCGTCAACATCCTTCTCAAGCGCTATCTCTGAAAATATGTTCTCCTCATTTATGTGCTTCGGCAGCGGTAGCTGTATGAGTATGCCGTTTATCTTTTCATCACCATTCAGCTTCCTTATAAGCTTCAGCAGGTCTTCCTCGCTTGTCGCTTCAGGAAGCTCGTGCAGCTCGGAGTAGATGCCTACCTCATCGCAGGTCTTCCTTTTTATGCCGACATAAAGCTTTGAGGCAGGATTATCGCCAACGATTATTGCGGCAAGCCCTGGCTTTTTTGGCATGCAGGATATCTCTTTCTTCAGAGAAGCACGTATTTCCTCTGCTGCTTTTTTTCCGTCGAGTATTTGTGCTGTCATTTTAAACGTAGGTTAGCCCTTCGTAAACGGGAAACCTCCTGCTAAGCTTAATTACATCATCCCTAACCTTCCTAATCTTGCTGTTCTGCGATATTTCTGAGCTGAACTTCTCAAGATATGGCTTCCTTTCAGCCTTCTCTGCCGGCAGGCTGTACTTTTCAGTTTCCTTGATAACTGTAGCCATCATGTCAGCTATTGCTGCCATCTCAGGCTCTTTCATGCCCCTTGTCGTTATAGTCGGCGTGCCTATCCTTATGCCGCTCGGGTAGAAAGGCGTAGAGGGCTCGTATGGTATGGTGTTCTTGTTCACAGTAATGTTCGCCTTTTCGAGCGCCTTCTGCGCAAATATTCCGTGCCCTTTCTCAATTGGCGTCAGGTTAATCAGTATTAGGTGATTGTCCGTTCCGCCGCTGACTAGCTTAATCCCGTTTTCAATAAGCCCTTTCGCAAGTGCCCTTGCATTCTTAACTATCTGGGCGGCGTAATCCTTGAATTCAGGCTGCATCGCTTCTTTTAATGCAACTGCCTTTGCTGCTGTTGCGTGGTCATGGGGGCCGCCCTGCATTCCGGGAAATACTGCCTTGTCTATCTTCTCGGCGAATTCCTTCTTGCACATTATCATCGCTCCCCTCGGTCCCCTTAAGGTCTTGTGAGTAGTTGTCATAACAACATCAGTCTCAGGGAAAGGCGAAGGATGGACTCCCCCTATTATCAGCCCTGTTATGTGCGAGATGTCTGCCATTGACATTGCACCTACTTCCTTTGCAATCGCCGCGAACTTCTTGAAGTCAATCTGCCTTGAGTAAGCTGTGGCGCCTGAAACTATCAGCTTTGGCTTTTCCTTAATCGCCATCTCCCTGACAGCAGCGTAATCTATCCTTTCAGTTTCCCTGTCAACACCGTAGTGGACAAAATTATAACTCCTTCCGGTGAAATTCACAGGGCTTCCGTGCGTGAGATGCCCGCCGTGGGTAAGGTCCATCGCAAGGACCTTGTCGCCCGGGTTAAGCAGCGCAAAATAGATTGCGAGGTTTGCCGGGCTGCCTGAGTAGCACTGAATGTTCACGTGCTCTGCCCCGAATATTTTTTTAGCGCGCTCAATCGCAAGCGTTTCCGCCCTGTCAACGAATTCCTGGCTTCCGTAATACCTCTTTCCCGCATACCCCTCAGAATACCTGTTGTCGAAAACAGAGCCGAGGGCTTCCAAAACAGCCCTGCTTGCAAGGTTATCAGACGGAATGAGGTGTATGGTCTCCCTTTCCCAGTTCAGCTCGCCTTCCACAGCCTTTGCTATCTCGGGGTCTGCTTCCTTAAGCTTTCTGTCCATCATTTCCATCATTTTCCCACCTCAAGTAAGTATTTTCAAAACAAATGGCGCCACTGTCGCGAAAATCAACGCGTTAAATGCTATGTCACTTATGCCAAAGCGCAGGCTCTTGTGGAGCTGTCCTCCCATAAGCCCGACTATTATCAGGTTGCTGATTACAACGTAAGCTACGGTTACTGTTATGCCGAGCGTTGTTATGCTCATGAAACTGAGAAGCGGCGAGATAAAGCCGACTGCTGCATAGCTTGGTATCGTTATCAGGGCGAATGGCGAAATCCTTGTGGCAAAAGTATAGTCAATAATCATCGATACTGCACCCATTATGGCGCCTATTGTTGCGCCGTAAAGCACGCCGCTCATCACAGTGCTGAACATCACCATCTCAATCCCTATCTGGTTTCTTCTGAGAGACCTCAGCAGCGTGCTGGTAAGGACGTTAAGGCTAATAAGCACCAGAAGGAAGATGTAGCTCCTCAGTATCAGCGCCAGGACCAATATTATTATGGCAACGCTCCAGATAAGCCATTTCCTCGAGCCGCGGCCCTGCACTTTTTTCGCTTTTCCCTTACTTTTTTTCATTCCTGATCACTTTGCTCTCAGTAATTATGATGTCCATTGGAACGTCTTTATCACTCATAGGTATTTTTTGGACCAGCTGGGAATCAAAGGCAAGCCCTATCTTTTTAGCCCTAACTTCTTTCAAAAACCTGTCATAATATCCCTTGCCGTAGCCTATCCTGCCACCTTCCTTGTCAAAGGCTATTCCCGGCACAACAGCCAAGTCAAATTCTTCCGCTGCCCTTTTCTCTTTTGGCTCGAGAACGCCGTAACGGCCAGCCACAAGTTCTTCGTCTTCTTTATACTCACAAGCAAGAATCTCATTTTCATCAGTTACAGGAAGCAGCACAGCCTTGCCGGCCTTGAAAGCAGCGCTGATAGCTTCTCTCGTGCCTGCTTCTTTTTTTGTAGAGTGGTAGAACATCACGGTATTAGCTTTCCTGAACTCAGGCAGAGCCAGCAGCTTTTCAGTTATTGCAGCGCTTTTTTCAGCCACGTCCTTCTCAGCCATTCTCCTTCTTTCCTGCAGGGTCTCCTCCCTTATCCTCTGCTTTTCAGCCAAGCTGACAGCCATCATCATACCTCTCACCATCGATGTATATTGTATCATCCTCAATTGCAAGCCTGCCTTCTGCCAGCATTTCTATTGCTTTCGGGAAAATTACCCAGTCACCAGCCTTCTTAAGGTCATCAAGGTAATTCTCTGATATCGCCTTGACCATGGCAGGGTTGATTCTTTCCTCCTTGCTTATGTCAATCTCAAGCGGCCTCGAAATCAGTATTATCGGCCCGCCGTCAACCTTCTCTGTTACAAGGTGGACAGTTGAGGCAACAGCTTCCTCTAAGTTTGCAATAGCAGCCCTGATTGTAGCGGCTCCATTATATCCTGCGTACATCCTTTTTCCTGCGCTGTCTTTTTTTCTCAGGTCTGCTGGGTGAACGTTAAGCGTCGGGTAGCTTCCGAAAATTTCCTCTGTAATCAGGCTGTTGTATCCGCAAAGCGCGACAGCATCAACATTTTGCTTCTCAAGGAACTCTCTTGTCTCTGCATCGTAGCTTCTCCTTACTTTCATGTCCTTTCTCTCTGCTTTCCTCTCCCTGTAGTAATCGGCTATGTCTCTGCAGAAATATTCAATTCCGTACTCCCTTGCGATTTTTTCAGCGTTGCTTTTCTCAGGGTCCTTGACATCGCTGAATACAGCAACCACTTTGAAAGGCGATTTATCCCCAAGCGCGTGCTGCCGCTCAATTATCTTTATGACGTTAGTTCCAACACCGGACATGAAGCAGGCTAACCTCATCGGTTCGCTTTTCGGCGTGTAGAGCTTTTTCATGTTAGGTGCATCCTCTTCTCCTGCTGAGGCAGCCACTTCTGCTGCTGGGTCTGAATCTCTATGTAGTGGGCAGCCTTCTCAGCTTTCTTCTTTGCGTCTTCAACTTTGTCAGCGAGGGCAACAACAACCCCCATCCTCCTGTTGATATGCGCTTCAGGCTTTCCGAAGATGAAAAGCGATATGTCATTGCCCATTGCCTTCCTCAGGTTTCTCATTCCAGGAACCCAGCCATCGCAGGGAGAAAGTATTACATGGGACGCGCCAGGCTTTAGAGGCGGTATCACATTGAATTCGCCGTCCTTCACGCTTGGAACAGGAAGCCCGCACACAGCCCTTACATGAAGGCCGCACTCAGAGTATCCTGACTGGTGCGTTGCCAGAGTTACCATGCCTGTATCGTGCGGCCTTGGCGAGCACTCGTTCCCGTATACCTTGCCGTCCTTCACAAAAAGCTCGCAGCCAAACAAGCCAACGCCGCCAAGCGCAGATGTTATCTTCTCTGCAGCGCGGTAAATATCCTTCTCAACCTTTTCGGAAACCTCTGCCGGCTGCCAGCTTGAGTGGTAATCCCCGTCAATCTGGTAGTGGCCGACGGGCTTTGGGAAGCTTGTTATTACCTTGCCGTTGTCGTCGTAATGCCTTACCGCAAGCTCAGTAACTTCGATGTCAAAAGGTATGTGCTGCTCTACAATCATCCTGTCGCCTGCGCCCCTTGCATTTCTTACTGAGTTCTCGTAAGCCTTCTTCACGTCCTTTTTGCTTTCGACAAAGCTCGAGCCATGCCCAGAGGATGACATTATTGCCTTAACCCAGCAGGGATACCCTATCTTTTCGCACGCTTCTTCCAGCTCTTCAAGAGTGTTCGCGTAAAGGTATTTTGAAGTGGGAACACCTGCCTTTTTCGCAATTACATCACGTATCCTTTCACGCTGCATTGCGGCATGGGTTGCAAAGGCATTGGGTATAACATTGAAGCCCTCCTTTTCCAGCTCAAAAAGAAGGTCAAGGTTTATAGCCTCTATCTCAGGTATTATCGCGTCAGGCTTTTCCCTCTCAATTATTGCGCGGACAAATCCTGCATCCTTCATGTTTCCTGTATAAGCTCTGTGAGCAACCTGCTGTCCGGGCGCGTTAAGGTAGCGGTCAACAGCAACGGTCTCGATGCCGAGCCTCATGGCTTCTATTATCACTTCCCTGCCGAGCTCCCCTGCTCCAAGCAGCAAAATCTTTGTTGCTTTTTTTGTTAGCGGAGAAAAAAGCTCATTTCCTTTCATTTTTCCCACCCGTTATTTTTCTTATATGCTCGATCCTTTTGCTTATCAGATTCTCTGTACCTATGTCCTTCCTGTGAAAAACGCCGCCCTTCACTTTTTCTGCAGCCTGCTCTGCAATTTTCTCTGCCTCCTGAAGCGAGCGCCCCATTCCGACAAAAGCAACGCCCCTTGACTTGGTCATGTAGATTCCGTCTTCTTTCTCGTCAACAGCAGCGTAATAGACAAGCGCCTTTATGCCGCCCTTCTCGTATGTTGGAACCTCAATCCTGCCTGCTTTCGGACTGTCAGGATATCCCTCAGGAACAACGTACTTGCATACAGTTGCCTTCCTTTCAAATTCAGCGTCAATTTTGCCGAGCTTTCCTTCTGCAACTGCCTTGCAAACCTCTGTGAAATTTGTTTTCAGCAGCGGAAGGACATTCATCGCTTCAGGGTCGCCAAGCCTCGCGTTGTATTCAATGAGCTTAACTCCTTTTGCTGTCTTAATGAAGCCGCCGTACATCACGCCCCTGTAAGGGCGATAATCCTTTTTTATCGCAGCTGCAACCCTTTCTGTTACTTTTTCAGCTTCCCTCACATCCTCATCCTCTAGGAAAGGAAGCAGCAAGTCAGCATCAGAATAGCTGCCCATGCCCCCTGTATTCGGTCCCTTGTCTCCGTCAAAAGCCCTCTTGTGGTCCTGGACAGGCGGAAAGTGAAGGAATGATTCTCCGTCTGTCAGGCTCTGCAGGCTGAACTCCTCTCCTTCAAGCTTCTCCTCAATTACAACGCGCGGGTGCGTTTCAAGAACCTCCTCACAGTACTTTAATCCTTCATCATGACTCATTATGTGCTCTCCGAAAACTTTTACCCCTTTTCCTCCTGTAAGGCCGTCTGGCTTAATGACATAGGTTCCGAGCTCTTCAAGAAACTCAGCTATTCCCTTAGCTTCCATGAAAACGCCAAATTTGGGAGAAACGTCAATGTTATGCTTCTTAAGAAGCTCCCTTGTGAAGCTCTTGCTTGTCTCAAGCTGTGCAAGCGCCTTAGTCGGGCCGACGCAGCCGATGCCCTCTTTCTCCAGAGCATCAACAACTCCTGCTGCCAGCGGGGCTTCTGGGCCTATAACCGCAAGCTTAACTTCGTTTTCCTTTGCAAACTTAACTATTGCGCTGCTGTCGTCAAGCTTCCCTATCTCATATTTCTTCGCAGATTTTCTTATTCCCGGATTGAGAAGCTGCATGTAAGCGTAAATCTCTGCTCCCCCTTTTATCAGAGCGTCTGCTATCGCATTTTCCCTTGCGCCGTTCCCAACAAGGATTATTTTTTCCATTTTAGCACCCTATCCTCTTAATGTCATCCTTCCTTATATTAGCAAGCCTCTTGCTGTTTCTTATCGTTGTCGGGTACTTTCCTGTAAGGCAGGCCATGCAAAGCTTATCAGTTCCAACCGCCCTCTTCAGCCCGTCTATGTCCATATAGATGAGCTTATCAGCCCCAATCTCCTTCTCAACTTCCTTTATCTTCCTCTTGTAAGCTATGAGATCTTCCTGATGCTGGAAGTCTATACCGTAAAAGCAGGGATGCCTTATCGGGGGGAATGTGGAGACAAGGTAAACTTTCTTCGCTCCTGATGCGCGCAGAAGCTTGACAATCCTCTTTGACGTTGTTCCCCTTACAATACTGTCGTCAACAACCATCACGTTCTTGCCCTTTATCATTACTTCAATGGGCTTCATCTTCAGCTCCATAGCGGACTCCCTTACTTTCTGGGTCGGCATTATGAAGGTCCTTCCAACATACCTGTTCTTCACAAGGCCTTCTCCGTAAGGGACCTTAAGCGCCTCTGCAAGCCCTGCTGCTGCAGGCCTGCTCGTATCAGGAACAGGTATAACTATGTCTATCGGAAGGTCAGGCCAGCGCTCCTTTACCTTTTTTGCAAGCTCCTCGCCAAGCCTTTTCCTTACATTGTAGACAGGCTCGCCCTCAAGAACAGATTCAACTGTTGAGAAATAGACCCACTCAAAAACGCATGGCGCGCTTTTTGCCTTTGTAACGACTTTTGAATGCACGTTATTGTTAATATCTATGAATACAGCTTCTCCTGGCTTAAGGTCCCTTATGTTGTTGTAGCCCTGAATTGTCAGGGCGATGCTTTCAGATGCAAATGCGTAGCTTTTCCTGCCGTTCTTTCTCTCCCCTAATACGAGCGGCCTTATTCCGTTAGGGTCCTTGAAAGCGAGGATTCCCCTGCCTGCTATGAGCGCAACTACAGAGTATGCTCCAACAACCTCATTATGTATGCGGGAAACAGCCCTGAAAACAGAAGCAACCCCCTCTTTTTTCCTGTATTCCTCAGCAAAAATGTGAAGCAGGGCTTCTGCATCGCAGTCAGAACTTAAGTAAAGCTTTTTCTTCTTCCTCAGCCTTTCCTTCAGAACAGGATAGTTTATTATGTTTCCGTTGAAAGCGAGCGCTATTCCGTTCGCGGCATGCGTAAAGAATGGCTGAACTTCTGTTGTGCTGTTAACGCCTGCTGTAGGGTATCTTGTATGCCCTATTCCAATTCTGCCTTTAAGCGCGGGAAGGTTTTTCTCATTGAAAACATTGTAGACAAATCCCTTGTCCTTTATTATGTTAACAGAACCAGTTTTTTGGTTGTAGACAGCCATGCCTGCGGCGTCCTGCCCGCGGTGCTG
>JAFGRH010000017.1 GCA_016935265.1 Candidatus Woesearchaeota archaeon | reverse complement strand
AGGAGGTGTATTCCGTAGTTTTCTTTTGTTCCGTTTGTTGTGATGTTGTTTAAGCTGATGTTGGTGTTCCCTGAGGCATTGACGTATATTCCGTAGTTGTCTTCTCCTGTTCCTTGTGCAAGAATTTTATTCGAACTAATATGGCTTTTATAAGAATTACCGAGTAAATATAAGCCATGATTGCTATTTGTCCCGCTTGTCGCAATAACATTCTGTCTAACAATAAAATTCGCTGATCCATAAGAATAAACCCCGAGATTACTGCCTTGGGAGCCCTTTGCTAAAATATCATTCTTTTCAAATGAGTTATTGTGAGAGGCTTCTGAAACGAACATTCCATAACCGTTATAAGTTCCGCTAGTATTTATGAAATTGCCTGTTATGTTGTTGTATGCAGAGGCCGAAAGGGCTATGCCATAAGCATCGTTTCCGGTAGAGGTATTTATCGCATTGCTGGTGATGTTGTTTGATTCTGAAAATGATAGGTTGATTCCATGCGCGTAGGAACCTGACAATATAATCTTGTTGCCGGTGATATTTGCGAATTGAACATTCTTCAGCACTATTCCGTATGAGTAATCCCCTGCGCTATTGACAGTGTTATTGATAAGAATAGTGTCATTGCCCAGCTCCTCGTATATGGCAGCAGAACCAGGCTCTTCATTGTCTTCCTTCACAAAGATACAGTTCTCTACAGCAGTGTTATTCACACCGCTTATTTTAATACCGTGACCCGAATAATTAACTGCGTAAGTTATGGTGTGGCCTGAGCAGTCAATCGTAATGTTGCCTGCAGTTACGTTAAGACAATTGCTTCCTGCAATAAGATCATTTTCCAGGGTGTATTCTGAGTTCTCAGAATCAAGCTCCTGGCAGTCAGATACATTATACTCTGTAGCCATAGCTTTAGCTGCAATCAGGATGAACGCAGCAAAAAAAGGAACAAGCAAATGGCAGATCAATTGCCTGCGGCTTATTCTCAACTCAGGATGGCTGCCCGCCAATTGCGGACTAAGAAAACGCTTATCTGTCATACAGGCAATCTATACATTAACGCCACCTCATTCAACAATGCTACCTCGCTTAACAGCCCTTGGCAGGACTGCGTTTTTCAATTTTATATAAATCATATTTCACCTATATAAACTTTTTTGATTATTCTGTAAAGGAAGACAATCAGGGCTTCAGAAATCAGGAGGCTGGGGCTGTTAGAATCAGGCGGGCTATTTTCAAAACCCGAAGAAAACCTGCGAAAGCTCAATGTTTGCTATGTGGGTGTTCCACTCGTTCCACATCTTGTAAAGTATTATGCACGCCCATATCGGGATGATGTGCTTCCTGTACTTGGCATGCGCATTCTTCTTGTACCGCATTAAAAGGAAAGAGTAAACTATGAACAGCGGCTCCAAGAAGTTCGGGAAAAAGAAGAATATCACCTCATTGCCTGTTGCAAAGTAAAGTAGCTGACCAATTGTCCTGAAGGCGAACAGCCCTATGATAAGCTTTCTTATTTCCCATTTCCTTGCGGCAACCACCATAAGTATGTAGGTGACGTAATCCGCTATCTTGTCAATTAGCTGATAAGTGCCGAATTCAAGCCCCAGAGGCATAAGAATATCGCCGTCAATTGTATCCAGAATGAAGTTGCTTGCAGAAGCCCAGAATGGGAACCTGAGCATAAGAAAAGGGAGAAGGAACTTTGCAGCGATGACAATGCCAATCAGAATGACGTTCATCAGGTATTTTATCGGTTTGCTGGTTTAAAAACTTTCCGTGCGCCCTCTCCCGAAAGGTTTTTATAGCACTTATTCCATATTAAGGTAAAATGAGGTGTGTTGCTTTACTTTTCTTGCTTGCATTTTTCCTGCTTGGTCTATCCGCTCTCGCCTATGCAGACTCTTTCAGCTTAGTAGGCTACACAAAATACGAAAACGGCACAAACATGAGCAGCGTCAATGTGAGCATCGAGGTTTACCAGTTCCTGCCAGACCAGCCGCCTGCGCTTATTGACTCGGTTTCAGTCCTCTCAGGGGATGAGGGCAACTTCACCCTGGGGCTTGGCTCTTCCCAGTTTGACCCGCAGTACAGCTATAAGCCTGTGCTGAGGAAATACTCCAACGGGCTCGCACAATACATCGGCCAGAGCCTTCCCGAGCTTCCTTATTTTGATATGGAGATGCTGAACAACACAGAGATAACATTCTATCTTAAGCAGGCAATCACAGTGGACATTTCAGCAGTAGGCATTGAGCACGGCACGCAGGACACGGTAGATGTTACGAACATCTCGATTCCCGCTGCCCTCGGAGAGTACAGGGAAGGGCTGAAGCCGGTGAATGAAAGCGATGTTTCCTACTGGGCGCTTATCAACAACTCTGACTGCCTCATCCTTCTTAATGCGACGTTTGAAGTCAACAGGACATTTTGCGACCTCAATATTACAAACATAAATGACGTCGCTTACTACCCGCCTGATAACTCATACATCCTGGTAAACAAGACGCACATCGAGAAATGCATCTTGGGCGTTGGCGGGATGAACTGCACAGCTAATGCGACGCTCGGCGACCAGAACATAGTGCCAACTGAAGTGGGCGGAATTGATTATGTCCTTTCGGAAGACATGTTTTACATAAATGCAAAAAATGAGACAGACCAAGTTTATGCCGTGATGAGATACTGGGCAGACAACCTCACTTTCCATAACTGGGTAACGCGGCCGGATTACAACAGCTATTCTCCAAGGAAACTCTTCTACTACCAAGGCTATGTTTATGAGGCTGCTAATACAACCGACGGTCCGAAAGCCAAGACAGAGATACTGAGGTGCAGTTCAGACGAATACGGAATTTGCGAAGACAAGGTGAACCTTCCTGACAACATTGATATTGACGGGCTTGCCAGAGACCCCTTTACGGGCAACTGGTATTACTCAACATCCACTTACGATGTTATTACTCTCATTGATGACCCCTATACAACTGCCTTCCGCATTTTCTACCAGGTAAAGGATACCGCGCTTGGCTACCCGGTAAAGGAGACATTTTCCACAGGCGGCTCAGGATTGCTTAGCGACAGGTTTTTCCTGCCTGTAGACAGGAATTATTCAATCATGATTTATCCTAATAACGGCCCTGCATTTCCGGGTAAGATTGACCTCGTCAACCTTTCAGCAGGCACCAGGACATCAAAAGGCAGTGCTGATGCAGTTGTCCAGGAAAGCTCAGGAGCGCTTTTCCTTAACCTCTCCGGCATCAACATGACAACCCAGTTTGTCCAGCTTTCAGGCTATCTCCACAACTCTTCCCAGGAACTGCAGAGCTATTCAAACTTCACTGTGATAGCATACCTGATAGAGGGCGGCAACATGGTTTTTAAAGGTGCGACTTTGCCGCAGAACATGGGAGCGTGGCAATGGCCGCCGATAAACGACTTATTCAATGCAACCACAGGGTTCTACAACATGACGCTTCCTGCCTCAGTTATAGGCGCGAATCTCATGCTGTTCGCAGCCGCTTCTGATAACAGCTCAGGCGATACGAATTACCTTGGCGGCTTCAGGACCACTACGCTTACATATGGGCAGACCCCTGAGCAGGTTAATTTCACGCTATACCCGCTGCTGGGCTCGCCGCGCAACCTCACGCTAGGTTTTGAGGGAAAGGAGGATGCAAGCAGGCTCCTGACAAACCTTAAGGAATTCGTACTGCAGAATGCGTCAGGAACACGGGCAAGCCAGGCTCACGTTGAGATTGAGCTAAGATATCCAGCTTCTGAATTCCCGGGATCTGCAATCAACTTCTCCTGGATGGCAGACTGCAACCAGGACGAGAACGGTTCCCTTACCATACCCCTCCTCAACTACAGCGTAAAGAAGCTAAATATCTTCACCCAGCAATATGCTCCATTGCAGAAAGGCATGAGCCAGGAAGGTGTCCAGGGCGCAACCACCTATATTAATTTGACGGCATTCAGCCCCAAGGGTGTTGACGGTGAAGATTTGGGCGAAATTGATATGATGATGTTCATCAACAAAAATGACGGCTCATGCAGCGTGCCTTACCCCGATGATTCATGCATGCCCGGCGGCGGAGAAGGCGCAGAGGAGGAAGACTTTGACCCCTTCTCCCTTGTAATAGGAGGGGGTAAGATAGACTTTGAGATAAGGAAGGCAGACAGCAACATAAGTGTCAGATACATAAATGTAGACCTTCTTGCATCAGGGCCGCCTGACGCAATGTTTGACGAAAGCTCAAATGCGTCCGAGTCAGGAAGCGCATTGGAGGAAGCATGGCGCTTCGGCAGCCTTGGTCCTGAGATTTACGATTACATCCTGATAGGAGTGCCCTATAATGTGACTGTGATAAATGAAAGCGCTGACATGAAGATAAATATCACAAAGCTATATACTGAAGACTGGGAAATTGAATGGGACCAGGGCATCAACGGCACTTCAAATATCTCTGATGATTATGCAGACTATGCCGCAGGCGAGTATTTGCCTTACATCAACGGCAGCGGCGTATTCTGCAATGAATCAGACGAGAATCTTACCACCGGAATATGCTTTAAGGCTGTTGATGAAAACCTGCTTTGGTTCAAGATACCCCACTTCTCAGGAATAGGGCCGACAATTGTCGGCGACGCCATAGTTACAGGTGGCAACGGTGACGGCAGTCCGAGCAGCAGCAGTAGCAGCAGTAGCAGCAGCGGAGGCGGGGGAGGCGGCGGAGTTCCGCCACTTACGAACTACGTTGAAAAGTCTTCCAGAATGTGGGACGTAATCCCTGCCAGAGAGGAAAAAACTTTTGAGGTCAGGAAAGACGCTGTAGCTATAATGGCCGTTCAGTTCAGTCTGAGGGAAGAGGCGAGGAATGCAATGATTGAAGTAGCCTCGCTTAAAGCAAAGCCTTCGGAAGTGATCGATGTGCCTTACAGGGCTTACCAGTACCTTGAGATAGCCCACAACCTTGGCGCACCGGAAGAGGCAAAACTGACATTCACTGTCAGAAACCAGTGGATGGTTAGCAACGGAATAGAAGATAACGGTGTTGGGCTTTACAGGTACAGCGAAGGAACGCAGAGCTGGGAAGCGCTGGCTACAAGGTTCCTTAGGAAAGATGCGGAAAACTCTTACTACGAAGCTGACTCTCCCGGATTCAGCTATTTTGCCGTGGCAGGAAGAGAAACCGCAGAACAGGAAGCTGTAGTGACAGAAGAACCAGCCACTCAGCAGGAAGAAGAGCCGACTGTGCAGCAGGAAGAGCAGGAATTATTTGAGGAGTCTGAGCCAGGATCAACAACAGGAACGACAGTGTTAATTGCTGTTGTTCTGATAGTGCTTGTTGCTGCGGTTTACTTTTTGAGAAAAAAGGAAGGCTCAGGCAAGAAGCCAAAGCATTAATGCCCAATAAGTCTAAGCTTTAGCTCATTCTTTTTCCCTACTCCGCAGCCAAAACCAAAGAATTTTTAAAGCACAAAAGCTCCCTTGCATACTGGTCAAAATGAAAGAATGCCCTGTTTGCGGCGTGGAACTGGACGTGAACAACAAGTGCCCGGAATGCGGCGAGAGCTACAACAACATACCTGCAGAGAGCGAGGCATAGCTATTCCGATACCTTTATAAACAACCCCTTTTTCTCGAGTTATAGGATAAGCTGGTTAACACTCGCTTATGCCGGGAAGAGTTCTCGGCACTATTAAAAATGGCAAGGATGCATTCAAGGAAGAAGGGAAAGTCAGGCTCCAAAGCGCCTCTCAGGAAGACAAAGCCATCATGGGTTGGCTACAAGGCGAAGGAGCTTGAGATGATAATAGCGAAGCTTGCCAAAGAGGGCAAGACTCCTTCAAAAATCGGTCTTATTCTCAGGGATGCCTACGGCATACCTGACATAAAGCTCGTTACCAAGAAAAGCATAACAAAGATTATGGAAGAGAAGAAGCTCCTTCCGCAGATTCCTGAGGACCTTATGGCACTGATAAGGAAAAAAATCCTGATAACGAAGCATTTTGAAGCAAACAAGCACGACATGCCTTCAAAGCGCGGGCTTCAGCTTACTGATTCTAAGATGCTAAGGCTGATAAAGTACTATAAGAACAGCGGCAGGCTGCCGAAAGACTGGAGCTACGACCCAGAGAAGATCAGGCTGCTTGTTGAGTAATCATTCCCTAATCTCAACATCGTCGACTATTCCGTCAGAATCCAAATCAATGCCCTCAACAACTTTTGCCTTTATTTTTTTTTCATGCAAATTGCCCTCAACTATTTCCCTGAAGTGCTTCAGGAATGCTATTATTGCCGCCCTCGTCCCTGAATGCCTTTTTCCTGAAACAACGAGAACCCTCTTGTCGGGGTTGAAGGGATTTTTTGCCTTAACAATGAGCCCTGACTCGTCGCTCGGGTAGCTGTTGCCTGTTATTGTCGACTTTATTGCCCACTGCTCCCTCTCCTCAAACCTCACGGGCAGCTTTGCGTTTACAATGCTCGTTATCTTATTCACAATCGGGCCGCCTATTATTATCAGGTTGTTCTTAAGGTCCTTATCCCTGACTTCTGTGTCCAGCTTCACATTTGTAGCAGGCACGTAATTAAGAAATGTTCCTAGGAAAAGCGCCAAATCCATTCCGTAATAGCCGTCCCTGCTTCTCGCTTTCTCGGGTCCGTGCGGGTCAGGGCTGCCTACTATTATCAGGGCGTTAAGCTTGCCGTCAGCAATGAACGGTTCTAAAAATTCAGAATCGCCTTTCATCTGGAATATTTTCTGCGTTGCTTCAAGCTCCTTCAGCTTGACAACGAATGCAGGCCTCTCGGCAGCGTAATATTTAGCGGTTGCGCCCTGCCTTTCCTCTTCCTTAACTACTTTTATCGCGCCGCATCCTTCAAGGTTCCTTACGTGATAGTATACCTTCTGCTCGTGCACCTTAAGCTCTTTAGCTAGCTCTATTGGATACATTGGCTTCTGCGCGAGAAGCCTGAGTATCTTAATAGCCAGTTCAGAGCTCAAGTTTTTCGCATCACTTGCCTTTATCTCCTGCGCAGGCAGCGAGACAATTTCGTTTTTCCGCTTATCTATTACAAACATTTTTATAATTAAATTAAAGAAAAAGTTATAATATTTAAAGGTTATGTTATTGTTATCGGCGGCTCCTCTACGGTTATGTCCGGCTCTTCTGGCGGCACTACCTCTGCTGTTAGGTTTAGCGTGTTGCTTATTGCTGGCGTCTCTATAGTCCGGTTCACTCCGCTAACAGAAGCCGATACCTTATTTCCAGTTGAACTCCAGTTCGTCGCCGCAGCTGTAACCTTCCTTACCGCGGCTTTTGCGTCTATGCTCTCCACCCTTGCGCTTACAGCATCCTTATAGCGTTTAATGGCAGCCGCTGCCGCTTCGTTCAGCGCCCCTACCTTCTCTATTCTGACCATTATCCTTTCCGTATTCTCAGCTCTTTCCTGCTTCATCGCGGTAAGGTTTTTGGCTTTCTCTTCGAGTTGCTGCCTTAGCCTTTCCCTTGCCTCATTGCTCACTTCCAGCTTTGCCTTGACCACAGACTTGAGCCTGCTCCTTATTGCAGCGTCCATTGCAATCTTTCTTCCTTCAAGGGCAAGGTCCTTTGCCTTCTCAAAGTCGCCCTCGTCGTATGCTGCCTTTGCCTGGTCCCTGAGCTCTTTGGCAAGGTCTATCATCTCCTGCGCAGCAGTTGCGTTTTCCAGCCCTGCAATTCTTTCCTCTGCCTCCTCTATTTTTGCATTTAATATCCTGATGAACTGCGCTGCTGATACCTCCTGCCCTGCTTCGGTTATATCTGCCCCTGACTCTGCAGCAACATCTGCTTCGTCGTCCAGATCATCAACCTCATCATCACTTAAGTTCCTGATTCTTTTAAGCGCCTGCTTGATGTTTTCTCTCTGCTCCTTTATGCGGTTCCTGCTCTGGTTCTGGTTCTGCAGGATGTTTGCGATGTGCTCGCTTATCCTGTTCATCTGCTCCTCGGTTAGGTTTGCAGCGGCAATTCTTGCCCTGATGGCTTCTGCTATTACCTGATGCTGCCTTAGCCTTGCCTCAAGAATTGCAGCTTCATTCAGGCCGGTTTCACTGTTTTCGTTGGCAATCCTAGCCCTTACCTTGGCTAATAGCGCTTCGTATTCTTCCTGCGCTTTCTCAACACCCCCCTCATTCCCTTCTTCTGCTGCCTTGTTTGCCTCAAGTAGTCTTCTCTTTGCATATGAGATCTCCTTCTGCGCCTTTGCCTGCTGGTTGAAAGTAAAAGCTAATCCTATATTCTCGCCAAGCCTCTTCAGAGTCCAGCCAAAGCTGCCAGGTAGAGCCCCTGGATCCTCATCAAGAGAGTCCTCCTCGCTAATCTCAGTTTCATCAACTATTTCATCAGAAATCTCCTCAGCTGATGCGGTATCGAGAGCGTCAATTACCTCGCTTTCATCAACTTCTGCGGCAGCAAGGCTGCTTAGTAAAAGCAGAAGAGCAACAATTGCGACTATTCCTTTCATACTATCACCTCATCTTGAAAACTTGACAAGCTGCTTTAAATAATTTTCCAGAATCAGAGAACGTTCCTTATGCTGTCGATGTGCTCTGCAACTTCATTGCCGGTCTTTGTCAGGGTTAGCAGCTTGAGCCTCCCCTGCTTCTCAAAATTGATAAGCCCTGCCTTCTGCATCTCCTGCAGTATCTTGACAACATGGGAATATGTGCAGTCTATTGATTTGGCAAGCGAAGAAGCATAAACTCCTCCCTTTGCATTTTTCAGGCCAACCAGCATCATAGCAGGCTTTTCCCTGAAAAACACATTGAAAATTTCCTTGTTCTGCATCCCCCAACCACCTCAATACTTGAAAAGTTATTTTCTTCTATATATTTAAATCTTTTGATTTGGCTCTGTTTTGCCGTCGGGAAGCTTCCAAATGGCAAGTGCTTCCTCTTCCATGAAATGCAGCTCTCCGGGCACTATCAGGGAGTAGGGCGGCTTGCCGAAGTCAACCTTCTTTAGATGCCCTGCTGTTCCGTATGCAATCTTCTGCCCTTCAGAGCCAACCCTCGCGCAGCCTATGCACATAGTGCGTTCATTGAACACATCCTCCTTTCGCTTCCCTTCAATCCCAAGAAGCGTTTCAATTGCCTGCGCTATTGTCATGAACTTGCTCTCCTTTGGCTTCAGGTCCAGCAGCAGAAGAGTGTGCAAGCCGAGAATCATGTTCTGCTTCAAAACTTCGTAAAAAATCTCAGGCTTGAAGTTAATCTCGGGAAAGGGAATCGTAACGGTCTTGCCGAACTTGTAAACCTGAAGACCGGTAATGCCGACAGCGCTCGTGATTGACGCGTTATGAACAACTCCAACCTTCACATTCTCTTTTCTCGCCCTCATAATTATGTCGAGATGAGTCGTTGCAGTCAGCGGGTCGCCTATAACAAGAAGCGCAGCATCATGTCCTTTAGCGTGAGCAACTATCTCGTCGCTCTGCTCGACAAGCTCCCGCTCAGCAAGCGTTATCTTCTTGCCGTAAAGCTTTTCAAGCTCCT
>JAFGRH010000016.1 GCA_016935265.1 Candidatus Woesearchaeota archaeon | reverse complement strand
TCAGGTGAAAGGCTTCTGGATATAGGAAAGTACGGGATATTTGATACCTTAAACAGAACAAAGCTTCATGCTTCACCAAATGAAAAAGATAAAATCCTGAAGTATAACGGTAGGGAAATATACTTCATTGAGCAGCACCCTCCGGAATTTGGCAAGGGAATAGCACATTTTGACAGCGACCGTTTTAATCCTGAGGCTTTTAAAATTGATTTGGAAGACGGGCTGATGGAAGGGAGATTTTACAGTAAAAAAGTCCCGAAAGAAGAAATCGGCTCTGAACAGGATTTATGGAAAAGGCACCTATCTCAATTCAGCTTTTCAGTAGACGGAAAAGAATACGCAGTAGACAACAAAAAAATGGACAACTGGATGCATGTTGAATCGACAAGAATCTTGGATGAAAAAGGTTTTTTGGTCGTTGAAGGCAAAAAATTCAAAAAGTACATTGTGGACGCTGTTGGATTTCCGGAAGACTTACTTTTTGAGAAAGTCCCAGCATTAGGAGGGGGTTAAAATGACAGAATCACTTGCTCTTAGAAGGGAGCACATGTTTGCTTTAGAGGATACTGTTCGAGATGTTGCAGGAAGAATTATAGATTACAAAGGTCCTGTGCAGGACATAAAGCACGTACGCGGGCACGAGGAATCAAGTATTGACGCACTTGCCTATGAGTGGATGATTGGCGCCCTTGAAAAAAATTTCGGCAGGTTTCCTGACAAGGAGCGCTTCAGGGGCAAGTACCTTTTTGAGCTGCACGAACTGCAGGACTTGGAAGAAAGGGGAGAAGAAAAGGAAGAAGAAGCAGGGAAGAGGAAAACAAAGGTACTGAGGATAGATGAGCTGGACGGCACAACGAACATAAAGAGGAGCAAAGCTTCTGTTCTTGGCTATTCTCCTGTTGCAGCGGTTTCAGTAGCCCTATGCGAAGATGAAAGCATGGACTCCATAACAATAGGGGTTGTTTACGACCTGCACAACAGGAGCGTTTTCTCAGGAATGCGGGTTGATGACGGCTATATGGCATTCTGCGACAGGAACCTTCTTGACCCGAAGGATTTTATTGAGAAAAGGGGCGATACAAGCACTAGGATAATGGTTGTTGGCTACTCAAACACAGAGAGGATAAAGAAAGGCCAGATAGAGCAGGCAATTGTGGATGCTGACCCTACAAAAAAGGATTTCAGGCTATACGATGGCTCGCGCACATCAGCGATTGATATAATTAACATTCTGAGAAACCAGTACGACGCTTACATTGACCCGAGAGGCTTGTGGGAAGGCAGCGGTGCAATGCTCTATCCGTATGACGTGGCAGGGGTAATCCCGATTGCCCTAGGCTGCGGGCTGGAAATCTCGGATATACACGGGAACACGCTTGAGGGCTACACAGGAAACGACCCCCTGACAGTTATTGTTGCAAGGGCGGGCATGCGGGACAAGTTTGTTGAGGTGCTGAAGCCTGTAGTAAGCGAGATGTGATGAAAATCGAGGGAAAACACAACGTAACACCTGAGGAAATTGAGCAGCTTGAAAGCTTAATAGGAAAAGAGATTTCCACAAGCGGCTCCTGCGTTGCGCAGGATGAAAACGGCATTTCGAGTAACTGCGATATGGCGCAGCACACAGGCATTTTAAGAAGGATAGAATACAACAGCAGCAACACGGAGCTGGGTTCAATAACCATAGAATCTGACTTAGGCCTTCAAAAAGTAACTTTTCCAAAGGAAGACCATGACCGTGTTTGGGACATGCACAGGGGAATATACCATGAGGGAAAAGAGGTTCTTGCAGTAAGCTCCAAGCCAAAAATTTACGAATAGGCAGGTTAAAATGCCAAAAGCTTATATTATCGTAGCAGGTCCGCAGGCTGCCGGGAAGAGCACTTTAGTAAAGCACCTCTCATCAAAATATGACGATGTAACTGCATTTCTCGGCAGGACTGAAAAAATTTTGAGCCACCCTTCTGAAATAATCCCGCTTGAAGAATCAAGGCAGATTGTAGTGCACAAGCGCCAGCTAAAAGGCGCCATATTCATGGACTACCTGGATGAACTTGAAGTGATTTTCAACGACCAGACAAGAATGTTTAAAATACTAAGAGAAGAAGAGGAATCAGGGGACCATAGAAAAAACACGTACATCGATGAGTGCAACGTATTTACTCTGGGTCATGCGAAGGCTCACGGAATTGACTTGCTGAACGGTTATTACATCCAGTATTCTGATATGCTTAAATTCATGAATTCTGCAGTAATATTTTTGGATTCCCCGCCTTCTACTTCATGGGAGAGGAGGAAAGGGAGGTATGAGCAGAGGCTCTGGGACGCTACTCCTGATGAAAAGATAAAAACAATGCGTGCTTACCAAGAATATCTTGAAAGGCTTTACCCTGCACTTTTAGGAATTTACGAAATGCTTGAGCTCCCAAAGGTGAAGATTAAAAGCTCAGGCACGCTTGAAGAAACGCTGAAAAAAGGGGAAGATGCTTTTGGGGAGATGCTGGCTAAAGTTGCGTGAGGAAGTTCCACCATTAAGCTTATAAGCAACCTCTTTATCTGAAATTTCATGAAGCCGAAAAAGGACCTTACTCAGGGAAGCATTTCAAAAAACCTGCTTTGGCTTGCCCTGCCTGTTGTAGGCGGGATGTTCATGCAGAACCTTTTCATCCTAGTGGATACTTTTTTCGTTGCAAAGCTCGGCTCGGATGCAATCGCAGCCATAGCCGCTTCTTTCCCTGCGTTTTTCATAATAATAGCTCTTGCGAGCGGGCTTAATGTTGGTGTGAGCTCCTTTGTTGCAAGAAGTATTGGGGCCAAGAAATACCCGCTTGTTAACTCAATAGCAGAAAACGGCTTGATATTAGGCGCTGTTCTGGGCATACTAGTCACAGTAATAGGGCTGCTCTCAGGAACTTTAATAGTAAACCTTATGGGAGTAACAGAGAGCGTTGGCAGCCTTATGAACCAGTATATCAGCTGGATATATATCGGCAGCTTCACTTTTTTCCTTGGGCACGCTGCAAACGGCGTTCTGCATGGCGAGGGCGATACTAAAACGCCAATGAAAGGATTCATTCTGGGG
>JAFGRH010000015.1 GCA_016935265.1 Candidatus Woesearchaeota archaeon | reverse complement strand
TAATATTCTTTGATGAAATAGACTCTTTGGCACCGAAAAGAAGCGCAAGCTCGGACAGCCACGTAACAGAAAGAGTCGTTAACCAAATGCTGACAGAGATGGACGGCCTGGAAGAGATGTACGACGTTGTGATAATAGCTGCAACAAACAGGCCTGACATGGTGGATACGGCTCTCTTAAGGCCGGGAAGGCTTGACAGGCTCATACTTACTTCTGTTCCTGACGAGAAAACAAGAGCAGATATATTCAAAGTGCACACAAAGGGCATGCCGCTCTCAAAGACAGTCAGCATTGAAGAGCTTTCCAAAAAAACAGAAGGATATGTAGGAGCGGACATAGAAGCTGTCTGCAGGGAAGCTGCAATAATCGCCCTAAGGAAGGACATGTCAAGCAAGAAAGTTGAGATGAGCCACTTTAATGAGGCTCTCAAGGCAGTCCGCCCTTCAGTGACAAAAGAGATAGAAGCAATCTATCAGGGAATAAAGGAAACTTTCCAATCAGCTCGGGCAAAGGAAATAAAGGAAGAAAAGCCGAGTTACATGGGGTGAAAAAAATGGGGTTGTTCAGTTTCGGGAAGAAGAAGACGCCTGACGAAAAAAAGGCACATGAAGCCGCCACGAAGGCGCACAAAGTTGCGACAGAAATTGAGAAGATCGAAAAAGAAATGGAGCGCCTCCATAAGCTGATGGAGAAAAGCCCTGCAAATGAGCAGAAGAAGATTAACGAAAAGATGAAGCGGCTTATTGACAAAAAGCAAAAAATTCAGGCAGGAAAGCTCTGAAAAATGCCTTCTTTGTTTTCTATTACGAGATTTTTAGATGAGATTCTCCGGATAAGGGACATAGCTGATTCTTCCAACAACGGACTTCAGGTTGGAAAAGGCGGGGAGATTTTCAAGGTGGCGTTTGCAGTTGACGCATGCCTTGACGCCTTTGAAAAGGCGAAAAAGGCAGGGGCAAACCTTGTTGTCGTGCATCACGGCATAAGCTGGAAGGACTCGCTGAAGTACTTGACAGATTTCAACTATAAGCGAATTAATTTCCTGATGAGCAGCAGCATGGCTCTTTACGCTGCGCACCTTCCGCTTGACAAGCACAACGACTACGGAAATAACGTGCAGCTCTTCAGGCTGCTGAAGCTTAAGAATACAAAGCCGTTTGGGGAGTATGAAGGAGACTTCATAGGCTACAGCGGCGAGTTCGAAAAGGAGATGGAAGTTGAGGAAGTTGCTGCCATTCTGAAAGAGAATCTCGGCTCTGAATGCAAGATTCTTAAGTTCGGAAGGGAAAAGATAAGGACCGCTGCTGTTGTGTCCGGAAGGGCGGCTGAATGCCTAGCTGAAGCAGTCCAGAAAGGGGTTGACGTTTTGATAACAGGGGAAGTGGTCCACGAATCCTACCACACCGCAAAGGACGGCGGCATAAACGTCATAGCCGCAGGGCATTACAAAACAGAAACATTGGGCGTGAAGGCGCTTATGCCCTTAGTCCAGCAAAAGTTTAATATACCGACAGTGTTCATAGAATCCGATACAGGAATGTGAAATGAAAGCAGGCGACAGGATAAAAGTTGTAACGAAGGAAGAGACAGTTGAGGGAATTCTCGTGCCGAGCCCTGAGCTCGAGAAAGACGTGCTAATAATAAAGCTGGACTCCGGCTACAACATCGGGATTGAGAAGAAGAAAGTTAAGGAAATGAAGCTGGTTTCTGCTGCGAAGGAGAGGAGGGACGTCTTTGCCCACGTCAAAAAGGACAAGAAGCTGCCGACAATAGCTATTCTGCACACGGGCGGGACAATCGCTTCCAAGGCGGACTACAGGACAGGCGGTGTTATTGCAAAATTTACTCCAAAAGAAATACTCGAGATGTTCCCCGAGATAAGGGAAATCGCGAATATAGACTCAAGGCTGATAAGGAACATGTGGTCTGAGGACATGCGCTTCCCGCACTACAACCTCATGGCAAAGGAAGTGGAAAGGGAAGTCAAAAAAGGCGTTGACGGAGTTATCATAACGCACGGCACGGACACGATGCACTACACCTCTGCCGCACTTTCATTTATTCTTGAGGACTTGCCTGTTCCCGTAATCCTCGTCGGAGCGCAAAGAAGCTCTGACAGGGGAAGCAGCGACGCAGGGGAGAACCTTATCGATGCCGCTTACTTCATAGCAAACTCAGACTTCGCAGAGGTTGCAATATGCATGCACGAGAACATTGAGGACAAGGACTGCCTCATACTGCCCGGAACAAAGACGAGGAAGATGCACACGAGCAGAAGGGATGCCTTCAGGCCGATAAACGCAACTGCAATAGCAAGGGTTAACCATGCTGAGAAGAAAATCTGCTTCATCAGGAAAAAATATGCGAAGAAGTCTAAAGGAAAAGTCAATCTTAAGCTGATAGATGAGAAGCTGAAAGTCGGAAGCATTAAGACTCATCCGAACATGTACGCAGAGGAATTTTCAGAATACGAGAAGTTTGACGGGCTTGTGATTGAGGGATACGCTCTCGGTCAGGCTCCTGTAAACAAGGATGATGACCTAACCAATGAAAACGAGAGGATTCTTGAAAAGATAAAATTGTTCTGCAGGAAGATGCCGGTGGTAATGGCATCGCAGGCCATCTACGGCAGGCTGCAGATGAACGTCTACTCTACTGCGCGCGATTTAAGGGAAATAGGCGTCCTCGGTCACCTGAGCGACATGACTCCTGAAACGACGTTCATAAAGCTCGCGTGGCTCCTCAGCAATTATAAGAAAGAGGAGGTCAAGGACCTCATCACCAAGAACCTCCGCGGCGAGATAAGCGAGCGGACTGAAAAGGAAACTTTTCTGGTCTAAATGCAGCCGCTAAGAGAGCTGATAAGCAAAATAAGGTTTGGCGGGGAAACACCTTCTGACTACGTTTTCTACTACGAGGACAGGAAGCTGAACAAGCTGCTTGAGCTTAAGTTCACTGACATTACGAGGGCGGAAAACATTTTCCTCGTCGTTATGCGGGAGAAAGAAACCTACATCCCGATGCACCGCGTCAGGGAAGTGAGAAAAAAGGGAATTGTTGTCTGGAAGCGCTAATCAATAACCGCTACTTCTCCCCTTACTTTTGACCTGAAAAGCTCCTCTGCATCCTTTGACTTGTCCTTAAGCCACTTCCTGTAGTGCATCGGAACAGTAACTTTTGCCTTTATCGCGTTTGCCGCCTCTGCCGCCTCATTGACGTCCATTGTGTACGTTCCCCCGATTGGAAGCATTGCAACGTCAATATCCTTAAGCTGCTTCATCTCCTCAATGAAGTCAGTGTCGCCGGCGTGGTAGATTCTCCTGCCTGGGAGGTCAATAATGTATCCAACGCCCTCGTTTCCTCTTGGATGATAGCTTAATCTCTCAGGCCTTACATTGTAAGCAGGGATTGTCCTTATCCTTATTCCCTCAACCTTTATTTCCTGACCTGGCTTTACTGTGCGCAGCCTGCTCTTATCAACGAGCTTCTCAGCGCAGCCGGGAATGCTGACAACAATTGTGTCATCCTTAAGAACTTCCTTTAAATCCTTGGGGCTGCAGTGGTCAAAGTGGTCGTGGGTGATTAAAACAATGTCTGCTTTCGGTGCTTCCTTCAGCTCGTAAGGGTCAATAACTATAGTCTTAACGTCCTTAATGGCGAAAGAAGCGTGCCCCAGCCATTTGATTCCGTCAAGAAGTTCCATTCCTACCACCCCGCTACAAGGATTTCCTGAGAGGATAAAAATCTTTTGATAATATGTGCAAAATGAAAAGTTTATATATTAAGCAGTTAAGGTAAAACAAATAAAATGGACCTTTTATTTGTCGCATTCGGGCTTACGCTTCTCGCAGGGCTGTCAACAGGAATAGGGAGCACGCTTGCATTCTTCACAAAGCATACAAACAGGCAGCTGCTTTCAGTTGGGCTCGGCTTTTCCGCAGGAGTCATGGTTTACCTCTCTTTTGTTGAGATACTTCCGGAAGCAAACGAAGCCCTCATCGCAGAAATGGGAGGGATAAGCGGGCAGTGGATTGCTGCCCTTTCTTTCTTCGCAGGCATCTTTATAGTCGCTGTTATAGACCGCCTGATACCCTACTTTGAAAATCCCCACGAAGCTCATAAGGTTGAGGAGATGTCCAAGTGCGAGCTGCATCCAAAGCAGAAAAAGCTTTACAGGATAGGGCTACTCACTGCTGTTGTCATAGCAGTACATAATTTCCCTGAAGGGCTAGTAACCTTTGCAGGGGCAATGCAGGACTTAACGCTGGGCATATCGCTTGCCATAGCAATAGCAATCCACAACATACCTGAGGGAATCTCAATCTCAATCCCTATTTTCTGCGCAACAGGAAGCAGGAAAAAGGCATTTGTTTACTCTCTTCTTTCAGGGTTTGCAGAGCCGCTTGGCGCGGTGATTTGCTATTTCGTACTTTACTCGCTGCTGAACGGCGCTGTGCTCGGCATCATGCTTGCAGGCGTTGCTGGAATAATGGTGTTCATCTCGCTTGACCAGCTTCTCCCTGCGGCAAGGGAATACGGGGAGCACCATCTGGCAATCTACGGCCTTCTGAGCGGAATGGCTGTAATGGCAGTAAGCCTGATACTATTCGTTTAAGGATTCGCTGAACATAAAAAAAATTTAAAAACTCCTCCCGATTCGCTTTCAGGCATGAGTAACGGCTTGATGTACCTTGCTGATGAAATTGAAGACAAATTATGGAACTCTGATAAGCAGTCTAATTTTGAGCTTCTGAAAAACATAGCCCATGCTTCTAACGTTTATTTTCGGCTAATGGAGCGCACAGAAAACAGTGAAGAAAAAGCCTACTACAGCAACAGGCTTACTGTCCTGAAAGAGCTGAGGAAGTCCTACTTTGAGGATGACATCAAGCCTACAGAACTAACGCTTGAGAACCTTGATGCTTTCGTTGAGCGCTACTGGAACATCAGCGAGACTGCGCATTCAGTCCTTAAGAAGTTCAGGAAGCGCTTTGACGTAGCCCTAAGCTACATCAACAAGAACATTAAAAATCTTGAAAGGTCAAGGGTAAAAAAAAGAGCTTTAAAGCACATTGACGAAGTCTTAGCTCACGGGGAAATTGTGCTTACTTACGGCGGGGATATGATGAGGGCAGAAGTCGAGGAAAAGATGCCGTGGATGGTAG
>JAFGRH010000004.1 GCA_016935265.1 Candidatus Woesearchaeota archaeon | reverse complement strand
GTACTCAGCTGAGCTTATGTAAGCTGATAAGAGGGAATTCACCTTTGTTATTTTCACGTTTGCTATGTCAGCAGGTATTATCTTTACAAATTCCTCAGTGCCCTCTGCAGCTTTCGGCAGGACTAGGCTTATTTCCACGCCTAACCCGGCAAGCCCCTTGGTTAGGCCGTAGCATGCAGTCCCAAGCCCCCCGCTGCTCATCGGAGGAAACTCCCACCCGAACATTAGCACTTTCATTTTAAAGTTCTATCACCTGCTCTCTTGAAAGCCTTGCGCCAAGCTTTTTCTCCTCTATCTTGACGCGCGAAAACCTTTTGATTAGCTCGTCTTTGCCTGCTGTGCTCAGCTGGAATATCCTTACGTAGGAAGAGCTGAAGATTTCTACGACAAGCCCCCTTCCTGCAAGGTAAGTTAGATGAAGCTCGACTGTGCGCCAGTTTATTCCTGTCTCTGCTGCAATCTGGTTTATTGTTTTCTGTCCCTTGGAAAGAGAACGCAGAATAGCCAGCCTTAGCTCCTCAAAGCGCCTTCTAGAAGACTTCCCATTAATTTTCCCATTAATACCATTGCTCACGCAACAGTCTTGAGAATTCATAATATTTAAACCTATCCATTTTTAGTTGCACCCTCTCAGCTTGATAGGCAGTAGATTAATTTTATTGGCGCTGAAGCATTAAACAAAAATTTTTCAGGCATGAATAACGAAAAGGCTTAAATAATTGGTTTGAAATAGCACATGCAAAAGAGGTGTTTACGTGCAGACTGCGAACGTATTTGAGGTTTCTTGGGAAGTATGCAATAAGGTAGGGGGAATTTACACTGTAGTGAAATCAAAAGCAAAAAACATGGTTAACCGCTACGGAGAGAACTACTTTCTGATAGGACCTTACTTCCCGCAGAAGGCTCTCGGCGAGTTTGAGGAAAAGATGCCCTCTGAAAGGCTGAAGAAGGTTTTTGACAAGCTAAAGCCGGAAGGAATAGTCTGCCACTACGGCAGGTGGCTTGTTGAGGGCGAGCCCCACGTCATACTGATCGACTTTGCGGGCTTTACAAAGAACGCCAACAGGATAAAGGGCGAGTTCTGGGAGAAGTACGGAATAGACTCATTAAACACAAAATATTATGATTATGACGAGCCGCTTACCTGGGCTTATGCGGCAGGAAAAGTAATAGAGGCTTTTGCCTCAAAGCCGACTGTTGCGCATTTCCACGAGTGGCTCTCAGGGGGCGGGCTTCTCTACCTTAAATATGTGAATGCAGAAGCCGCTACGGTCTTTACAACCCATGCAACAATGATTGGAAGGTCGCTTGCATCAGCTGATGTTGACATCTATTCAAAGCTTAAGGAAATAAATGCTGACGAGGAAGCCAGAAGAATAGGAATACAGGCAAAGCACCTGACTGAAAAAAGCTGCGCTGCAAACGCTGATGTTTTCACGACAGTAAGCGAGATAACAGGGATAGAGTCTGAGGCTTTCCTTGGAAGGAAGCCTGATGTAATCCTGCCTAACGGGCTTGACATTGAAAGCTTCCCCACTTTTGAGGACGCGGCAATAAAGCACAGGCTGTTGAGGCGCAAGATAAAAGACTTTGTCATGGGCTACTTCTTCCCTTACTACAGCTTTGACATAGAAAAAACGTTTATTTACTTCATTGCAGGGCGCTACGAATTCAGGGACAAGGGAATAGACCTCTACATAAAGGCGCTTGAAAAGCTAAACCGCATGCTTAAGGAGGAGAAGTCTTCTTATACTATTGTTGCGTTTATCTGGGTTCCTGCGAATATTCGGGGGATTAAGCCCGACCTTCTAGGGAGCAAGACTGTTTTCGCGGACATTCAGGAGGACCTGAATGACGAGAAAGACGAGATAGTATCAAGGCTTATTTACGCCATGGCGGCAAAGAAAGGCGTTAACGCGGAAAAGCTTCTTGGAAAATCTTTTGCTACAGAGATAAAGAAAAAAGTGATGGCTTTCAGGACAAAGGGCGTTCCGCCTATTTCAACGCACGACATTTACAATGAGGAGCAGGACAGCATAATAAACGCGGTGAAGTCAGCGGGGCTTCTCAACAGGCAGGAAGACAAGGTGAAGGTTATTTTCTACCCGATTTACCTGACAAGCGCTGACAAGCTGCTGAACTTAAGCTATTATGAATCTATGCAGGGCTCTCACCTTGGTGTTTTCCCATCTTACTACGAGCCGTGGGGCTATACGCCGCTTGAGGCTGCAGCCCTAGCGGTTGCTTCTGTAACAACAGACCTTGCAGGCTTTGGAAGGTATGTTGAGGAAATGACCGCAAAAAAGCAGAAGACGCCGGGAATATTTGTTGTCAAGCGCTTCCAGAGGAAGGATGAGGAGGTTGTTGATGAACTCGCGAAAATAATGCTGGACTTCTCGCATTTCTCAAAGGAGGACAGAATAAAGAACAAGATAGATGCAAAGCGCCTTGCTTCGAAGGCAGACTGGAGGATTTTCATAGAGAACTACATAGATGCTCACAATAAGGCGATTAAGAAAAGATGGGGGTAATTCGCCACTAAATGAAAGCTTATTACGGCGAGCTTGGAAAGGAAGTGGGGGATATTTCTTTTTTCCTGACAGACGGCACAGGCGGGTTTTTTAACTTCTCACCTGTCAGCACAATCTACACAGGCCTTTTCTCCTATTTTGATGACGAGTACAGGATAGCTGAAAGCATTGAGGTTGAGGGATTTAATTACGGAAGCATATCAAACTACGGCGGGTATGCCGAGCTGAAAGGGGAGATTAAGCAGTGGCTGTGGATGCCTTTTCCGAACTCGCTTGTCTGCGAGCTTTCTGAGGAGCGCCTTGTCAGAATTTTCCTTGACGTTAAAAAAGCTTATGACAACAGGACATGGGGGAGGAACTACTCCTGCTGGAATGAGAACGGCTGCTTAGTTGCTGAGTTCGTCAAAAGGAAGGATGCGAGAGAGGATCCGGCAAGCGGGGAAGAGGAATTTAAGGTGTACATAGCGATAAGGGGGCCTGCTGAAATCAGGGACACATGGGTCAGGCGCGAGTACATAAGCAACACTAACGAGCCGCTTACTGAAAGGTATGTCTACCTGCCGGCAGAGTTTATGGCAAAAAAAATAGCGGTAGCAGCAGCAAAAACAAAGGAGGAGGCGATACAGCTCGCGGCAGCAGCAATAAACACCCTGCCCCATGGCAGCAAGTCAAAGCAGGATTCAGAAAGCGGGATAGCTGCTTCCTGCGCTGAGAATTCATTGAGCCAGCTTCTCGCTGGGGAAAAGATTTTTGCAGGGCTTCCGTGGTTCTTCCAGGCTTGGACGAGGGACAGCGCGGTTTCAGCAAAAGCCCTTATGCTTATGGGTAAGCAGGACATCGCAAAAAAAATTGTTTTCAGGCTGATTAATGAGATACTTCCTGACGGAAGGGTTCCTAACATAAGCGAGGGAAATTCAGAGGAGCGCTCAAAAGGCGGCATTCTGGGCTCTGCAGACGGCGTCGGCTGGGCTTTTTTCAGGGCAGGCGAGCTTGAATTGTCCGCAAGCGAGAGGGCTTTTTTGATAGAAAGGCTCGAGAAATCAATAACAATCCTCAGGAAAACCTGCGAGAAAGACTTTCTGATTGAAAACAAGGCGCAGGAAACGTGGATGGACACTTTAGGCGGGACAGACGATGTAAGGGCTGGCTTCAGGATAGAGATACAGGCATTGCAGCTTGCGATGTATAAGCTCGCTTACAGGCTTACCAAGAATACTGAGTACAAGCTGCTCGAGCTGAAGATGAGGAAGCGCGTCAGGCAGGTCTTCTGGAACGGCAAAATACTTGCCGACGGAAAAGGAGACTGGACAGCAAGGCCCAACATTTTCATAGCAGCTTACGTTTATCCGCAGCTTCTCTCGAAAAAGGACTGGGAGATTTGCTTTGAGAACGCTCTGAAGCAGCTCTGGCTGTCTTGGGGCGGGATTGCGAGCATTTCGAAAAGGAGCGGGCTGTTCCAGAAATACTATACTGGCTGGAATGATAAATCCTATCACCGCGGGGACTCATGGTTCTGGATGAACAACTTAGCGGCGATTGTGATGAAGAAAGTCAATGCGAAGAAGTTCTCCTTCCAGATAAAGAAAATACTCGCAGCCTCAACAGAGGAAATACTTTGGAAAGGCGCCCTTGGCTGCCACGCAGAGCTGAGCTCAGCAGCAAAGCTGGAAAGCCACGGATGTTTAAGCCAGGCGTGGAGCAGCGCGATGTATGTGGAGATGGTGAGGGGGTAGAGTTCATTCAAACCCAAGCCATTCCCTCATTTTGTCGAGTGCGAACTGATCAGCCCTCTGGTAGAAGGATTTTCTGGTATCCAAATCATATTCCTCTGAATAATCAAATGAGAATGAAATTCCGGGGTCTCTTGATGACTGGAAGTATTCTTCAATGTGCTCTGGCTTTATTCCGGAATCAGCCAGGTCTTTTTTTGCTTCTTCCAAAAATTTAAGTTTGTAAGCAGAATCTGAAGCCAGAAGTGCATGCAGGTGAAAATAAACAAACTGCCCAGAGCCAGCTCCCCAGTGCTCTTTTCTTGCTACCTGTACAATATCGTCTAAAGTTTTACATTTCTCGAATATTTTAATGTGTTCTCTTATGTTATTCGGGTGCTCTGGCAGGTCTGGGAAAACTTTTAGTGACCTTAATTTTTCTACAGCGCTTTCTTCTGCCATTCTAAGCCTCCACCGCCACTAAAAACATTGCCTGCGCCCAACCCAGCGGAGAATTCTCGTTGTGCTTGGCGGTTTTGCCGTAGTAGAGTTCGGGAAGCTCGCCTTCCTTGTTGGCTGCTTCAAGGGTTTTTTTCATGTAGAAGGAGTATTTCTCGGGATTGTTTAGCTGTTTGTAAATTGTAGCGAGCCAGGGAAATCCGAAGACCCATTCTGCCTCGCTTCCATTGCTGTAGTACTTGTCGCCCTTGTACCTTATGAGCCCTTTTTCCCTGATGAGGCTTTTTTCGATGTTTTTGAGGATTGCTTCGCGCTGTTGGTCATTGACAATATTATATGGGTAGATGAGCGATAGCAATGCGAGGTCTTCCTTCTTTGTATCTGACTCTGAAGGGAGAAGCTTATGCAAAGCTGCCTCGCCCTTTAGGATTAGCTCCTTTGGAACGTCAACAACTGCTGATATTGATTTAAGGCCTGCAACGCAGGCTCCAATGCTTGAGGCGTGCACCTCTTCATTCTCCTCCCACATTCCGTTGTCCTTGTCCTGCCAGTATTCTATTGCCTGCAAATAATGAACTAGCTTCTGGAGCAGTCTCGTGTCGTGTTCGTTCCTGATTATCTTCACGCCTTTTCTTTCGAGCTCGCCAATCTTGAAAAGCAATGCTCCAACAGCATCATTCTGCTTGTTGCCCCACTCGTCGTGCAGCTCTGTCTTTGTTTCAGGATGGTATCTTGCGTGTATATACCTGAAAGGCTCTTTTGGATTAGGCTCCTTTATCATCCAGTCTATCTTGTACTCGTGCTTAAGGAGAATGTCAAGCAAAGCCCTGTATGTCTTTTTCAGCTCTGCAAGCTTCTTCGCGGCTTCCAGGCCTAAGGCTATGTAGATGTTGTCCCTTATCCAGGCAAGGTTGTAGCCTGTCCTTGCAGCCTTTGAGGCTGAAAACAGCCCTGACGGGTGCTGCAGTTCCTGCAATAAAGCTATGCTTCTGCTTATTATACTAACCACCCTATATTGCTCTTTTACCTTCCCCCACGGAGGTAAGGGAAGGATGAGCAATTTAACCCAAAATAGGGCTTCCTGAGAAGGGTGGTATATAAATCTTTCGGTTTGTTACTACTTAGAAGGGATAAAAATTAATTAAAAACTGCCTTATAGTCTGATAGTGCGCTGCGGCTTGTCAAAACGTATCCTGGAAAATGCTTGAATGGGTTTTTAACAGTTTCAGGATGCTGCCTCTCTTCATCTGTCCAAGGATCTTTGCTCTCAACATCCCTAAGGATGCCTGCTGCCTTAAACTGGATAAGATCCCAATGCATGTCAACTGTGCGCGTATATGGGTGCCAGCTGCCATCCCTTTTCGTCCTTATCTGTCCAACATCAAGAGGAGTAGTAGTGCCGCCTAAAACGGCAAGATAAGGTAACAATGCAGGGATAAAATCAGGAAGTCCGTCATCCTTCTGATTAGACATCACAGGCTTGCCTTCAGGATCTAGAACTTGTACAACAGGCCCAAAGCCTCTGCCTGAGTATTCACTATTATCATACTCTGCTATAATGCCTTCAACATCCTTTAAAGGAAACGTATTTGCCATTCGGCTGAGAGAATCGTGATTAATTCATAAATCTTTCTTTTGAGATGAGAAAAAAATAGAAAAAGAAGCTCCGAAAAGGAGCTTTCCTTAAGACAGCTCTACGAAGAAGTAATAGTTGGTTACTCCTTCTGCCTGGTTTTCAGGAACAATCATCTGGAAGTCCATGGCGCTTCCGTCAAAGCCGGTCTCGTCATCTTCCAGTATCGCGGTCCAGATTGAGCTCACGTTGTCAGTAAGCACCACCTCCTGGAAGGATGACGACTGTGAGTCGTTGTTGACGTTCATGTAAGCCATAGGGCACAGGTAAGTGCCGTCAATAGTTGTTGATCCAACATCAAAGCTGCCTGCATACTCCTGGTCAAAGGTTTCGTCAACACCATCGCTGTCAGTGCCTGTGATGTTGAAAAATGCCTCCAGTATGGAGTTGTTCAGCTTGCTCCTGCTTAATGTGGTTGCTTCATTGTCTCCTGTAAGGTTGACGCAGGTAATGTTTGCCCACGTAACAGTTGACGTGTTAGAGGCGTAAACCTCCCCAGTAGGCGTTGTAAGCACCCAGTTGAACAGAGTGCTGTTTCCGGCGTCATCAAGTGTTATCTCTCCAGAGACAGAACCGTAGTAGCCCTGCCAATGGGTTGTGGTCGTGTTTGACTGGATGTCCAGCTGGGTGACGTTTCCTGCCTGCGCGCCTACAGCCAGCCCTCCGTCTACGGTATAGTTGCGCCTGCCTGAGTCAATTATTGTCCCCTCGGTTGGCGTGTTAGGCACGGCAATTGCAAAAACAGCACCCAATAATGCAAAAACAACAGCTACTATTATCATTACTCTTGCTCTCATCTCATTCACCTCTAACTTTTTCTTTTTCTTTTACTCTTAATCGTCAGAACGTAAAGGGGCAGCGCTCGTTTTCATACGAGGTGGTTCGGGTTTTTTGCCGCGTCCTTTACGTCCTCACTTACTTCCTTCACCTATTACCCTTTTAACACGGGGCGAGGAGTGTCAAGCTGAACGGCTCTTCCGCCGTTATTTTTGACCTGTTCCTTCATCTTCTGCTCTGTGACAATTTTCACGCCGTCAGTTTTCTCAATCTTTTTCCTGGTTTCGGCGTCAGAGCAGACAACCAAAATTGATGGCTTTGATGAGAGGTCCATTGCAAAAGAGTCAATCTTTCCGAAATAGCCGTAAAGGCTGAAGTATATGTCCTGAATTTTTTCCCTTAGCTCATCATCCTCTATCGAGAGGATTTTCATGAGGTTTTTCTGGCTCCCTGAAAGCTTTATGAGCTTCTTTTCTGCAAACTCATCCATCAGCGAGACAATGTAAGCATAATCATCGTTCAGCGAGAACAAGGTTCTGGGCTGACCCTTGTCGCGATTCGGCACCCTTTCTTTCTTGACGAGGTTTGCCGCTTCAAGAAGCCTTAGCTGCTGGCTCATGTTAGCGATTGTTGTTTTTGTCATGCCAGCCAACTGCAACGGGGAGAGGCTCTTCTTTGAGAGCTGCTGCAGTATGTTCCATCTTTGTTCCACAAACATCGGCGCCAGTTCCATAAGCACTACCTTAGTTTAGCATAACCATGCTTCAATATGTGAGTATACGGAAGCATATATTGGAGTCCTTTAGACAGCGCTCCTTTATAAATATTTCGATACTTGATTAACCACATTCAATTACACACTTCTTTAGTTAAGCAATTATTGAAGGAAATAGGGGAAAATAATGCAGAAAAAGAAAGTTTCCCGACGAGAAGCAATAAAAAGCTGATTAAGTGGTTGCTTAATCAGTGTAATTAACTAAAAGAAAAATTATTATTCTTGCCTTTTTCTGCGCCTCTTCGCGAAGTAGAACCTCCAGACGAGGAGCGCGACAAGAATTATTATTATCGCGAGCAGGCCGTAGGATATCATCATAGCTGCGCTGAAGTAGGATGTTATCACGTTAAGCGGGAACCTTCCCTCGATAAATTTCACGAGGCTGTTCTCGCGCTGGCCGTAGTAAGCCTTTGCGTTAACAAACTCATTGTCCTCAAGGTCCTCCTCCTCAAGGGCGCCTTTTATCTTGAGCTCTCTTGTTTCGCCTATTTCGACAAAGGCAACGTCTTCGAGATGGTAGGTAACGCGCTCGGCAGCAACTATTACGTCAGGAAGCTCGACGTCAACATAGCAGCCGACAGGCCCGATGTTGCTTATTTCAACGTAGAAAAGCTTTCTAGGCAGGCTGTAAGAAACAGATGACATGTTTATCTCGCAGTTGTCAATGATGTCTATTATGGAGAACTTTTTCGCGCAGGACATGCAGTACTGCTCGTCTATTACGTACTCGAGAGAATTTTTCGACTCACCGTAGATTATGTAGAGGTCTATCACAGAGCCTTCAGGAAGCGAGTCAAGCGAGTAAGTCATTGTCTTGTAGGAATTAGGCTCTATGAAGACGGCATCTGCATCACCTACTGTGAGCCTTGTGCCGTCAGGAAGTGTTATGGTGTATGAGCCCCTGAAATATACGGCGAGGTCCTGCGTATTGCGCAGCACAACCTCCAGCTGGCCTGTTGCGCGGTTATAGCTTAGGCTGTCCACTTCAAGCCCGAGGGAATATACGGGAAGGTAGAACATGTCAAGCGCCTCAACCTGCGATATTGCTGTATCGGGGCTTCTTGCGCTCCTTGCAAACTTAACAAAGACGCTTATCCCTATTTGCCTTCTTATGAAGGTTGCTGTGTTAACGAGCTCATTTCCTATTAAAACGCCGACTGTTATTTCACTGCCTGCAATGTACTGCCTAACTATTTCAGGAACGTTGTTCCTGCCGATGAAAATTACGGGCTCCTTTCCGGACATTATTTCCTGCTCGATAAATTCGCCGTTAGTCAGTATGACCTGCTTTGAATGCGCAATTTCCTGGTAGCGCTTGACTATCTCAATGTTGTTTGCAAACCTGTCCCCGTCAATGTTTATTATTTCGGTGTTGTAGTTTGCAGTCAGCGTGTCCTTGACAATCCTGTCGACGTGCCCGTAGATTATTACGTTTGTAGCGCCCTTGTCCGAGAGGAAGTCGTCCACCTCTCCGATGTTTGTCAGGTCTGCGAATACCACGTAGGAGTTTGATGCGACTGCGTATGGGGCCACTGATATTGCGTTGTAGCCGTAAGAGTCATCTACTACTATGAAGCTTGTTGTGTCGAGCTGCCTGCCAAGCTCAAGGTTAATGTTTTCATAGGTAAAGCTTTCTGAAGTAAATCCCCTTCCTTCCAGATAGCTGCCATATCCTAGCGTGAAGGGTGATGTGTCCGAGCTTACAACCCAGACATGAGTTCCTGGCTCCATTGAGTCTGCAAGGAGAACAGAGTGCCTGTCGCTGACGAGAAAAGCAGAGTTGTAGTCTGAAATGCTGCTGAAAAGCATTACAGAATAGACGTCCTGCCACTGCGCGGAATTGCTGACTACCATGTCAGGCTCTGCAGCGTATGCAACAGAAGCAAGTAAAGAAATGACTAACAGGATAATTATCGCTTTCAACCCACGCATAGGTTCTTTTCTGAGAAGCTCTTATTTAAAGTTTTTGCTGGCTTTCTAATGTCTTTATTCTCTCGGTATAACAAATGTTTTTATAGTAAAATGCCCTAGCCACTGGCTGATGGCGAAAAAGAGGGTGAAAATGAGCTCAAGCGACACTTTTTCTAGGCTTGTCAGGGAAGAAAAGAATCTTGATGCTGAGTATGGTGAGAAATTCGAGAAGCTGAAGGCTATGGAAGGCGAGCTTTCTGAAAGGGTGAGAAAGGAGAAGCACACCCTTACTGTCCTTGACAGCATAGTGAAGGAGCGAGAGCACCTGCTCAGGCTTCAGGAGGAAAAGGTAATCCAGCTGAAGAAGGAATACGACGCAAGGCTGAAGGCAGTTAAGCTGAGGGAAGAAAGCCTGAAGGCAAGGGAAAGCGCGGTCAAGGATGCAGAGAAATCAAACAGGCGCCTGCTTAGCGAGAGGAATGGAATCGAGAGGGAATGCAGCAGGATGAGAAAGGAGCGCCAGATTGTCAGGGCTGAACTCCAGAAGGAAAGGCACCTTCTGCACCAGCTTCACGCAGAGGAGGCAAAGGTAAGGGTTGATTTTGCCAAGCTCCAGAAAAACCTTTCTGATATGCACAGCCAGTTTGAGAAGACTTACAATAGGGCGAACCACCTGACCAATATAATAAAGGAAAAGGAGAATGAGCTTGAGAAGATTCACAAAAGGCTTGAGGAAGCTGAGGGAAGGCACAGCCAGGTAAGCGCGGACATAACGCACCACAGCGCCAAGGAAGTAAACGCGTGCATAAGACGGGCTGACGACTACATAAAGAGGGGTATGATTGTGAAGGCAAAGGAGGAGTACAACCGCATAAGGAGGTATTACGCGCACCTTACGAGCAAGGAGAAGAAGCGGGCTTACAAGCAGGTAGCGCGCATAAAAGACAGGCTTACTTACAACTTCTAGAACCTTCTTCGCTTTTGTCTTATCTTCCTTATGAAGAAAAGGGCGGTTACTATGAGCACGAGGTATACTACTAAGGGGGTTATGAATGCAAAGGAGGATTTTTTCACTTCTCCTGTAACTGTGAATTTGACGCTCTTTTCAAATGTGAGCTTGTTGTTGTAGTTGACCCTGCCCGTTACAGAGTATTCTCCGGGCTCATTCGGGACAAAATATGAAACGAGCCTTTCAACCTGCCCGCTGGAGACCTCAACAGGGTCTGATGTTACCACACCTATTGTCTTCCTGTCTTTCTTTATTGTTCCCTTGAAATAAGCGGTTACGAGGTTCTTCCCCTTGTTGTAGAAAAGTGCAGTTATCGGGACTGTTTCTCCTAAGCTTATGGTGCTTGGCGCGCTGAGCTCTGTGAGTTCGCCCCTGTCTGCAATCCCGCCTTTCTCAATCACGCTGAAAGTGAAAAGGCCTTCTGCATCGCAATCATCAATTGAAACATCCGCCCAGTACTGGCCGATATCCAGGTCGTTTTCTATGGTTACGAAAAAGGTTTCTGTTGCTGTCGGCATTACCTCATTGCTTCTTACCTCTTCTGTCATAACAACCTTTTCCTGAAGGCTGTCCCATATAGAAACTGATATCATAGGGCTTATCCTTACATTTCCTGTGTTCCTCATTGTGGTCCACATTACAATTGGCGAGCCTATTTCTATGTCCTCAAAACTGAAAGCGCCGGCTGTGCAGGAAAGGATCTGCTCCCCTGTCAGCGTTACTGTAAGAGGGATTATCACAGAGCTTTTCACAATGCTGCCTGCCCTGCCGGAAATGCTTCCTGTGCTGTCTGCCACAACCAGCAGAAGCCCTGTATAGGTGCCAAGCTGGACGTCTTCGGGAGGCGTTACTATTATTGTTATAGCCCTTGGCTGCTTGCTTGTAAGGTTGAAATTTGTGGTGTTCGGCCTGAAGCTCACCCAGCTTGCAATATCCCCCGAAACTTCAAGGTGCCCGAAAAGAATTTCGTCTGCGGCTGTGCTTACTATGAACTCTGACTCAGCATAACCGCCCCTAAGAACGCTGGAGAAGGATATGCTCGCAGGGGATGCCCCTATCGAATCGGCTGCGGCAAAACTGGAAAGCAGCGGGATTATTAGCGCTGCGGCAGCCAGTAAGGTGATTGCTTTGGAAAGATTTGTCATTCCCCTCATTTCGTAACCTTTTTTTGCATTTTTATAAAGATTTTCGTTTTATGCAGCTCAGGCTCAAGCAGAAGGATAAGAAGAATGAATATTATTACCAGTACAGAAACCTCAAGTATATGGTAAGGGTCGAGGGAGAGGGCGTAGACATTGCTTTCTGTGCTGCCCTGCCCGGATGGAACGGCCTGCTGCGTGATATTTTTTTCCTCAGGAAGTTTAACGCATGTGTGGTTCAGGGCTTTCTCGCCAGCCCCGCAAGTAAGCGCTACGCAGGCGTGCTCTGCCGCAACCTCGTTGTCTGCGCATTCGAGCTTTACGCACTCATGGTTTTTTGCGATTTCATCTCCCCCACAGCTAAGGTAAACGCATGTGTGGTTTGACACGAACTGGATTTCTGAGCACTCAACGCCAATGCACTTGTGCCATTCGCACGTTTCAGTAAAGCCGCAGTGCTCGTCCTCGCAGCACTCGTAGTCCGAGCAAGTATGGTCGACTATTTGCTGGCAGTAGCTGCATTTCAACTTGACACAGGTGCTGTTCACGCATGTTGAGTCTGCCGCGCAGTTGTGCGGGAAGAGGCACTCGTAGATAGGCGTGGAATAGTTTTTTTTCTCGCAGTAGGTAAGCTCTGTCCCTATGAATATGTCAGATACCATCCTGTCCCTCGGATGAAGTGCAGATGTAAAGCAGGTTGTGACATTTATTGAGGTTATGTTCTTTACTTTGGGCAGCCTTCCTTCTATTGGGAAAGTCATGTTGTTGTAAAGAATTACTGTTCTGTTATAAAACCCGAGCACTTCATCGGTTAAAGCATCCTTGAGAGTAATCATCTTAAGCTCTGATGTTATGTGGCCTGGGTCAACGGTAACGTTCCACGTAACGTTGGTTCCTGCAAGGCAGCCGTTCTTGCACTCGTGCACGATGCTGAAGTCGTAGGCAAACACAATTAGAGGTGCAATAAGGAGAAATGCTGCGAATGCAATGATTCTTGAGAACATTCAGGCTCACTTGACGTTCTGTTTTATCTGTTTGTGGAGTTCAATGCACATGCCCCCAATCCTTTTTTTCTGCCCCTTCGAGAGCGTCTGGTAGATAAGCTGTATTGTTGGGTAAAGCGCGTGGGCCTTTGAAGGCTGCCCGACTGCCAGGTAATGCGCTGCTATGTCTATCAGGGAATTTATCAGGCGCTCGCCGCTTATGTCGTCCTTTCTTATTGCTGAATTCCTGATGGACAGTATCAGGGGATAGATTTTGTCGTCTAGCTCAAACTGCAGTGCCGAAAGCTTGCCGTTAAGGGCTGTCAGGAGCTCTTCTGAGACAGGGTCTGCTACTTTTTCTTTTTGCTTCGGCGTCATGAAGAAGTAATATCCGGCAAGCCCGCTCACAAGGAGCACGCCGAGGAGGACGAACCACAGGTTAAGGCTTGATGTTACCTCAGCTACAGTGAAGCCCGTCGGCACAGGGGCTTCAGACAGGCGGTTTACGTTAAGCATGGGGACAAGCTCAAGCCCCTGGAGGTCGTCCTGCGAGAGCCTTCTGTTGACATAATAAGAAACGGACTGCGGCTCTGCGACGAGGCTCAGGAAGCCCCACTTGAGTATGGGGTCATTCTGTATTACTTCAGGCTTGTTGCTGATGAAGTTCAGTTCGCTTGAAGAAGCGGCTACTGTTTTTGGTATTAGCGCTATAACGAGGGAGTCCTGTACAGTATCTGAGCCTAGGTAGGAGAATGAGTGGGTGAGCACTGATTTCTCCTCGTATGACGTGTCTATCATCACGAGCCTTGCAACATAAAAGTCTGTTGTTATTCGCATGTCCTGGACCTCTTTCTCGTTCTTTGATGCGTAGGAGGATATTTCGTCTTCTGAGATGCCAATGGCGTCTGCGGTCTGTGTGAGCGCCCTTATTATCTGCTCTTTTGTAACAAGGTGTATGTTTTCGACCTTTTCTTCAATCTTAACTTCCTTTACTGTTTTCTTTTCAAGCTCCTTAGCCTCTGCGACAGCAGCTTTCACAATATCGCGCAGCTCTTTTTCGTCCATGAAGTTTTTCTTCAGGTTCTCAAGCTGGCTTTTGAGTTCGCCAATTCTTATTTTTGAGGCCTTTACGTTTTCCGGAACACTTAGGCTGTCAGAGACTTTCTTTGCATCACCCGAGAGCGACTCTATGCCTGACTGCGCCCCGTCAACAGAAAGCTCTGTGTTTTCAATCTGCCTTATGGCGTCGTTTACTTCAACTACGAGATAAGGCTGGAGCGGCGTGGCGACTTCCTGCGCGTCCTTGCTCTCCTTTGCTGCTTCTTCGCCGAGCTGCGCTGTTGCGTGGACTTCTGCGGACAGGGGCCCTAAGTTCCCTGCCATGTCAGACCCTGCAATCCTGTAATAGTAAGTAACCTTGTCGTCAACGGAAAAATCTTTGAAGCTGGAACTTGCTGATGACGAGAAAAGGTCAAGATAGTTTACAGGCGTCTTTGTTGAGCGGTAGATGTTGTAGTGCGCTATGTCGTCATCTATTGAGTACCAGTTCAGCTCTATTGAGTCTTCTTTTGCATCTGCATTAAGCTCAAGCGGGGCAATCGGGTTTAGCGTGTCAACCAGGAAGCTTTTCCCCTTTGTTATTGTCTGTCCGGAGTAGTCGTATACGTCAGTCCCTCTGAATGAGAATGTTCCCAGGGTTTCCTCGCCTGCCTCTTTTATCAGTATGCTTCCCTCCCAGATGCTCCCTGAGCCCGTAAGCGCTACGGCAGTTTCCTTTCCGTCACCGAGGCTGTATGTCAGGGTTGGCACCAGTTTCATGCTCTTTGAGGTTTCAAGGGTCACGTTTATTATCCCTGCCTTTACAGGGGATTCGTCGCTTAAGGTTATCTCTGCGGTCGGCAGGAGGTGGACGTTCAGGGTTATTTTCTCAGTTTCCATCTCGTTCCAGAACTCATCCCTGCATATGACGTAGTAGGTGTAACTTCCGTCAGACAGCTCTGTCAGGAACTGCCGGTGGCTTGTTTCGCCTGTTACGGTAAATGGAAACATTGCTGAGTATGGAGAAGCTGAGGCTGCGTACCTGCACTCTGCCTTTTCTGATGTCAGCACTATCAGGGATGTGCTCGACTCGGTTACGACTGATGTAGGGCTAATCAGCGACATTGTAGGGGGGGTTGTGTCGACGGTGAATGTTTTTGGAAAGAGCGATGTTCCCATTCTGCCGAAGCTGTCGTAGCACTGGACGTTCCATTCGTAAGCGCTGTCAGCTAGCTCTGCCTCGAATGAGTTTTCAGCTCCTGCTTCAGGGCTGAGGTCTGTCTTAACGAGGGTCATGTGGCCGCCTATTTTTATAAGGAGGGAGCACCTTTCAAGGCTGGCATCGTCAGGGTAATAAATGAGCTTAGGAACAGTGGTGTTAAAGGTAACCTGGGATGTTGCGAGCGCTACTTCAGGTGCTGTAAGGTCTATTGTGAGCTGCCTTGTTGGCGAGAATATCTGGGATGTGTTTGTGAGGCAGCTTATGCGCCATTCGTGCGTGCCCTCCCCAAGCGATGCGGGTATTGTTACTGGTGTGTTAATGGGAGCGGTTGCGGTTCCAAGTGAATCGCCGTTAACCAGCAGGGTGCAGTTCAGCGTCTGCTCGCCCACTGTGAAGGCAAAGCTAACGGTCTGGCTCCCCAGCACAGCATTGTCCTGAGGGCTTGAGAGCAGGATTTCAGCGCTGGCTGCCGGAAGCAGCAGCGTCAGCAGAATTGCGTAAAGGGGCAGCTTCATTTTTTAGCCACCTCCTCAAGGAGTCTCTTGTCACGCTTAACTGCGTCCTGTATTGCCTTCTCGAAGTACCTGCCGAGCTTTGTCTTTGTAAGCACGGCTATTAGCTTTGCCTGGGTATGCAGGTCTTCGCTAAGTCCTATGTTCACGCGTTTTACAGGCCCTTTTTTCATATTCAGGGAAGCCTATATCAGTATACATTTATATAACTTTTGATATTTAAGTCATAAAAGTGACTTTTGTGTATTTTTTCCCTTTATTCGATGGACTGCTTCTTCGCGTAGTGGTCGTTTATGTCCACAAGCAGGTTGTATATTTTGACCCACTTTCCGTCGTTCTTGTTCTTTTCCGCAGCGTCCTTTTTCTCGAAAAGCTCCTTCAGCTGGGCGAGGAACTCGGCTTCAAGGCTCTGCTCTTGCTTCTCAAGCTCCTTAATGTGAAGCTGCGACCGGATTATTGCATCGTAAGCGTCAACAATCCTGTTATAGATGGAAATGAGGCGGCTGTCTGAGGACAGCACGCTAATAAGGTGCTTGTCCCTAGCTACGTGCTCAAGCCCGTCCATGAAGTTCCTCTCAGCAGTTATGAGCCCTTCTGAGGGGGTCAGGCTTTTGGACAGGGCTTTTATGTCCTCAAGAAGCTGCCTCAGCTTGAAGTACTTGGCTGAGGCTTCTGCAAACCTTTCGTCAGCAGAGGCGTCT
>JAFGRH010000014.1 GCA_016935265.1 Candidatus Woesearchaeota archaeon | reverse complement strand
AATACCCCAATCCTGCCAAGGTAGACTTTCTTTGAGTCAACGCTTGCCAACGCAGGAGAACTAAAAAGCACCATCAAAACAACCACTAAAACCAAAGCCAAAAGTTTCTTCATTAAACATTCACCCCATATACTGAGATAATATTTATTATATAAAGTTTGTGTTTTGTCGTTATAAAAAAATAGAGAAATGGATTTACTACTTAATAATAACAGATAAGGTGGTTTGTTATGGCGCGTTTGCAAAACAATTTATAGCAAGCAGCAATAGCCATTTTAATGGTCATGATAATCGGGGCAGGCCCTGCCGGCAGCTACACCGCTTACCTTCTTGCGAAAAAGGGAATTGATGTGCAGGTGTTTGAAGAGCACAATATTATCGGAGAGCCTTTTGCATGCACCGGAATAATAACAGGAATCCTTTCAAACCATTTCAAGCCGCCGGAGGAAGTGATTCTGAGAAAGATTGATAGCTCAAGGATTTTCTCGCCAAGCGGAGATTATGTTGATGTCGGATTAAAAAATGACGTAGTGCTTGACAGGGCAAAGCTTGACAGGCACCTTGCAAAGATTGCACAGGAGGCAGGTGCAAAATATTTTCTCGGCAAGAGGTTTGTGGACTGCGCAAAGGATCGTGACATTTGGAAAGTCAGGATTTACGACAGGGAAAAGGGCGGGACAGAAACTATGATGACGGATGCGCTTGTTGGGGCTGATGGCCCGCTGAGCAGGGTTGCGAAGTCAGCAGGCATTTACGGCGAAAGGAAGTTCTACACCGGAATACAAGTAACAGCCGAAGCTGAGAATGATGGCTTTATAGAATTCTATCCCAAAGGGAAGGACATTGCGTGGTTCGTTCCGGCAGAAAAGGGGAAAGCAAGGGTCGGAATAGCTGCGCTTGAAAGGCCTGACGAGGTTTTCAGGCGGTTTGTAAGGGAGAGACTTGGGCAGGATTATGAAAAAAAGGTTGTTGCGAGGCAGGCAGGGCTTATTCCTCTTTACAACCCAAAGATTAAAACTGAAAAGGACGGCGTTTACCTTGTAGGGGATGCTGCAACAACGGCAAAGGCGACAACGCTCGGAGGCATAAACCAGAGCCTTACAGGGGCGATGTGCCTTACTGAGGCAATACTTTCAGGAAAGAGCTATGAGAAGCTGTGGAAGAAAAGAATGGGGAGGGAGCTCAGAATAGCGCTGCTTATGAGAAAGGCTATGAACAAATTTTCGGATGAGGACTACGAAAAGCTTGTTAATATTTTCAAAAAGGAAAAGAACCGCAAGCTTCTTGAAAATTATGAAAGGGATGCCCCGTCAAAGTTTGCGTTTAAGCTTGCTTTAAGGGAGCCGAGGCTTCTTGGTTTTGCGAGATTCATGCTTTGAACGAAAATCTTTATAAACAAGGCGCAGTTGCACCGAATTTGGGGTTTTTTATGGAAGAAGACGAAGAGCTTAACATAAACTTTGGGAAGATAAAGGGCTTTTTCGGAAAGAAAAAAAAAGAAGAGCCGAAAGAGCCTGAGAAAAAAGAAGAAGCTCCGAGCGAGCCTCAAAAGCCTGCAGAAGAGAAAGTTCCTGAGCCTGAAAAGAAGGAAGAGCCTCAGAAAGATGAGGCAAAGCCTTTTCAAGCTGAGGAAGAGGGCATAGATGTGAAAAAGGCTTTCTCTGGCATAAAGGGAATTTTCAAAAAAGGTGAGAAAGAGGAGCAGGAAGAGGAGCTGTCAGTCAATCTTGAAGGCGTTTCAAAGTTCGCGAAGAAATACAGCACCGTCCTTGTTCTTGTTTTGCTTATAGTGGCGAGCGTTGGCATAAGCGTATTTATGAGAATGCAGCCCGCTTCGCTTCCTTACACAGAGAACTGGGCAGAGAACAGCGTATATAACATGATAACAAACGACATACAAAGCTCTGTTAATTCCCAGTACCCAAATCTTCCTGAACAGCAAAAAAACGCGCTGATATCAGAAGAGCTTACAAAAGCCCTGAACGAAGACATCTACACCTTTAAGACAGGCCAGTACGCCGGTCAGCAGATGAGCATCCGGCAGCAGCTTGACAGCACAACAGAATACTTCAAGGATTTCTACAGGGATAATGAAAGCCAGCCCTACATGCCGGACATTGACCCTTATTACTGGCAGCGGTACACTGAAAACATACTTGACCACGGATACATGGGTGATGAGATAAGGGACGGCATTCAGTGGGACAACCACATGCTCGCGCCAAACGGCAGGGCCATAGTAGAAGTAGACCGATTCCACCCGCACTTCCTTGCCAATTATTACAAGATACTGGCAGTTTTCTTCTCTTCAATCACTCTCAGGCAGGCGATGATGACATACCCTGTCCTTGTCTCTGCGCTCACTGTTTTGCTCATCTTCCTTATAGGAAGGCGGATAAGCGGGAACGCAGGCGGGTTTTTTGCCGCGACAATGGCTGCGGTTAATGTTGCTTTCCTGAGCAGGACAACTTACGGCAGGGCGGACACAGACGCATGGGTAATTTTCTTCTCAATGCTTGTTACGTGGGCTTTCCTTGAATCATTTGCGGCGAAAAGCAGGAAGGTCAGGATAGGGTTCGGAGTGGCAGCGGGCTTTTTCCTTGGGATTTACAGCACAGCCTGGGGCGGCTGGTGGTACATACTATATTTCCTGCTCGCTGCCGCAGCAGCTTACATAGCCTACAACATGCTCACGCACAGGGAGGAGCTTAAGCAGGGCTTTTTGAAATACCTGGGGCATTCTGCTATAAAAAACGCAGCAGTAACCATCGTAATATTTTTCTTATCAACAGCTGTTTTTGTAAGCGTTTTAACAAGCGTTAATGCTTTTACGACTTCGCTGGGCTCTTTCGTTGGCGTTACCCAGCTTAAGACGCCTGTTGCAGAAAACTTATGGCCAAACGTGCTTACAACAGTCGCAGAGCTGAATGAAGGCAGCATAAATGACATAATAAACTCTGTCGGCGGAAAGCTCCTTTTCTTCATAGCGCTGATTGGAATAGCTCTTACCGCAATGCGGACAAAAAAGCAGGGAATGCCTGACATGATACTCGTTGGCGGGTCGTTTTTGTGGTGGCTCGTACTAATTATAGCATTCCCGCAGGACCCGCTCACTTTCCTAAGCCTGATGATTGCGCCAATAGGCATCTGGATTTTGTGGGGAATAATAAAGGAGGAAAGGGACATAAACATAAGGTATGCTGCATTGCTGCTCGTGCTTTTTGCAGGAACAGTGTACGCAAGCACAAAGGGAATAAGGTTCAACCTTCTTTTGGTGCCTGCATTCAGCATAGCTTTCGGGGCCGCCCTCGGCATAATATTTTACCGCACGAAGGACTGGCTGGCAAAAGCGCTCAGCCTTCCCGCAACAATAACAGGAATTACAGTTTTCTTAGTCCTTGGGATGCTAATGTTCGCACCTGTAAACCTGTTCCAGAACTCCTACAACGCCGCAAGGCAGGATGTTCCTTTAATAAGCGACGCCTGGTGGGACTCCCTGAAGGCAATACAGGCAGATTCAAATGAGGATGCTATAATAACATCGTGGTGGGACTTCGGGCACCACTTCAAGGAGATAGCAGACAGGCCCGTAACTTTTGACGGGACGACGCAGCAGCTGCCGCAGGCCCACTGGGTAGGAAGGCTGTTCATGGAAGACGATGAAGAGCTTGCAGTCGGAATTTTAAGGATGCTTGACTGCGGGGGAAACAATGCATTTGACGTGATTTACGGCGAAAACGAAGACACAATAAAATCAGTTGACATACTTTATGAAATACTTCCAATGACAAGGGAAGAAGCTGAAGAGGCACTGGATGAGTACGGTGTTGAAGACGTTGAGGGCGTTCTTCAGTACACCCACTGCCAGCCGCCTGAGGCTTATGTAATAGCATCAGAGGACATGATATCAAAGAGCGGAGTCTGGGCTCACTTCGGAAGCTGGGATTTCAGAAGGGCAGACATACTGAAAAACACAAGGGGAATGGACATAGACGAGTCCGTAGCCTACATTAATGAGAGGTACAACTACACTGACGCCCGCGCAAAGCAGATTTATTTCGAAATACAGGGCCTGGCAACAGAAAGGGATGAAAACACATGGGTTTCGCCCTGGCCAAGCTATGCCTCAAGCCCTGCAGGCTGCTCTGTAAGCGGAAACATCGTGCAGTGCGGCGACGGGCTTATTGTGGACCTTGACACTTACGAAGCCTGGTTCCAGACAGAGCAGGGAAATGTGCATCCGAAATCCCTGATATACGCAGACGCCGAAAAGGTGCGGGAGAAAATCTTCGCAAACAACACGATAGACCAAGACCTCTCGGCAATACTAATCCCTGTTGGAACAGGCTACCAGAGCGTGCTCGCAAACCAGGCAGTTGCCAACGGAATGTTCACAAATCTTTTCTTTATGCAGGGGCACGGGCTTGAGCACTTCAAGCTTCTCTCGCAGAAGAGGAGCATAATAAACCAGAACATCTACGTATGGAAAGTTGACTGGGAAGGCGGCGAGAAGAACGTTATGAATGAGATGATAGTCAAAGAGTTTGTAAGCAAAGGGGATTCTGTTGAAGTAAACTACATAGGATACCTTGACGACGGCAGGGTATTTGACTCGAGCATTACGGACTGGCAGAGCCTCAACATAACGCCAGACTCTGATTTTGAAGAGGAATACTCCTACAACCCGCTGCCATTTGTCGTAGGTCAGTACTCTGTAATATCCGGATTTGAAGAAGGAATTCTCGGAATGAAAGCAGGGGAGGAAAAAACAATAGAAGTTCCTCCTGAAAAGGCTTACGGCTCTGTTGAAGGGCATCCACTGCAAAACGAGACGCTCTACTTCAAGGTCAGGGTAGAATCAATAAGATGAAAGCCTTCATCATAATACCTTCCTATAACGAAGAAACACATATAGAGGGAGTTCTGAAGAAAACAAAGAAATACGCCAAGAGCAGCCAGATAGTGGTTGTTGACGACGGAAGCAGGGACAGCACCGCAAAGAGGGCTGAAGGGCAGAAGGTGGTTGTTTTAAAGCACGCTGTAAACATGGGAAAAGGCGCGGCGATGAAAACAGGGTGCGAATACGCCCTGAAAAAAGGCGCTGACACAATTGTAGTGATGGATGCGGACGGCCAGCACAAGCCGGAAGACATACCAAACCTGCTCAAAGCGCTTAATGGAAAAGACATAGTCTTCACTTACAGGAAGTTCAACAAAAATCAGATGCCGTTCATCAAGAGGATGGGCAACTCTTTCATACAGGGAGTCTCAAGCTTTCTCTTTAACATAAAGGTAAGGGACACGCAGTGCGGCTTCAGGGCCTTTACAAAGAATGCCTACAGCAAGATAAAGTGGGCAGTAAGCGACTACAGCGTGGAGTCAGAGATGATAGCCAAGGCAGGGAAATATAGGCTTAGGTTTGCACAGGTTCCGATAGATACCACTTACCACGACAAGTACAAGGGCGTTACAGTAATCGACGGAATAAGGATATTCATGAATATGCTGTGGTGGAGAATTGGGAAATAAATATATAGTAGCTAAGCAGAGCGGTGTTTATGGTGCTGGGAATACAGGTTTTGGGCGTGCTGTTCGGGTTAAGCATAATATACCTTACATTCATTCATTACAAGAGAAGGGAATTCACGCTCACAGAATACGGATTCTGGACAGTCATGGCGCTTGTTTTCTCGGCAGTGGCGATATTTCCAGGAATACTCGACCCGATAGTCGAAAGCCTGAGCCTTGCGAGGACAATGGACCTTTTCATAATCCTAGGCTTTATGTTCCTAATAGCGGCAGTTTACTACACTTACACAGTCGTGAGGAACAACCAGAAGAAAGTAGAGGAAGTAGTAAGAAAGATAGCGCTTGAGAAAAAGAAGTGAGTTCTGATAGCAAACATTAAATAATTATTCGCAGTAGCTTTTCTTATGAACATACTTTTTGTTGTTGAGAACTACTACCCGCACATTGGGGGGGTGGAAGTCATTTTCAAGAACCTTGCAGAAGGTCTTGCAGCTAAGGGGCACAAGGTGGTTGTGCTCACGCACAGGCTAAAGGGAACTAAAAGGCACGAGTTCGTGAAAGGTGTTACAATCAGAAGGGTGGACTGCTTCGGAAGCAGGTACCTGTTCACGTTCTTCGCAATACCTGAGGCGAGGGAGCTCGCTGAAAAGGCAGACATAATACACACGACAACCTTCAACGGAGCGCCGCCTGCATGGGTTGCGGCAAAGTCAAGCGGGAGGCCGCTGGTAATAACAGTCCACGAAGTCTGGATAGGGATGTGGAAAAGATTGGGAGATATGAGCTGGCTCGGCAAGAGGATGCACGACTTCCTTGAAAGAATGATTTACCTGCTGAGGTATGACTTCTACGCCGCTGTTTCTGAATCAACGAAAAAGCAGCTAATCCGGATTGGCATACCTGAGAAAAAAGTAAAGGTTGTATACAACTCAGTTGACTATGAGCACTTCAAGGCAGGGAATAAAGGCAGGGAAAAGATAAGAAAGAAGCACGCACTGAAAGGGTTTGTCTACCTCGCATACGGAAGGCCCGGCGTAAGCAAAGGGCTGGAGTATGCGGTAAGGGCAGTTAAGATAATAAAGAAGAACATTCCGGACAGCAAGTTCGTTCTGATACTGAGCACAGACCCTGCTTACAGGAAGCAGTACAGGAAAATACTCAGGCTGATAAGAAAGCTGAAGCTTCTTGGGGATATAGTACTGCTGCCGCCTGTGAAGTGGAAAGAGCTGCCGAACTACCTGAAGGCAGCGGACTGCATTGTGGTTCCCTCGCTTGCTGAAGGTTTTGGGTATACTGCAGCAGAGGCAGCTGCACTTGACGTGCCGGTAGTAGCTACTGACACGACATCGCTCCCTGAAGTTGTAAGCGGGAAGCACATTCTTGTCAAGCCTAAAAGCCCGGTAGCAATAGCAGAAGCAGTGGAAGACGTCTACAGGCACAAGTTCAAGGTAAAGAAGAAAAAGCTCTTCAGGCTGGAAGACAACATCAAGGGGTATCTGGAGATTTACGGCCAGCTTCTTAACAAAAAGCTTAAATAATTGTCTCCAGAAAGAGACGTTATGCCAAAAAGGGGCAATAAGGTAAGAGTGAGCCTGTACTTCTTTGTTGTAATACTGCTGCTGGGATTCCTGTTCCTTTATGCTTTTAACATAATCCCGATGCAGACAGACTTCTTCACGAGGTTTCTGATAAGCCTGCTTGTTGTCGTGCTTCTGCTACCTTTGGTGCCGCACATCAAGATATTCGACATCATAGATGTGAGGCGCGATTCAAGGTTTCTTTCGCAGGAGAAGAAAAGGAAATAGTCACAATCAGCCTATTGGCGTGACAACGCCGAAATAGTACAGAGCAGCAACGAGCGATGACATTAATACTGTCATAACGGCAGCCACTATAATTGCTGCTATGGCAATGCTCTTTCCCTCACCGCCGGATTTTCTAATTCGGTATAGCATCATCAGCCCAAGGGCGGCACCCACGAAAGGCATAATGAAAGAAAATACCAGGGCTATCTGTGCATAATCTCTGTCGTTCATAAAAGGCTTAATGGAAGGAAGTTTATTTAAGCTTTGCGCAGAATAAGAAAAAGAAGTAAAATGCGCTAAGGCGGAGGCACGAAATTGCTTGGCGACAGAATGCCGAAATAAGCTATTGCTCCGAAGAGAACAGGAGCAAGAAGCGTCATAATCGCTCCTATGACAATCGCTGCAATTGCCATGCCCTTTCCTTCCCCGCCTTCCTTATTGATTTTCACAAGCGCTACAATCCCTATTATTAACCCGACAAGCGGGAAAAAGAAAGCAAGCACCAAAGCAATAATCGCCAGATTTTTGTTTTCCATTCTATTTCACCTTTGCAGTTATCATTCCATTAGTTGCGTGCGAGAAATCAGGCGAGGAGTCTGACTGATACCAATTAACTTCTGCGTTAATGCGCGTCATGGACTCGCCTCCTGCAATTTGGCAGCCGTCTGCGGAAAATGCGTTGAGCTTCCCGTTCTTTATTTCAACCTCTCCGGTCCAATCACAGGCACCTGTAATGTCATCTCCCTCAAAAGTAATTCCTGTAACAGTGATGTCCATACCCATTCCATTCTGGATTACCATCTTCACAGAGTCAGAAGTGACCATGAAATCCGGGCAGGCTAAGCCCTGTTGAAGCTCGCACCTTTCAGGAAGCATTGTTGCAGGGTCCAGAGCACCGAAATAAGCCATAGCTCCTACCATAAGAAAAAAAGGAAGCGCCAGGGTAAAAACCCCGCCGACAACAATTGCCGCGATGGCAAGGCCCTTCCCCTCTCCACCTTCCTTGTTGATGTGGACCAGGGCAACAATCCCGATGATTGCGCCAACAAGGGGGAAAAAGAAAGCAAGCACAAAAGCAATAATCGCCAGATTTTTGTTTTCCATGGGACATTAATTGGTTAAATAATATTTAAGGGTTGCGGAATAAGGGCTTTGTCTATAAACCCGGGGGTTGACCATAAACCTACTGTTCTGAGCGAAGTATTATTAAGCTAAGACTTACAACTTAAGTTTGGGTGATTAACAATGCTAGAAGAAAATCCTAAAACAATTGATTTGATGAAAGTGCTTCTTGAAGTTAGATACATTCCTTCATATTTGAGATTTTTCGTAATATCTAAAAGGAAGTATCTGCGACTTTATAATGGGCGCATAAGTGAAAGTTGGCAAGCACAGGAATTTGGAATTGTTAGAGGAATGAAACTAGAAAGAGGAGATATTCTGGACTTTTTCGCGAAGTTAGAATTCCTCATCAGCGAATTAATAAGAATCAAGTTACTTGGATTTTATTCCAAAAAAACACATTTGCTTGATGCACTTTTAGACAGTACAGATTTTTACTCCAAAATAAGAGTATTAAGAAAGTGGAAGTTAATTAACGGAAAACTAGAAGGGAAAATAATTGCTGCTAAAGAGGTCAGGAATGGATTTGCTCATAACTGGGACAAATATGAGGTGGTCTATAAAGAGAAATTAATAACTCATAATTTTGCAGAATTTAAAAAAGATATGGAAGAAATATTTGATGAGTTGTTAGTCTGCTATAATAAAGAACAGAAGAAACTCGATATGGATAAAATAATTAAAAAAATCAAGGATTTTGACAAAAAGCAGTCGGATAAAAAAACAGAACGTAAATAGCTAGTTTATAGCCAAAGCCCAGAATAAGAAAAAGAAATATGATTTATTTAACAAGATTTAAATATCGGCAAAATTCCCAAATCTTGATTGGGGTGTTACTTTATGGGGGTTAAGCTGCATCCATTCTCTAAAGAAAACTTTATAAACAAGAATATACGCAATATAGAAAAAGGTATACTGGAGATATGGGCATCACAAGTGGAAAAAGAGGTCGCTAAAAGATGAAGAAAATAGCATTACTTACTCCTACTTTCAGTTATTTTTCTGGTATGGACCGCTTAGCAAAATTACAAGCTGAAGAGTTCATTGCTAATGGGAACGAAGTTCTTATAATAACTTTTCAAGGCGATATTGAAATAAAAGGGGCTAAGATAATCAAACTAGGCGAATCTAGAAACTCTTTTGTTCAGAAGGCACACAGACTATTTTTCCCGCTGGATCGTAAAATAATCAAAAAATGTTTAAAAATACTAAAAGGCTACGATCAGGTGATTAGCTATCTTTACCCAATGAGTGTTATAGCTGCAGAAGCGAAAAAGCGTTACGGGATTGAATTCACATATTATGACGTTGGTGTGGCTGACGCAAAATATTTTGATACTTTGTACGAAAAGTGCTACATGTTGATATTCAATAGGCTTACACTAAATTACGCTAAATTTGCTGATAGGCTAATCTCAATTTCCAAATTTGCTAAAGGCATACTGGAAAAAGAGTTGGTTTCTGAAAAGCACAAGATGGAATATAAATATCCGCCCAAAATGAAAATTAAACATTTCAAACAAAGCGAGTTAAGGAGTATTAAAGAAAAGCTGAATTTACATTTCCCAGTTTACTTATATGTTGGCAGACTATCACCACATAAAGGAGTTGATAAACTTATAGAGGCTTTCAAGAAGGTGGAGGTTACTGTTCCAGCAAGTAGGTTAATTATTGTTGGGAAAGAGACAGTGCCCAAATATATGAGAAAATTGAAAAAAATGTCGTCTGAAAGAGTTATATTTACTGGTTATGTTCCAGAAAAGGAAATAGATAAATATTACAATTTGGCAGATGTCTACGTAAGCGCAAGCAAATGGGAATGTTACGACATACCTGCGGTAGAAGCTGAAAGGATGGAAAAACCAGTTGTAGTATTCGACATTCAAGTCCATAAAGAGCTGCTCAAGTCAAAGAAATCAAGATTGGTTCCTATGGGCGATGTTACTGCTTTCGCAAAAGAGATGGAAGCTTTTGCTTTTACAAAAACTTTATAATAACGCTTCCTTGCAGCAGCCCCAATGAAGTTCAGGCTCAGCTTGGAGGGCGTTTACCTTCTGCTCATACTAGCTATGATTCTTTTCGCAGGGCCGGGCATTCTTTTTAACAAGTCTTTAACGCATTCCACGCCGCAGGGCTTTCTTGCCTCAGACAGCTACTGGCACTATTCGCTTGCGCAGTACGTCAGGGAGCAGGGGAAGTATGACTTGATGCCGCCATCTATGGTTGCAGGGTATGAAGACGTTGTAGGATTTAACCCGCCGATGCTCTACACCACAACAGCAAGCCTGTCGATTCTTTCGGGAATAGAGGTCCATGACGCAATCCAGATAATGGGGTTCTTGTTCACGCTTCTCGCCATTTTCGCAATGTACTTCATTGTCAGGAGGGTTAACAGGAAGGTTGCCCTGATGGCGCTTCCGCTCACTTTGCTTGTTTACGTTTCGCCGTTTAACACTGCTTTTCTTGTCGGGCAGTGGCACTTCCTGACAGGCGTTGCCTTTATCGCAGGGGCTGTGATGGTTGTTGCGAGCCTGGGCATTGGGAAGGGCTGGCCGCTGCTTGCCATAATGCTCATGGGGCTGGTTAATTCCCATACAGCAGAGTTCTATTATTTCGTTGGATTCCTTTTGGCGCTTTTTGCAGTCCGGCTTTTTTTGAGGCAGCTGAAGATGGGGGAGGTAAAGAAGACTGCCCTTGCCTATGCCATAGGAATAGCTGCGAGCTTTTACTACGGGATTATTTTCCTCAACACATACCAGAAGTACAACAGCATAGAGCTTTTCAAAGTAACAACATCTGTTGCCAATTTCACGAACATTCACTTCTCTGACTTCAGCTGGCTGCAGTTCTTCCTTTTCGCAGGAATAGCGCTCAACCTTTTCTTTATCGTAAGGAAGCTTATTTCGAAGCAGCCTTTTGGCGCTGCTTACCTTTTCCCGCTTGCAATGCTTGTTGTCGGGCTTTCCAATTACTTTTTCCTTGACTACCACGCTTTCCAGGTGAGGTTTATGTGGCCGATTTATCTGGCGCCGCTGTTTGTTTATCCTTTATACCAGTTGATGGCATCGTTTAAGCTAAAAAGCGCTGTTTTTGCCTACGCAGGAAGCTTCATAATCATGATTGTTGTTTTCTTCGGCTTTGCTGGTTTGAATGGAATGCAGATGCAGATATCTCCGGAATACTGGAACCAAGTTCAGTGGATAAAGCAGAACACGGCTGAGAATGCAAGGGTGCTTTACCTTCCGGGCGATCTTCACTCAGGGGCGTTTGTCTGGCCGCAGCAGCGCGTTCCCTATATTGCTGCTGTTGACAGCTATGATGAATTTGCCAGTAACGGAAGCGTGAAGCAGGATTACACTGTTTACATCTCCTCGGCAAGTGACAGCAAGTACGCTTACAGGGGGGGGCTTTTCAGCTACGGCTACCACGGAATTGAGGAGAACCTTACTGTAAGCAGGGACATATGCGACTATGACTATTTGGTGATTGACGGCGCATCGCGCGAGCCGATAATTGCCCAGTACAACATAGCGCTGGCTGAGAGGCTGTTCAGGGCAGGGGCAGAGCAGGTATTTGCCAACGGGAAAGGTGTTGTGGTTAGGAACGCAGGAGGAGATTGCCTTGGATAAGATTGAAGCTGGGGTTTTGAAAACAGAAGGAATTTACCTGATTGCGCTTTTTGCTGCGATAGTCATAATCACCAAAATAGCCTTTTCCGGCAGCTCATTAGGCGAGGTCATTAAGCTTGTCGGCTCTGTTTACTGGCTATGGGTGCTGCCCGGGTTCATGCTGATGTACTTTTTTGGCAAGCTTGGCTTTGGGGAAAGGCTTGTGCTTGGCGGAATAGGCATGCTGGGAATTTACGGGGTTGGAAGCTATTACCTCGGCATTCTGGGACTGAACCTGGGGATAAGCATTTATGCACTCCCGCTGCTTGCGATTCTGGCTGCAGGATTTATAATTTACAGAAGGCTATCTCTCAACAAGGATGTTCCTGCCCATCCTGACAAAGTCGAGAAAGACGTTCAGCTTTGATGAGCCCTTCCTTTTGGAATAGTTAATCGGCATAACCGCAAACCTCAACCTTCTAGATAGGATTCTCTTGCTCATTGCGGATATGAAGTCGAGACCGTTGGGAAGAGTTTCATAGCTTATCCTTTCAAGTGCTTTTTTGGAAAGGACACGCTCGCCGCTGCAGCAGTCCTTAACATTGCGAAAGGTCATTGCCATCAGCATGAAGAGGAGAAGTTTGTTCCCGATTTTCCTTAGGGCAGGCATCTGGTTGAATTCGCCGCCAAACCTGTTTCCCCAGGCGCAGTCAAGCCCCTTTTCTTTAATTGCCTTAAGCAGCATTGGGACGTATTTCGGGTGGTAAGTCAGGTCTGCGTCATAGAAAGCGACGAATTTCGTTTTTGCGTTGCTGAATCCTGTCTTCAGCGCCGCTCCGTAGCCCCTGTTCCTGCCGTGGCTGATTATGCTTATGCTGTATTTTTTCTTTATTTTCTTAAGGAGATTAAGGCTGCCGTCAGTTGAGGAGTCATTGACAACTATTATTTTTGCGCCAGGCAGATGTTTCCTGGTTTCAATAAGCGTGGCTTCGATGTTTTTTTCCTCGTTGTAGACGGGAATCACAACAGTAAGTTCTGGCATGCGAAAAGGTTTGCAAAATCACAATATAAAGGTTTTGGCGCCTATTTTTGCTGCGGCTTTTTCTTAAAGAGGAAGAATGATAAAATAACAAAGACTGCAAGTGTGGCGACTGCTGCCGCCTTGAATGGCATGAACCTGCCGACAACCCATACTGCTGTTGAGAAAAAGCCTATGCCGATGAAAAGGGAGAAGAACCACTTCTCATCCTCGTCAATCGGAAGGGCGCGAAGTACTGAGTACTGGGGAAGAACGAAGAGAAGGATCATGCCCGCTATTACAAAGCCGCCTGTAGCTCCCAAGACAATGAAGCCCGCAATTATGCAGGCTGCTGCAGAGAGCAGTGCAACGTTCCTAACTGACAGCAGGTTTTTCGACATAATAAATCCTCATATCGTTTTTATCGTAAAGCGGCGCTGTGCTGTTGAACATAGAAGATTCGGTTTGCTCCATCTGGCTTATCTGCGCGAGGGCATTTTCCCTGTACTGCGAGTTGGCAAGGACGGCAAGGTCTGAGTAGTCAAAGAGCATGTAAAACGGCGATTCGTAAGCGTATGGCTGCTCTATGAAAGAGCCCTCGAAACGCATCACGTGGCGCTGCGAGACAGCAAGCATCCACCTTGTTTTCGGATATGTCCAGGTTCCGATGCCGTATATTACTGCGTTTGAAGGGGTATTATCAGAAAGCCATTGTGCTGTCTCCATCTGCGAAGGGGTTATCCTGCTTATGCCACTGTATACATAACTGAGCGTATCTCTTGATGAAGAGCCAAGCGTGAAAGCGATCATGACAGCCATGATGATGGCAAGGGCGTATTTTGCCAGTATTCTTGGCTGGGCGGGAAGCCTTATGAGTGAGGGTATGGAAAGAAGCCCGACAGCCATGAGGGAGAAGAAAAGAGGGGGCTCTGCAATGCCCATCCTGGCAATTCTTCCAAGCCACTGGCTCGAGCCGAGTATTACGTCAAGGTGGAAGGCTATGTAAATTGCAATGAGCCAGCTGAGCATCAAAAGGTCTGAGTTCTTGCGCCTGATAAGCATCAAAACAATGCCGAGGAGAATGAACGGAAGCATCCATATCCTGTACTCAGAGCTGAAAGAGACAAATTCAGGCGGAAAGCTGCCGCTTACAGGCTCGGCAGGAACAGTCCACTGGAGAAGCCTGGAAAAATCCCGCTGGTCAGGGACAGAGCTGCCCTGGGCGCCAAGGTAGATGCTGGCAAACGGCAAAGCGACTGCGAGAAGGGCGATTAGCGCCATTCCAAAAGTGAGAAGAGTCTCTCTTGAGAAAGGGAGTTTTTTGTGCTTAATGACCATTAAAACAAAGAATATTGGTATGGTGAGGGCAGAAAATATTATGCCCTGAACGTGGAGGAAGTACTGCGAAGCGAGAAGCGCTGCGCCGATAAAAAGGTAAACAGAGCGGGGGTTTCCCTCAAAAAGGGAATCAAAGTAGCGGTAAAAGGCGTAAAGCAGGACAGGAACGATTACAAAGCTTATGAGCGTTGGCTGCTGCCCCCAGATGTATATCATCTGCTCGCGCAAGGAAAAAATAAGGGCAAATGAAGCAAGCGCTGCAGGGAGAAAGCCGTAAAGCTTTCTCAAAAGGAAATAAGTTGCGAAGATGCCAAGAAAGCTTGTGATTGCCCTGAACAGCATTACAGAAACAAACCTTTCGCCAAAAAGCTGCATCAAGGCGTAGTTCATATGGTTTGCAGGCGGGTATTCAAGCGCAAAAGCGCCCAGTATGTTGTTAAATCCGTAATACCACAATCCAACATAGAAAGGAAGCCTCCAGACTGCGGTATTGGCAGAGTAGATGTAGTCCCCGATTGAGAAGTGCCATGCAGAATCGCCCTCGCCAAAAGGCAGCTGGTTATCCTGAAAAGGGAGTGTCCACATGCTGAGCGCTATTATGAAAATCACTGCAAGAACAACGGCGTCCTTCCTCTTCATCTTGCTGAGGCAGGGCGGGAGTTATTTAAAGTTTGCTACTTGAAAACCCAGATTTTGTTGAACAGGAAGTTAAATACTGAGAGGACAAGCGTAACGAAGAAGGTTACAAGCCAGTAAGTAAGGGGAGCTGCATATTTCGCAGAGTCGAGGAGCGCGTTAGGATCGCCAAACTGAAGCTGTGCCCCTGAAAGGAGGCTTATCGTTATTATTGTAAAAATCCAGTTTGCTATGACTATCAGCAGGACCACTACAGTAAATTTTGCAAACCTGCTGCCTATGCTGCCGAATTTCCTGAAGGTTACATAGCGGTGGTATATGAAAGTGAAGACTATTGCAAAGACAAGCCCGACAGAGTAAGCTGCCCAGAACCACATCCCTCCCCTTTCAAGGAAGGTTGTTATTATCATGGCAAGAAAATATGCGGTTCCGCCGCCGAAAAGGAAGATGAAGTAGCGCCTGACTGTGCCGTAAATAGGATATGCCTTAAGTATGCGGTCGTAGGTGAGCAGTTCCTGCACGAATTTTTTCATTTTCCTGAGATTACCGAGCAGACTCTTTTTATATCTTCCTCTTCCAGAAGTGTTGAGGAAGGCAAGTTTATGCCCTTTCTTGACAGGTCTGAAGAGACAGGGAAGCCTTCCTGCTCGTACGGTGGAAGCTCGTGCATCGGTATGAAGAAAGGCCTTGAGTCGATTTCGTTTGACTTTAGCTCATGCATGAGCAAATCCCTGTTGCACCTGAACTTGTCCTCCAAAAGGATTGAGTGCATCCAGTAAACAGTTTTTGCGTAAGGCTCCTCAGGCTGTAAGGTTATGCCCTCGCAGGATTTAAGGAAATCTCTGTATAGTTTTGCGTTCCTGATTTTTGCCGCGATTATCTCATCAATTCTTTCGAGCTGGGCAAGCCCTATTGCTGCCTGCAGGTTTGTCATGCGGTAATTAAACCCTATTTCAGGGTGGAAGTAGCGCCTTTTCGACATTCCGTGGTCCTTGAGGAAGCGCATGCGCTCAGCAAGATTCTCGTCGCTTGTTAAGCACATCCCGCCCTCGCCTGTTGTGAGGATTTTATTTCCGTAGAAGCTGAAGCAGCCGACATCGCCTATGCTCCCGACCTTTTTGCCCTTGTATGAGGCGCCGTGTGCTTCTGCGCAGTCCTCAATCACGTAGAGGTTGCGCTCTTTTGCCAGCTCCATAATCGGGTCCATGTCGCAGGGATGCCCGTAGAGGTGGACGGGAATTACTGCTTTTGTCTTTGGGGTTATGATTTCTGCAATTTTTGAAGAGTCTATGTTCCAGGTTTTTTCATCAGAATCAACAAGCACTGGCTTTGCGCCTGTGTAAGCCACAGCATTTGCAGTTGCCACAAAGGTAAGGTCAGGAATGACCACTTCGTCCCCTTTTCCTATGCCAAGGGCTGCAAGGGCAAGGTGCAGCGCATTAGTGCCGTTTGAAACGGAAATGCCCTGCGCTGCTCCGCAGTAGCTGCTGAACTTATCCTCAAAGGCAGGTATGTACTTGCCGAGGCTGGAAATCCAGCTGCTGTCAATGCACTCGAGAGCGTACTTCCGCTCGTTCCCCCTGAGGTCAGGCTCTGCAACAGGTATGAATTTCATAAGGGTGCGGGTGGAGCGCTGGTTTATAAATTTTTATAACCAGTCGAAGAATTTGAGGCGCAGCGAGCGAATCCCATACTTAAACGCGTAGCCGAAAAAGAAGCCAAAGCCCTGTGCGGACTTTGAGGAGCCTTCCTCGCGGAAGCTGTAAACAAAGGGGACTTCCTTTATGCTGAGCTTTTTCCTTTTGGAGCGGTAGAGCAGCTCCAAATCAAACTCCCCCCAGCTTGCAGGGTAGCGGAACCTTAGGTTAAGGAAGGCGTCCTTCCTTATTGCGTGGAAGCCGCCGGTCCAGTCAGTAATCCTTAATCCGAGTATGAACCTTATTACAGAGTTGAAAAGCCACGTGGCAAATGCCCTTATGAAAGGGGCCTTTATGCCTGCGCCCTTGCAGAACCTTGAGCCTGAGACAAGGTCATAGTTTTTTGAATGAGCTATGAGCTTTGGAAGAAGCTGAGGCGGGTGAGAGAAGTCAGCATCCATTATGACAACCACTTTTCCTTTGGCAACCTTTATGCCGTCCCTTATTGCGGAAAATATTCCCCTCTTCCCATAACGGTGCAGGGCAGCAACATTTCCCTTTTTTGCATAGCGGTCAATTATTTTGGGAGTGCCGTCCTTTGAGTCGTCATCAACAACGACAATTTCGTAGCTGGTTCCTTTAAGGGCGCCAGTTATTGCTTTTATGAGGCGCTCTATGTTGCCTTCCTCATTGTAGGTTGGCAGGATTACAGAAGCCTCAATGGAAGGCTTTTCCAGCTTAAGCTCGGACAGCCTGACTGACTTTTTCCCTTTCCTGTAGAGATAAGACCGCATGCACACTGCCAATGCCTGCCTATTTAAAAACATTTTCGGAAAAAGTGCCCTGAAGAAAATATTTTTAAAAGAGGCTGGCTTAGCGGGAATCATGGACAGGCGCATTTTGGTGATGGTTGCCGTATACATAGTGATAATGTCCTGCTTCTCTGTCTTAAAGTATGAGTCGTTCAGCTCAACTGCGCTTGACCTTGGCCTTTATGACAACATGGTGTGGCAGTTCAGCCATTTTAAATACGGCTTTAACACAGTTGGAGGGCATTACCCTTTTGAAACGCACATAATGCCAATACTTTTCCTTCTTGTTCCGTTCTACTGGATTTGCCAGAGCCCTGTTACGATTCTTATCATTCAGACAGTTGTGATTGCCTTCGGCGCTTTAGCGCTTTACCTGATTGTGATTAACAAGCTAAAGAGCAGGATTCTCGCCACTGCATTCGCAGCAGCATACCTTCTCAACCCGACCATACACTACACAAACCTTTTTGACTTCCACTCTGACGCGCTTGGGATATCGTTCTTCCTGTTTGCAATTTATTTCATACACAGGGAGAAATGGAAGCTGTTCGGGCTTTTTGCATTGCTCGGCGGGCTTACAAAGGAATATGCCCCGCTTACAATAACAATGCTCGGCGTTTACACCTTTTTCCTTAAGAGGAAAAAAGTTATTGCAGCAGTTGCTGCAGCTCTCGGAGCAGCGTGGTTTTATGCCAATGTTTTCCTTTCCTCGCTCGGCAAGGTTGTCTCGCACAGGTACATAGGGGATTTCTCTTGGCTGGGAGACAACACGCGGGAAGTCATCATCAGGGTGCTTACAAGGCCTGATATTGTCCTTTTGCACCTTATGAACTGGGATACGGCGTTGTACCTTCTTTTGATGCTGGCTCCCGGACTGTGGCTTTCGGTATTTGCCCCCGAAGTTCTTCTGCTGGCAGCCCCTTCGGCAGCGCTCGTCCTGCTTCACGACAGCTTCAGCTACACCCAGGTAATAACGCACCACAACTCATTCATGATGCCTTTTATCTTTCTCGCAGCAGTTTACGGCGTTGTAAGGTATAAGAACATTGCAAAAAAATTCAGGCTTCCGGTTTTTCTCAGGACTAACAATTCGATAGCTGTCGCTGTTATTGCAACGGCAGTGATAGCTTACGCAGCTTACGGGCCATTTACAATTCTCTATGATGCAGAGGACATAAACCCCTTTTCAGAGCAGGCAAAGGCTGCAAGGGCAATGATTAAGCAAATACCAGAAGATGCGAGCGTTTCCGCGATGACGTGGGCCGTTCCTCTTCTTAACCACCGCGATGAGATATACACCTTCCCAAATCCCATCTACAGGAAGGACTACGGCAGAGAGCCCTGGGTTACGGGGTATGCGGGAGGGGAAGTCGATTATGTGCTGATAAACACGGAAAGGAAAGAGCCTCTTATGAATGAAAGCTTCAGGCAGGAAGTAACAAAGTTTATACTGGAAAGCAGCAGTTACGAGAAAATATCAGAAAATGGAGGCTGGGTTCTCCTGAGGAAAAGGGAATGAAAATAGGTGTGGTCAGCAAGTTTCCTGAGGAAAAAGATGGAATAGCAATCTACTCGGAAAACCTCTGCAGGGAAATGAAAAATGTCGTCAGGATAGGTGATATTAGCTCGACAAAGGCAGACTACAGGATAAACTTCAGGTCTTTAGGGCTTGGGAAGAGGCTTGCTGAGATAGCTGAGAAGGAGAAGCTTGACATTCTGCACGTCCAGCACATCGCCGCAGGCGAGTTTTTTGGCAAGTACACGCTTAACATGCCGGTAATTCTTGCGCTGAGGCAGAAAGTGCCGGTAGTGGTTACGCTGCATGAGGTCCATTACAAGTGCACCGGCCCCAGGCAGAAAATAATCTGCGCAATCCAGAAAGCAATTGTAAAAAAGGCATCTGCAATAATAGTCCATACGCCCCTTCAGGCGGATTTCCTTAACAGGAAATACAGGACAGGAAAGGCTGAGTGCATATACCACGGGCTTAAGAAAACTGAAAGGCGCGCAAGAAAAGGGAAGGGAATTCTTTTCTTTGGCATGATAAACTCAGGAAAGGGAGTAGAATACCTGATTGAGGCGATGAAAGAGCTGCCTGGCTACAGGCTTAGGATAGTCGGGAAGCCAATCAACCGCGATTATGCGGAAAAGATAAGAAGGGCTGCAGGCAGGGCAAAGAATGCAGAGGTAAAGCTCGGCTGGGTTAGCGAGGAGGAAAAGAAAAGAGAGCTTTCAAAGGCAAGCATAATGGTCCTTCCTTATGTCTGGGCGCCCTACCAGTCGGGCGTTGCTGCCAACGCTGTCTCTTACGGGATTCCCATGGTTGTTACAAAGGCAGGATGGAACTGGGAGATGGTTGAAAAGTTCAGGTGCGGGGAAGTGGTTGAGGCAAGAAATGCCGGCGCAATAGCGGCAGGCGTGAGGAAAATAGAAGGAAGATACGGGGATTACATTAAAGGGATAAACAGGTACAGGAAGGAAGCTGACTGGGCTGAGGTTGCAAAAAAGCACGTGAAGATTTACAGGAAAATACTGGAAAGATAACATTAACAAAATTTTTATAATTAGGGCGAACGCTTTCTTTGAGGGAAAATGGGATTAACTTCGAATGCGTTGTTATACTACAAGCTTATCAGGCCGCTCCACTGGGGGAAAAACCTTATAGTCCCTTTTGGCTTTCTGATTGCGGCAATAGCCTCGAGGGACTTAGGCGCCCTTATAAGCTATGATTTGCTTTTGAAGCTTCTTCTGACCTTCCTTGCAGCGTCCATAATATCAAGCGGCAACTACGTACTTAACGACTTGGTTGACGCTAAGTATGACAAGCAGCATCCCCTTAAGATGAGCAGGGTTATGGCATCGCAGTCCTTTAAGAGAGCAAATGCGGTTTTTCTCATGATTGCGTTGTTCGCACTGGGTCTTGCAGTAGCCTGGGCAGTCGGACCTTACATTTTCCTTTTCTCAGCACTTCTGGTGGTGAGCGGTATTCTTTACAATGTCCCACCTCTGAGGATGAAGGACATAGCCTTCGTTGACGTGCTTATCGAATCTGCCAACAACCCGCTCCGCGTCCTTTTTGGATGGTACATAATAATACAGGAGTTTCCCCCTTGGTACCTGCTGGTTTTCCTGTGGGCATATGCGGGAGTCCTCATGGCGGCGAAAAGGTACTCCGAGCTTCTCTACCTCGGTGCTGAGAAAGCAAGGAAGTACAGGCCGGTTTTTGTTACTTACACGCTTAATTCCATCAGGATTTCGTACATTGCGTACGGAATCTCGGCGTTAGCCACGCTGGTTTATTTCTCCACAAAAGCCAGGGCAACTTTCCTGCTCTTTTCTGCCCTGATAGGCGTTCAGTTCATCTGGCTTTACGGCCTTATGCATGCAAAGAAAGAGTACGTGCAGAAGATTGAAAACTTTTATAAACTGCCCATGTTCTTTTTTTACATGGGGGTGAGCATATGTGCAGGAATTTTGATGCTCATACTTTCATACACAAAATGATGCTTGCATGGGTCAAGGATTTATCAGCCCTTGGTGGGCTGCCTGCATACTCCTTTGCCATTGTTGCTCTTCTTGCCCTCGGAAAAATATCGCTTGCCGCTTATCTTCTGGCAGCGTTCATAATCGGGCTTCTTATAGCCTTTGCAATAAGGTTCCTTTTTCCGAGGGAGAGGCCTGACTCAAAGCTCTCTAAAGGAAACATCCTTGAAAGGCTTGACTCATCCTCCTTCCCAAGCGTGCACTCCTTCAGGGCAACAACGCTCGGCTGCCTCTTCTACGCATCAAGCCCTTCCTATGCTACGCTGGCAGCGGCAATAATCCTGATAGCAGCGGTCTCTTATGCAAGGGTAAGCATAAAAAGGCACCATAAAAGCGATGTCATTGGAGGGATTGTCCTGGGGTTTCTCGTAACAGTTGGCTTGCTGAGGTTTAGCTTATGGATGTGAAGGGATTCAGCGATGAAAAAATAAAGGAGCACTACCGCAGCACTTATTTTTACGACGGGACGCGCCAGGCAAGGCACGGGAAGGCTTACGAGAGGTACTGGTTCACCAGAAGGATACGGGAGATTACAAGGGATTTAAGACCCTTCAGCAGGGGAAAAGTCCTTGAGATAGGGTGCGGGACAGGCGCGATAACCGAAGGTGTTGCTTCGGCGCTTCCTAACCTTGATATAACTGCAACTGACATATCGCCGCAGCTGATAAAGAAGTGCAGGGAGTATTATCCCCACAGCAGGGTTAAGTATGAAGTTGCTGATGCGTTTAAGCTGAATTACAGGGAAAACTCTTTCGACGCAGTAATAGCAGTCGAGGTCATAGAGCACGTGCTCGACCACAAGGCAATGATAAAGGAGGCTGCACGGGTCCTGAAGCCGGGCGGAATAATAATAATCGACACCCCTTACAAGTTTCACCCCCTCTGGAAGCTTGAGTGGCTCAGAAGGATTCTTGGCACTGACAAGGGTGGTGATTACAGGAAAGGCGGGAAGCATTTTGAGCCAGTCCATTTCAGCTTCTCTGCCTCTGACCTGAAGAAAATACTGCCGGAAGAGCTTGTTTACCTGAGGCATAAGCAAATAGCCTTGGGAATAACCCTGCACTTAGTTGCGAGGAAGTCTCTTTCTCAGTAAGAATAAGCGGCATATTGCGAAAGTGAGTATTACGGCAAGGGCTGCTGCAGAAATCAGTATTCCTGCAGAAAAGGCTGAGGGGAAGTAAGTAAAGCTGACAGAGTGCTGGCCTGCGGGAATGAAAACGCCCATGAAGGCGCTGTTTGCCCGGTAAATCCTCGCCTTAGAGCCGGATATGGCCGCCTTCCAGCCAGGTGCGTAAGCCTCGCTGAGGAAAAGGAAGCCCGGAGTTGTGGAGTTAACATCGATCACGATTTCGTTCGGGGTCTTTTTGGCAACTGTGACATTGCTTTTGCCTTGCTCAACTTCAGGGAGCTTTTCTGCACTTGCTTCAACAAGAACAAGCCTGCTGTAGTCCGCTTCATTATCTGAAAGCTCGTCAAGGACAGACTCCTGGTCAGCAAGCGCTTCTACTTGGTAAGCAACAAAGGCTTCCCCGCTTGAGCCGAGGTTCTTGTAGAGCTTCCTTTCACCTGACGCCGCCACAAGCTGCGCAGTGAATTTCTCAGGATGCTCTTCAGCGATTATGTATTTGGCATTGAGTATGTTTATGAGGGATGGGTTTTCTATTCCTTCCTCGGTAATGCTCGTTTCTATGTTATAGCTTCTTTCCTCTTTCTCCTTTCCCAGAGCTACACCCATATACCTAACAGCAGACTGGAGGTTCTGGGATTCATAGCTTATAATGACAATGCCCTGCCTTGCTGCAGCTGTCAGGTATATAGGGCTCAGGCCTGAAAAGTCAATGACCCTGAAGCGGCTTTCATCATTCTTAAGGTATTCTATTAGTTCGTCCTGCGCGAAAACATCATCAGGGCTTTCCACGCCGAAAAAGGGCTGGCCAAAGCTCCAGAGGTCTGCAATAACCAAAATAAGCAGGAACAGAAGGAAAAGCGACTTATTCCCGCCTTTGGACTTAAGGATGGCAAATATTGCAAACGAGCTGAGCGCGAGGAAAATAGTTGCTCTGATTAGGTCTGTCCTTATGTCACTGTAGATGATGGGGACTTTTGAGAGATAATGCTCTGCTTTCTCTTCAGAAATCTGGCCTGAGCTTTGCCTTTCGCTTATTGAAGAATCAAGATAGGAAATGACGTTTTCCTGCATTGCAGAAAAGCAGATTGTTGCGGCAAGCAGAATTAAGAGAGCCGCAGGGAGAAGCAGGGCTGACTTTACCCTTTTTATGCTGCTTTTCTGCAGAACAAATGCTCCGTAGCCGCAGAGCACGGAAACTGCGAAAGCGCCTATGAAAAGCATCCTTGACGGAATCCTGAAAAGGCTGAAAACCGGAAGGTTCTGGAAAGGACCGAAGGCAAATATGAAAGAGAATATAAGCAGGAATGAGAAAAAAGCTACGTGCCTGTTTCTCGCATAAAGAGCCGCAAGAAATGCAAGGATAAGGACCGCAATCCCGAAGTATGCGTTCTGTTCCCAGTAGTTTGGCGGTCCGAACTCTGTTTCGTGCAGCGGCGTGCCGAGAAGGTTTGGGAGTATTGCTGTTGGAATTGAGGCAGGGGAAAACGTGTATGAGGAAGAAAATGACATGTCAGAAGATCCCCTGTCGCTTATGCCTGCGGTCTCAAGAATAGGAAGAAGCTGGAAGGCACTAAGGAGGGAAAAAATGGCAAGGGAGGATAAAAGAAGAATGGAATGCTTCCTAAGGCTTTTTTTGTCGGGCTGGCTGAAGAGCCTGAAAAGCCAGTAAATGGCGAGGGCAAATAAAGAGTAGAAAACAAGCTGGATGTGCGTGCTAAGGAACTGGAGCGTTAAGGCAAGGCCGAGAAGGATTGCGAATGAAAGCCTTTTTTTCTCAAGAAGCAGCTCTGTCAGGTAGAAGAAAAGGGGAAGGTACGCTATCCCAAGGAAGAAAACGTGCCCGTTATAAGGAAGGAGAAGTACCCTGCCGCTGAAAGCCATTGCAACAGCAGAGAAGATTCCTGCTGTCCTGCTTCCTGATATCTTCCTCACAAAAAGGAAGGTGAAGATTCCTAGCATGAAAAAGTGGGCGATAAAAACAATTGTCTCTATGAAAGGACTTGTGCTGAAGAGGTGAAGAAGGTTAAACGGGTAGAAGAGCCATGAAACGTTGCTGCCGACAAGGGAGTTTCCAAAAAGGCTGTAGGGGTTCCAGAGGGGAATCTGTCCGTAATCAGAGAATGATGCGCGCTCAAGAAACCAGATACGCGATATGTAAGCTGATACGTCTGAGTGCGGCGAGCTTATCATTCCGGAAGGCTGAACAACCGCGCCAAGGAAATAGGCAATAACAAGGAAAAGCAGGAAAACTGCTGCGATTACTGCGCTCTTGCCTCTTACTGTTAACATTTTAAAAAAGCCCCAACAAGCACTGCAAAGAGGGTTAAATCTTATTATTTAATGCTTATCATAAATGAGCAGAAAAAATTTAAATGCTGCCCGAACAAGGCAAGAACAATATGAAAATAGGGATAATAACAGACGAAACCGACACCGCCCTTGTTGGGCTTGGCACGTACACGCTTAACACGACAAAGGAGATACTTCTGCAGGACAAGAAGAACGATTACTGGCTGGTGCACAGGAGGAAGGAGAGGCACGACATATACTCGATGGCAAAGGAAGTGATAATACCTTCCCCAGTATTCCCTCTTTCTGCAGTGAGGAACTTCATAACAATGCCTATGAAGCTGAAGAAGTGCGGCTTTGATGTAGTGCACCACATGAGCAGCATAGGGCCTTTCCTTTTCAGGGGGCTGCTTCCAGGCAGGAAAAACGTGCAGAGCGTGCTCGACATAATACCGCTGGTGCATCCCGAATCATATGAGATAGCTGTAAGGGCTGCCTTCAAGTACCTTCTTCCCAAAGCAATAAGGAACGCAGACCACATAGTGACGTGCAGCGAGAACTCGAAGAGGGACATAATGAAAAGGTTCGGCGTGAAGGATGAAAAAATAACAATAACTTACCTTGCACCAAACGAGCGCTTCAGGCCGGTTGACAGGAAAAAAGCAGCGGATGCTGTTTCAAGAAAGTACGGCATAAAGGAGCCTTACCTGCTTTATGTTGGCGCGCTCGAGGCAAAGAAGAACATACCAACCCTGATTAAGGCTTATTCGATACTGAGGAAGAGGGGCTTTAAGCAGAAGCTTGTGCTTGCGGGAAAAAAGGGCTATGGCTATGACAGGATTTCAGCCACTGTAAGCAAGCTGGGGCTTAAGGGGCAGGTCTTGGAGCTTGGGCACGTGCCGAACTCATACGCATCTGATGACCTTGTAATGCTTTACAACGCGGCAGACGTTTTTGTTTTCCCGTCGGTGTATGAGGGATTTGGAATGCCTGCAGCAGAGGCGATGAGGTGCGGCTGCCCTGTGGTATCAAGCAACGGCGGCTCGCTTCCTGAAGTGGTTGCGGATGCGGGACTTGTTGTTGATGTTT
>JAFGRH010000003.1 GCA_016935265.1 Candidatus Woesearchaeota archaeon | reverse complement strand
GACCATTGTTTATTTCAGCAGGATTTCAAAGGCAGCAGCATACCTTCTAATTCCCTACATCTTATGGGTTAGCTTTGCAGCAGTGCTGAACTTCTACATATTCCTTCTTAATTAGTTAGAAATAAGCCAGCAGGAACAATATAAGAGCTATTGGTGTTATTACTGCCTCCCTCACCAGCCTTTGCTTCCTTGTGTGAAAGAAGAAATTGACTCTTTTATTGCTGAAAGGGTAAAGCGGTCGTGTGTCAACGGTCAGGAAGTCAACCAGCCAGTGCAGGGCAAGGCAAATCGCCACAATTATAAGATAGGTTTCATCTATTCCAAAGAGGTAAAGAATCAGCAGCACCAGAATTCCAATCAGGATTCCCGCAGGCTCCTGCATAGCTGTCCTGAAATGGTTGATGTGCTCTTCAGGCCTTATTTTTGACAGTTTCCTTAAATTAAAGCGCAGCTTGACGTATCCCGGCAGGTGGTCCAGGTCAGGGATAACAGAGAATATTGCTATTGGAATGAGGTACTTCTGCGTTTCTGGGATGATAAAACTAAGCGCGACGTAATTTATCATGATGTGTGCAAAAATATTCATTTTCACCTAGTAAACAATCTCGACGTCGTCGCTTCGCCAGTATGGCTTTATCGTGCTTTCGCTCAGCTTTGTCCTCACGCCAGCTTTAAAGTTCAGTATGCCTGTCCATGCAATCATTGCTGCGTTATCAACTAGAAACTGCTTCTCAGGCACGAACAGCTTTGCACCTCGCTCCCTGCACATTATTCCGCACATCTGCTGGAAGCGCTTATTGCAGGCTACCCCGCCTCCAAGAAGGAGCTCGTCCTTGTTGCAGTGCGCCAGGGCGCGCTCAGCTACCTCGACAAGCATTGCAAACACTGTCTCTTGAAGCGAGTAGCAGAGGTCATCCTTGCCGTACTTACCGGAATCATACTTGTGCTTCAGATTAGTGAGAATCCCGCCGAAGCTCGCATCCATCCCCTTGACGACATAAGGAAGCTCGACGTAATTTTTGCCTTTTTTTGCGCTTTCCTCTATTTTTGGTCCGCCGGGAAAGCCTATGCCTATATGGCGCGCGAAGGAGTCAAGCATATTGCCAACGCCGATGTCAAGCGTCTCTCCCATTATCCTGTAACGTCCTCCTTCGAAGGAGATTATCTGTGTGTTCGCTCCCGAGGTGTACAATAGCACAGGATTCTTCGCAGCGGTTAAGGCGCGTCCAATCTCAAGGTGCGCGATGCAGTGGTTTACTCCAACCATTGGAATCTTATTTTTCAGCGAGAGCACCTTCGCAGCAGTAGCTCCAATCCTGAGGCACTGCCCTATCCCTGGTCCCTGCGAGAAAGCTATAAAATCAATTTCCTTCATTTTGAGCTCTGCTTTCTGGAGCGCTTTATTTATCACATCACCGCATACCTCTGCGTGGTGGTCTGCTGCTTCCGCAGGCAGTATTCCGCCTTTTGGCGTGGTGTAGGCAGAGATGATGTTGGAAAGGACTTTCCTCTTGTCTGTTACAATACCTGCAGAGAAGGTATGTGCAGTTGATTCGATAGCTAAGCATATCATTATGAACGCCGGGAGAGGGATTTGAACCCCCATATCCTTTCGGAAACGGGCTGTTTTTGCCAAAAAAACTCCAAAAATCGGAGATTTTTGGCTCTCAAGGCCCGCGCAATGCCAGATTATGCGATCCCGGCAACAGGGTGAAGTGCTCTATTGCCTAATAAAAAGCTGTCGGTTTTTATAAGAAAAAAGAAGAAAAAGCTACTTTTTGAGCTTTTTCTGCAGGTATTCGAACATCTCCATCGGAACAGGTATTATTATTGTGCTATTCTTCTCTGATGATATGTCCGATAGGGTCTGGAAAAGCCTCAGCTGCAGCGCTGCCGGCTGCTGAGCTATTACTTTTCCTGCTTCAGACAGCTTCTGCGATGCCTGCTGCTCTCCCAAGGCAAGTGTAACGCGAGCCCTTCTGTCCCTTTCTGCCTCTGCCTGGTGAGCCATTGCTCTCTTCATCACCTCAGGCAGCTCGATGTCCTTTATCTCTATTTTAGAAACCTTAACGCCCCACGGGTCTGTGTCCTTGTCAACTATCTGCTGGATTTTTGATGAGATTTCTTCCCTTTTCTGAAGAATCTCGTCGAGCTCGAACTCGCCCACTATGTTCCTCATTGTAGTCTGGGCAAGCTGCGAGACAGCATAAATGAAATTCTCAACCTCTATGACTGCCTTGTCAGCATCTGATACCTTGAAGTAAAGAACAGCATTAACCTTTAACGAGACGTTGTCCTTGCTCACAGACTCCTGGCTGGCGACGTCAATTGTCTTGACTCTCATGTCAACCCTTGTCCAGGTCTGTATTATAGGGACGATTATCCTAAGCCCTGGCTTCATAACGCCTGAGAACTTTCCAAGCGTGAACTTAACTCCGCGCTCATACTGCTTTACCACCTTAAGCATTGAAAGAATAATTGCTATTGCAGCTCCGAGCCATATATAACCAGTGAATACCATGCTACCACCCCTTAGAATGCGTTGCTCTGCTTTTTAATAAAGGTTTTGGTTTCCGGGATTCAGCTTTTCTGCTATGTCCTGCGGCACCCTTGTCGCTTTGCCTGTTGCAGCGTTTTTGAAGCAGTACATTGTCCTGGCTCTTGCAGCTGTCCCTTCAGAAGTGTACATTTCCTGGTCTACAACAATCATGTGGCGGAAGCTTTGCGGTTCGAAAAACGTCTTTATCTCGATTTGGCCGGGGGTAACTTCCTTTTCGAATTCGACAGTTCTTATAACAAGAAGCTTAATTCCGCGCTCAACCATTTCTTTTTTGCTCATGCCCAGCTCGTCGAGCGTTCCCTGCCTTGCCTTCTCAAAGTATGCAGTGGAGGAATCATTGTTTAGGTGCTTGTAATCAGGGTCCATCTCTTCAGGACCTATTGTAGCCCTTATTGTCTTTTCCAGCTCCATAAAGCTTGGCGTTTCCCCTTTTTTCTTAAAGTTTTTGGAGATAACCTTTTTAAAAGCTTGCAGGTTAACTTTGCCTATGTCAGCGCCTCCTAAAGCTCGGGGAATGATATTTGCAGACTTGCATAACCATATCTGCACCCACCTTCATCCTCTTGAAAGCATAGCTGACAAGCTTGCTTCAGGGAAAATTACAGGGCTTTCTGAGCGAGAGGACCTTGGCCATATTTTCACTTATGACTCTGCGTTGGAGCTCTTGCCTTCTATTGGAGCAAAAGTTGAGGAAGTTGACTCGGGCCTTTTTGCAGTTATTGAGTGGAAGGGGCAGAAAGGCTACATTGCAAGGACTAAGGAATTCACTTATGACCATCACCATCTTCTTTCGCTTGGCGTTAAGGACCTGAATGATGATCACGATGCAGAGTATACGATAAAAGCAATTCAGGACAAGGGAGGGGTTGCGATTCTTGACCACCCTTACGTTCTTATTCCGAGGCGCTCTGAGAAGTTCAGGTTTGTTGTTCCAGGAAGTGCTGATGAGTCAGGGCTTGACAAGTTTTTTGAAATTGTTGATGAGGCTG
>JAFGRH010000002.1 GCA_016935265.1 Candidatus Woesearchaeota archaeon | reverse complement strand
ATATGCCGCACACTTTTTCACCCCCTTGATTAGGACTGTACAAATCCAGAGTTATTTATATTTGTTTTGTACACTTTTATGTAACAGTGTAACTAGTGCTTGAAAGCACGCTGCCCTGTGAAGACCATTGATATGCCGTGCTCGTTGCAGGCTTCAATGCTCTCAAAGTCCCTTATCGAGCCGCCCGGCTGTATTATTGCCGTAACTCCGTACTTTGCAGCAACATCAACAGTATCGCGGAACGGGAAGAATCCGTCAGAAACCATCACTGACCCTTTCAGGTTGCCTTTTTGCCTCTCTACCTCATCATCAATCTTTTTCTTTTCACTCTCTGCAATCTCTCCCTTCTTTACTTTCATTGAGAAAACCCAGTATGGCATGCCTTGCTTTTCTGCGCAAATCCTGTCCGCATACTTCGTGTATGCCTTTGCAGCAGCCATCTCAGCAACGCCTACCCTGTCCTGCCCGCCAGTCCCAATGGCAACAGTGGCTTTGTTCTTTACGTATATTACTGAGTTTGACTTCACGCCATATTCCACTTTCCAGCCGAAAATCATGTCCTCATACTCCTGCTCTGTAGGGGCCCTTTCTATTTTGTAGTCCCTCTCCTCCTTTGTTGCGGTTGCAGGCTCAAGGTCATTCTTGCTGGTGATTGTCAATATTGGCGACTGCTGGACTACAATCCCGCCGTCAGTCATTGATTTGAAGTCCAGAAAACGCATATTCTGGTATCTTTCAAGGTTCTTTATGTTCCTGATGAGTATTATCCTGAGGTTCTTCTTTGTCTTCATTATTTCAAGCGCCTTTTCATCAAACTCAGGCGCGCAGACAACCTCAAGGTAGTTTTTGATTATTTCCTCAGCGGTCTCGCGGTCAAGCTTCCTGTTGAAAACAGCCGCCCCGCCGAAAGCGGCGAGCCTGTCCGCAAGGTTTGCCTCTATGTAAGCTTCCTTAAGAGTTTCGCGCTGCGCAACGCCTGAAGGGTTGCTGTGCTTCACAATAACCACTGTAGGCTTTTCAGGGAAGAACTTAAGTATGTTCAGGGCGCTGTCAACATCGGTGAGGTTATTCATGCTTGGGTGCTTTCCAATCTGTATGAGGTCCTTTTCTGAGACCGAGCTTACAAGACCGTTGCCAGGCGTGATGTAAGAGCATTCGCCTATGACAAGGTTGCCCTGGACTAGTTCATAAATTGCAGCCTCCTGACCAGGGTTTTCGCCGTACCTCAGCCCCCGCTTTACAATCTCGCCCTTTTCAGGTATGCTCCAGTTCCTCTTTTTGTAGAGCAGTGTCTGCTCGCCCAAGGATATTCTGAGCTCATCAGGAAAGTGCTCGTCAACTATCCTTGCGTAGTCTTTCTTGTAGTCTTTCTGCCCACTCATGCTTCTCAACGCCGTAGAATTTTTGGATATCGTTATCAGGCTTTTTCTCGTAATAGGCAGAAATGCTGCCGAGATAATTGCTAAGATACTTCAGGGCCTTTTTTGCGAGAGTGACTCGAGTCTTCAGGTCAGCAGAGCCTTTGTTCTTTTTCAGGTTAGCTATGACCCACCCGTAATCTCCTGGGTCTGTGATTACAGCCACCCTCAAAAAGTTCTTCGAGGCAGCCTCTATAAGCGAAACGCCGCCTATGTCCATATTCTGCCTTGCGTCCTCAACCGTCTTCATCGGGTCAGAGGCAACTGCGGAAAAAGGATACAAGTTAACAACAATCATGTCGAATTGCTTTATGCCGTGCATCTGAAGATAGGCTGAGTGCTCCCCGTTGCCCGGCTCTGCGAGTATGCCTGCGTGTATTTTCGGATGAAGCGTCTTAACCAGACCAGAGGGCATCTCAGGGAACTTCGTGTAGTCTGATATTTCCTTGATGTTCTTCATAACCTTCTTCTGAAGCTCTGCGGCAGTGCCGCTGCTGCTGTAAATTTCCAGTTCTGGGTTAAGCTTAACGAGAGATTCTGCAAAGTCAGCAAGCCCTTTCTTGTCGTAAGCGCTTATTATCGCGCGGTTAACCTTAACAAGGTCATCGACTTTCATTTTAGGTACTCCAATGTCCTTTCACGGACACCCTTTACCAGCGTAAGTGAGCGGTCCTTGCCGAGCGATACAATCTCTAAAGGAACGCCTGTGAACCCGACAAGCCTTTTGCAGTAGCCCTTAACTCCTTCAGGCAGCGCTTCATAGCCTTTGCTGCAGATTGCCTTCGCTTCATCCTTGCTAATTTCAGGCCAGCCCTCTGCTTCCTCATAGACAGGCTTCCAGCCGTCAAGCCTTGCAGGGAAAGTCGTTCTCTTTCCATCTTTTTCGTAAGCCACTGCTATCTTGAAAGGAATGCCAGCAAGAACATCAACCAAAGTAAGCGCCCAGCCGTCATCCCTTGAAAGCCCGTTAATATGGGCAGAATATCTCAGCGCGACAAAGTCAGGCATGCCTACATCCCTTGGGCGGCCTGTTGTCGTTCCGTACTCATTCCCCTTGTCCCTTATCTGCTTTGCGAGCTCTCCCTCAATCTTTGTCGGGAAAGGTCCATCCCCGACCCTTGTCGGGTAAGCCTTAGCAACGAGAACTCTTTTGAAAAGCCTTCCATCCAGACCAAGAGTTGCGAAAGCAGCCTCTGCCGTAGTTATTGTAGATGTCTGGTAAGGCTTTGTGCCGTGCATTAAGTCAAGCAGCGTTCCCTGCCCGCCCTCAACAAGCACGCCGCCTTTCATCGATGCTTCTGTAAGCGTGTATGTAAGCTCGTCAGTAACAAATCCCTTAATCTTCTTCCCGAATTTCTCGTAAGAGACTGCAATCTCTTCAACATATTCGTCAATTCCATTGCTCAGAATATCATACTTCCTCAGCTCATCCTCTTTAAGCGAAATAACCTTTTTCAGCCTCGGCCTTAACGCATCACTTACAAGGTCATCTATTATTATGGCTGTTGTCCTCCTTGCGGCATCCTCCATGCAAGGCCCGATGCCCTTCTTTGTGCTGCCAACACCCTTTCCGGAGCCTTCCCTTGCCTTGTCAATCTCAATGTGGTAAGGCATTATAACATTGGCGCGTGCGTCAATTGAAAGCTTTGGCTTGAATCCAGCTTCCTCAAGATAATCATACTCATTGCAGAGCGTTTCAGGATTAACGAGAACTCCCGGTCCGATTGCAACCTTCTTCCCCTGGAAAACGCCTGAAGGGATAAGGTGTACCTTGTACTCTTTGCCCTCAATAGTTATCGTATGGCCCGCATTATCCCCGCCGTTAAACCTCGCAACAAACTCAACATCGCCGGATAAGAAATCAACTATCTTGCCCTTGCCCTCATCACCCCAATAGGCTCCGACAACCACCACGTTTTTAGCCATTTTGCGGAATGTATGAACAGGCAAATATTTATATATGTTTTGAACACGCTCATGTAACTAGCATGAACGCCATACAGGAAACCAAAATCAAGCTTCTGGCAGTAGACTGCCTGAAGGCAATGAAGGAGAAGAAGACCTTCAGGGTGCTCTCAAAGGAGCTTTCCCTGCCTGCCGGCGTGCTAAACCGCTACATAAACGGCTACGTGCTCCCAAAGCTGGACAGGGCAAACAGCATAATAGACCTTTTCATCAAGAACTACCTCCAGAAGATAGTCTCGGAAAGCTCCCAGAGAAAAGGGACGAAGTACATAGTAACCGCAGACATACTCTCCCAGCCCTTCCTTCTCAACCTGATAGCATACAAGGTTTCAAGGACCTTTACAGACCGCATACAGAAAGTCTTCACAGCAGCTGTTGACGGCATACCTCTCGCAGTGAAGGTCGCAGAGTTCCTGAACGCAAGGTGCGTCTTCGCAAAGAAAACGCAGGAGCTATCATTTTCTGACCACTACGTATCGAAAAGCAACATCGCAGACAAGCCCCTGACAGCGCCATTTTACCTGCCGAAGAACCTGCTTAAGAGGAACGAGAACGTGCTCATAGTGGATGACGTCGTAAGGGGCGGGACAACCTTTGACGCGCTAATGAGCATCTGCGACCAGGCAAAGGCAAACGTAACAGGAATATTCGCAATCTTCATAACCGGCACAGCCTACAGGCAGGTCAAGAGGAAGTTCAAGGTTAGCTACCTTTTCCTTGTTGAGGCTTAGTTTCCGCAAGCTTAATAAACCACTTAGGCATACAACCAGCTATGTTGTTTGCTATAATAGGCGGCTTGACTGGCAACGGGGACCTTATCAACGTAACAGGGGTAGACGTCCCTGTAGTTAACTCCCTCGCCAACATCATAAACTCCCTCTACTTCATCTTCGGCGGGATAATCGGGGTTTCCATAATCCTTTTAATCCTCCGCTGGAGGGAATCCTACATGATAAGGAAGAGGATGGAGGAGATTGAGGAAGGGCTTCTCCTAATAAACGAGAAGCTTGATTGCGTGCTGAAAAAGAAGAAAAAGCCTAAGTGAACCCTATTTCTCTGTTCAGCTCCTTTATTGCCTTTACAGCAGCTCCTGCATAATCGTCCGTTTTGTACTTCTCATAGGCGTAATTCAATCCGCTGCTGCTGTTAATCCTGTGCAGTGCTAAGTCATTGCCGCTTTTTTTGAGCGCAGATACAACTTCTTGCGCAGTTCCGCCCTGCGCACCAACTCCGGGTATCAGCAAGGGAACTTCCTTTCCTGTTGAGACAAAAAACTTTGATATTTCCTCGAGCTCTTTTGGGGCAGTAGCGCCTACAACAGCGCCGACGCCCGGCTTGTGCCAGTCCCCCGCAACTTTCTCAGCGGTCTTCATGAATACTGTCTTGCCGTCAACCTTAAGGCTTTGGATGTCGAGAGCGCCCATATTTGAAGTCCTTACAAGTATGTAAACTCCCTTGCCTTTTTCTGTCTGCTCGATGAAAGGCATGAGGCTGTCCTTTCCCATGTAAGGGGCTAAAGTAACCGAGTCAGCTTTCCAGAAGTCAAAAGCCTCTTTGGCGTAGGCTGCGCTTGTCTTTCCTATGTCTGCCCTTTTGCCGTCCATTATGACCATAAGCCCTTTCTTGTGCGCATACTTCATGACGTTCTCAAGCGCCCTCAGCCCCGGAAAGCCGTACTGCGCGTAGAATGCATAGTTTGGCTTCAGTATTCCCGGCTTTGCATTTTCGGACTCTGCAGCGTCGAGAATATCAGTGTAGAACTTCGTAATCTTCTTCTCGGCATCACCCCTACTTATAGGTATTTTCTCAAGAACAGGATCCATGCCCATGCAGACTATGCTTCCGTTCTTCTCAGCAGATTCCCTTAGCTTTTCAACATAGCCCATCAGTCTGTTCTCCTTGCGAAATTGTTTCCCCTCTTCCTTGTTGCGAGGATTACCTTCTTTACCAGAATATAGGGGTCTTTCTCGTAAATCATTGTTGCTCCTGTTTCCTTGTTGCAGAGCCTTATTATTTCCCTTACTTGGTCTGATATCCCGCCGCTTCCGAGCAGCACGCCTATCACTCTCCCTTCATCATATGCTATGCTGAACTCGTTCAGCGTTCCTGTGCTGCCGCATATCATTATGATGCAGTCTGCGCTGCTTACGTTAAGAACATTCCTCCCCTTGAAGCCGAAGCCGGAGAAAATCAGCACGTCAAACTTGTCCTGCGGAAACTTGTAGTGCTTAAGGTGCTCGTCCATATCCTTTGCAGGGGAAATCCCGACGACAAAGCCGTCTGCCTTCTTGGCGCCCTTTGAAGACTCATAGGGGACACCAGTGCACGCCCCATTAACCAGGATGCAGTTGTGCTCTGCAATCGCCTTGCCTGTCCTGAATGCAAGCCTCTTCACTTTTTCCGGCAGCCTTGGCGTTCCGGAACCTATAATTCCTATCTTTAGCTTCATTTTTGCACCTCTTCCCAGGGAAAATCGATATCAGGAACAAGCTCAAGTGAGTAATCAGGCCTTATCACGCTTTTTCCCTTAACAAAGAGGGTCGCCGTCTTTACAATAGCTCCCTTTCCTTCAAGGTATTTCTTTGCGGTAAGCATGCTTTTCCCGCTTTCAATGGCGTCCTCAACCAGCAGTACCTTTTTCCCGCTGATTTCATCCGCAAGCTTTGTCATCACCTTCCTTTTCCCTTCCTGCTTCTTTACCGTTATCGCGTACATGTCCTTTATTCCGAGCTTTTCTGCTATCATCACGCCAGGAATTACCCCGCCTCTTGCAATCGCTGCTATTATGTCCGGCGTGAAGTCAAATTTTGCGCACAGCTTTTTTACGTGTCCCTGAAGTTCTTCCCAATTCATTTACTTCCCCCACTTTTCAGGCGCCTTGCTCCAGTCAAGCACCAGTTTTTTCTCATCGCTTTTTATGTAGCCCTTCTTTACAGCCACATCTACAAGTGTCTGGAAATTGCTGAGCGAAATCAGCCTGCACTTGGCAGCCTCAAAAGCCTTCTTTGAGGCAGCCATCCCGTAGTCAAATATTGCAACGCAGGCAATTACATCCCCTCCTGCTTCCCTTACAGCCTCAACAGCAGCCAGCGAGCTTCCTCCTGTGCTGACAAGGTCCTCAATAACGACAACGTTTGTTGATTTGTGAAGATGCCCCTCAATCCTGTTTTCCTTGCCGTGGTCCTTCTGCTTTTTCCTGACAAAAACCATGGGCTTGTTAAGGCGGGCAGCTATCCACGCAGCCCAGGGAATGCCGGCAGCTTCTGTTCCCGCAATTACATCAACGTCAAGGTCGTTTTTCCTTATTGCCTCAAGGAAGAAGTCAACTATCTTGGTTCGTTCCTTCACGTAGGACATCAGAATCCTGTTATCGCAGTAAATAGGCGAGAGTATTCCCGAAGCGTACTTGAATGGGTTCTCAGGCCTAAGCGTAACTGCGTCCTTCCTCAAAAGTATCTCCGCAACATCAGTTTCCATATTTTATCTCAGCTCCCCTTGCTTCTCCAAATTCGCCCTTTTCGTAAGCCAGCTGCCCTCCAACCACAGTGGCAATAACAGCACCTTTAACCTTGAATCCGTTGAAAGGAGTCCACCCGCATTTGCTCACGATATCAGAGTTTTTAATTGTTTTCTCTTTTTTCAGGTCCACTACTGTAAGGTCAGCATCCATTCCTTTTTCAATCATTCCTTTCCCCCTTATGCAGAACCTCCTTGCAGGCGTTTCTGAAGTCAGCCTTACAAGCTGCTGAAGCGATAGCCTATTGCTATTGACCGCATTAAGAAGAAGCGGCAGTGAAGTTTCCACTCCCGGAACGCCTGAGGGGGCTTTCCAGTAGTCAACATCCTTCTCCCAAGGAAGGTGGGGTGCGTGGTCTGTTGCAACCAGATCTATAGTGCCGTTTTTTATCCCGTTCCACAGCGCGTCAACATCCTGCTGGCTTCTCAGCGGAGGGTTCATCCTCGCGAAGTTGCCCAGCTTTTTCATATCATTCGCTGTAAGGAACAAATGGTGCGGCGTTGCTTCGCAGCTTAAGTCAACGCTCTCCTTCGCGGCAGCTATCAGCTCCATCTCCTGCTTTGTGCTTGCGTGCAGTATGTGCAATTTTGTCTTATTCCTTCCCGCAAGCTCTATTGCCTTTCTTACGGCAGCCTCTGCACACTCGTTGCTCCTTATCCTAGTGTGAACTATCGGGTCGTGCTCATTTTTGTACTTCTCAGCGTTCTTTTTTATGATAGCCTCATCCTCTGCGTGTACAACCACCGGTCTGCCGCACGCAAAGATAGCATTCAGCGCAGTATTGTCAGTAACGAGCAAATCGCCCGTGGAGGAGCCCATGAAAACCTTAATGCCTGCTATATTCTTAGCTTTCCTTATCTCGTCCATGTTGGTTTCAGTTGCGCCAAAGTAGAACCCGTAATTAACCATGCTCTTTTTTGCTATTGCGCGTTTCTGCTCCAGAGTCTCAACAGTAGTTGTCGGAGGAGATGTGTTCGGCATGTCTATGACTGTTGTTACGCCGCCAGAGGCAGCTGCCCTCGACCCTGAAAGGAAGTCCTCCTTCTGCGTAGCGCCAGGCTCGCGGAAGTGGACATGGACATCTATAACGCCCGGAATCACAACCATTCCCGAGGCGTCAAAGCTCTCCCCCTTTCCCTTACCAAAAGAGACTATTTTCCCGCCTTCTACCACAATATTCTTCTTTACAATCACTCCCTTATAGAAGACCTTGCCGTTTTTTATTATCATCTTGCAAAAGGCTGCTTAGTTCCTGAAGCATCCCTTGAGTGCTGTCCGAACTCCTTTATCCTTAAAGCTTCTTCTCCTGTAAGCACTACTTTCTTGCAGAGCGGGAAGCCCTGGTCGTCTACAGAGCAGCTTCCGCACACGCCGAAGCCGCACTTCATGTAGCGGTGCATGCTTACCTCGCACTTTACTTGGTGGCGCCTGCACAGTTCAGCAACTTTTTTCAGCATAATCTCAGGTCCGCAGCTGTATACCTTGTCAATGCCGCCTGCCTTCAAAGCATCCTCAAGCGCATCTGTCGTAAAGCATTTCCTTCCGCAGCTCCCGTCATCAGTCGTAATAATTGTGTTAATCCCTGCTTTCTTTGCCCTTTCCCTGTAAATCAGGTAGCTCTCGCTTTTGGCGCCGATAATGAAAGTTGTTGTTATTCCCTTCTTTTTTGCTTCCTCTGCTAACGGGAAAAGCGGTGCAGCGCCGTAGCCGCCAGCAACTAATATTATCCTCCTGCCTTCAAGGGTAAATGGCTTTCCGTAAGGCCCCATGATGCCGAGCAGGTCTCCCTTTTTTGCCCTGCAAAGCTTCTCTGATGTAGGGCCTACTTTGCACACAGTTATTCCAAAGCTTCCCTCTTCAAGATAAGAAACTCCGAACGGCTTTAAATCAACCCTCGGAATCCAAACCATCAAAAACTGCCCCGGCTTTGCATCCAGCTTATGCCTGAAAATAAGGCTTTTTACTCCCTCAGCCTCGTCAATTACCTTTTCAACAGGCAGCGTTATTGGCAGTTCACTCTTCATGTGCCATACCCCTCATGCCGTATATGTTTTTGTAGCCTGCCTCCTTCATTACTCCCTGAAGCTCATCGCAGACCTTTCTGAAAACGTCAGCGCCGCGATAATAAACCGCAGTGCCTATGCCGACAGCAGAGGCGCCTGCAAGAATCATCTGCGCGGCGTGCTCCCCTGTCATCACTCCACCAGTCCCTATTATTGGTATCCTGACAGACTTGTAGATATCATAAACACACCTTACTGCTATAGGCCTTAGGGCATCGCCGCTCAGTCCGCCAACTGTCCCGCCGAGAATAGGCTTCCCGGTCTTAACATCTATAATCATACCCGGACCGCCGGTATTAATTGCGGTTATGGCATCTGCCCCTGCATCCTCAGCTGCCTTTGCAACCTCGCCTATTCCCTGCACAGAAGGGGAAAGCTTAACGAACAGCGGCAGCTTTGTCTTATCTCTCACAGCAGCAGTTATTTCCCTTGTGGAATCAGGAGTTCCCTGCCCTGCCATCGTCCCAAAGCCAGGGGTGTGCGGGCATGAAATCACAGCCTCAACTGCAGCAAAGCCCATTTCATTTACCTGCTCTGCGAGGAAAGCGAAGTCCTTTTTGCTGCCTGCAGTTATGCTTGCAATAACAGGAGCGCCAACATCCTTAAGGCTTATAAATTCTTTTTTTGCCTCCTTTATGCCCTGGTTGGAATAGCCAACAGAGTTAAGCATGCCGCCCTCATAAGTCAGTATTATAGGCGCGTGGTGCCCTGCTCTGGGCTCAACAGTAACGGACTTCATGGTTACAGCGCCTGCCCCGTTAGAAGCAACGTACTTCAGCGAGGCTTTCGTAACACCCAGAATTCCTGAGGCTAGCACTGTCGGGTTATCAAGCTTCAGCCTTCCGAGTTTGGCAGTTATGTCCACCATTTTGGTTATTCCTAGCGCCTTTTTATTCTTTCCGCTAATATTCCTCCCACGACTTTATCTGGAGGTCCTTGTGCTTTTTCATGGCTATTGCGTTTACAACTGATTTGGCGAGTTGCGCGTTTGTTATAAGCGGTATGCTGAAGTCAGCAGCAGCCCTTCTTATTATGTAGCCGTCCTGCCTCTCACGCCAGCTCATGCCTATAGGGATGTTTATGACAAGGTCAATCTTCTTGCCAGTAAGATAGTCATATATGTTAGGCTTTTTCCTCTCTCCAATCTTGTTAAGCAGGGTGTTGCCTATGCCTTCCTGCTCAAGGAACTTTGAGGTTTTCTCAGTTGCGCATATCTCAAGCCCGAGCTTCTTCAGCACCCTTGCGGTTTCGAGCATCCTAACCTTGTTCTCATTGCCCCCAATGCTCAAAAGCACCCTTTTCTTCGGAAACCTGAATCCCGTGGCAAGCATTGACTTCAGCAGGGCTTCCTCAGCGTCCTCACCCAAACAAGCAACTTCCCCTGTTGACGACATCTCAACAGTAACTATCGGGTCTGCGCCTGTGAGCCTTGAGAATGAGAACTGCGGAGCCTTAACCCCCACGTAGTCAAGCGTTGCGAATGTTCGCTGGCTTGCAACTTCCTCTGAGACACTCCTGCCCATTATCATTTTTACAGCCAGCTCTATGAAGTTTGTCTTAAGGACCTTGGAAACAAAAGGAAAGCTTCTTGACGCGCGGAGGTTGCACTCTATAACCTTGATGAATCCCTCCTTCGCTAGGAACTGTATGTTGAAAGGTCCTGTTATCTTGAGCGAATGTGCTATAACCCTTGCTGTCTTTTCAATTCTCCTAATGGTTTCGAGGTAGGTCTTCTGAGGCGGAAGAACCATTGTTGCATCGCCTGAATGCACCCCTGCGTTCTCGAGGTGTTCTGTAACAGCCCACACAACAAGCTTGCCGTTATTAGCCACAGCATCAATCTCAATTTCCCTCGCGTTGGTTATGAACTTGCTTATCACAACAGGATACTCCTGGTTCACCTTTGAGGCTTTAGTTAGGTATTCCTGAAGCTCATCGTCATTTGTTGCGACGCTCATGGCAGCGCCGCTGAGCACGTAAGAGGGCCTGACAAGGACAGGATAGCCTGCCTTCTGCGCAAATTCCTTTGCCTCCTTTGCGCTTTTCAATTCCCTCCACTCAGGCTGCTCAACGCCTAGCCTGTCAAGGAGGCTTGAGAACTTGTACCTGTCTTCCGCGTTGTCTATGCTTTCAGGCTTTGTGCCGAATATCCTGCAGCCGTAATTCCTAAGCTTCATCGCAATGTTGTTCGGAATCTGCCCGCCCATCGATATTATCACACCCTCAGGCTTTTCCCTGTCATAGATGTCAGCAACGTTTTCGAAGGAAAGCTCGTCAAAGTAAAGCCTGTCGCACTCGTCATAGTCAGTCGAGACCGTTTCCGGATTGTAATTTATCATTATGGTGTTGTAGCCCAGCTTTCTTAGTGTAAAAACAGCGTTTACGCAGCACCAGTCAAACTCTACTGAGCTGCCGATTCGGTAAGCCCCTGAGCCGAGCACTATGACAGTTTTTTTGTTGCTGAACTCTATGTCATTCTCAATGCCGTTGTAAGTCATATAGAGGTAATTCGTCTTCGCAGGGTATTCTGCGGCAAGGGTGTCTATCTGCTTGACAACAGGCATTATCCTGTTTTCCTTCCTGTACTTCCTTATCTCTAGCTCAGGCTTGTCCTGCAGAAGGGATATCTGCTTGTCTGAAAAGCCCGCCTTCTTTGCCCTCAGGAGAACTTCAGGGCTGAGCTTTCCGCGAATCTCTTTTTCAATGTCCATTATTCCCTTCATCTTTTCTAAATACCAGCAATCTATCCTCGAGAAGGCATTCACCTTTTCAACAGTATAGCCTTTTCTGAAAGCCTCTGCTATTGCGAAAACCCGCTCATCCGTGGGGTTTTTCAGCTCGCTGTCAAGGTCGCTGAACTCCATGTTGTTAGCTGCAAGCCCGTACATTCCTATGTCAAGCATCCTCAGGGCTTTCTGGAATGACTCCTCAAAATTTCTGCCTATTGCCATTACCTCGCCAACGCTTTTCATCCCTGTGCCTATGAGCTTTGAGACGTTCTTGAACTTCTTAAGGTCCCATCTCGGAATCTTAACAACGATGTAATCCAACGCAGGCTCGAAGCAGGCAGTTGTTGACTTTGTTATCGAGTTCCTTAGCTCAGGCAGGGAGTATCCCAGCGCAAGCTTTGCAGCTACAAAAGCAAGAGGGTAGCCTGTAGCCTTGCTCGCCAAGGCAGAGCTTCTGGAAAGGCGGGCATTTACCTCTATAATCCTGTAATCATCGCTCTTTGGGTCAAGGGCGAACTGTATGTTGCACTCCCCAATAATCCCTAGGTGCTTTATAACAGCGATTGAGATTTCCCTGAGCTTGTGGTATTCATGATTGGTGAGTGTTTGCGATGGAGCAACAACTATGCTCTCTCCTGTGTGTATGCCGAGCGGGTCAAAGTTCTCCATGTTGCAGACAGTAATGCAGTTGTCATAGGAATCTCGCACAACTTCATACTCAACTTCCTTCCAGCCTCCAAGGTATTCCTCAACAAGAATCTGGGGAGTGTTCGACAGCGCTATTGCAGCGCTTTTCTTCAAAGATTCCTCTTCGTAGCAGATGTTCGAGCCCTGCCCGCCAAGCGAGAAAGCGCACCTTATGATTATTGGGAAGCCGAGCTTTTTGGCAGCTTTTACAGCATCCGAAACTGTCTTCACAGCAAAGCTTCTCGGGGTCTTCTTGTTTATCTCGTTAAGCTTATCAACAAAAAGCTGCCTGTCCTCAGTATTCCTTATCGTTTCGACAGGCGTTCCAAGAACTTTTACGCCGTATTTCTTCAAAACACCCCGCCTCTCCAGCTCAACGCCGCAGTTCAGCGCTGTCTGCCCGCCGAAGCTGAGCAGGATGCCGTCAGGCTTTTCCTTAGCAATCACTTTAGTTGCAAAGTCTGCATTGACAGGCAGGAAGTAAATGCTGTCAGCAAACCTCTTGTCAGTCTGAATAGTAGCAATGTTAGGGTTAATCAGGACTGTCTTTATGCCTTCTTCCTTAAGCGCTTTCAGGGCTTGTGAACCGGAGTAGTCGAAATGGCGGTGCTTTTAGGCACTCTCGCCGGCCTCTCCGATTTTAAGAGCCCCACTGCCTAGCACTAAAACTTTGTGTGGCTTTTCTTTCATAAGTTACCTCCTAGATTATTGTGAATTCTTCTTGCTACAATCTTTTTAAGCCGATTATTCTTATCTCCGTCGGCCAAACCTATCTTTGAGTAGAAATTTAAAATGCTCTTGTAATTTGTGATATTGATATAGCTGATTGCATGCTCTTCGCCATGGCTAAAATAGGTTTTTCTCAAATGCGGTTCTCCCGGGAAAATTTCAAATTCCTGCAGCAATTGTTTTATTTCGTCAAGGAGCTGGTGGGATTTTTGTAGAATATTCTTCTCCCTTATCTGATAAAAGTTGACCCCTTTAGCATTGTAACCTTCGGAATAGAGGACCGAGCCGTCATCATCAAAAAGCGCCTTTAAGAACGAAGCTTTGTATTCTTTCGGTCCTGATTTAATCCATTCAGGTATCTGTTTCTCTGATTTTACTTTAGGCGCAACGTGAGAGCCAAACGCTACCAATATTTCTCCAACAATAGATGAGTAGCCTATTCTATTCGCCCTTTCTGTCATCGGTTCTAATCCAAAAGCAACCCTTAAATGCTTCTTTACCTCTGCTAATAGATTAGGATTGTCGTTACAATACTCAAATTGCCTTTTCTTGTTTCCAATGTAACCATCGCCAAACACATGCCCTATCAAAGAAGCCATTGAAGCAGATGGTAATATCGGAAATTTCAATCTACAAACCTTTCCGTGTCTAGTCCTGACAGCAACTATGTTTTTTTCAACCTCTTCTAATCCGATATTTGCTTTTTCAGCAAGCTTTACAAGAAGGTTTGTAGGTATGCTGTAAACTCCCCTAACTAATGGTGAGATGTAAGGATAAGAAACACCTATATGTTTTGCCAGCTGGCGCAAATCCCCGGCTCCGGCGTTGTCAAAGAGCCTTTTTAAGAAAGAAGCACCTAGGTGATATCTTGCTCTATTAGATAAGTTCCAAAAGTGCACTTCAAACTTTGTTTCCATTTTTCTTTCTCCGGAAAACTCATTTAATGTGAGATTTCCACAGTGGATGTTGGAAATCTCACTCTTCCGGAGCGAGGGGCGCGTTAAGCGGACCGCCGTAAATGGGTTTTGGTCGTTAGACCAAAAGCCATAATTTAGGCGGTCTGCGTGCGCCTCGAGCGTAGAATTATAAGTACACTTCCGTTTTATATGTCCTAGCCGAGCCTGACCAGTGGCTAGTGCGGATTCTCTGAAAATCTTTTGTTTTTTCAGGAATTCTTTCACATTTCTCATCCAAGCACCTCTGCCAGCAAATCAGGCCTGTTGCTGCTTATGCCGTCAACGCCTGCCTTTTTCATGCATTCTATGTCTTCTTTTGTATCGCAGTTCCATACAAAAATTTTCATCCCTGCGTTGTGCAGCTTTGAAGTCATCTGGTTGGTTAAAAACTTGTAGTTCGGGAATAGGGCTTCTGAATTTGCCTCTTCTGCCACCTTCACAGGTTCAACAGGCTCGCCCACGAAAAGCAATCCTGTATGAAGTTCTGGGCAGTAGGACTTAATCATCCTTATAATCGGGTGGTGGAAAGAAATGACGTAGCATTCTTCCTCCAGCTTATTCTTCTTAATTATTTCAGCAACTGCAATTTCTGTCGTGTGCTCCTTAAGCTCGATGATGAGCTTGCATTTTCCCTTAACCGCATCAATCACTTGCTGTATCGTGGGTATTCTTTCTCCTTTCCCTGACTTCAGCTTCTGAATCTGTTCAAGGGTCATCTCGCAGACATAGCCCTTTCCGTCAGTTGTCCGGTCAACCTTTTCATCGTGAATGACAACGAGGTGGTTGTCCTTTGTCTTGCGAACATCGACTTCCACTGCATCCATGCCAAGCTCAATCGCTCTCTTTATTCCGAGCAGAGTGTTCTCAGGCTCAAGGTCTGCAGCCCCGCGGTGGCCTATTTTCATCATTTCATCATCCCCACAAACCTGTCAAAGAGGAATGCAGTATCAACAGGGCCTGGCGTCGCTTCAGGATGGAACTGGACAGACATGAAAGGCTTTGTTTTGTGCCTAAGCCCTTCATTTGTGCCGTCGTTCTCGTTCCTGAACCACTCCTCCCAGCCGGAAGGCATCTTTCTTGCGTCAACAGCAAATCCGTGGTTCTGCGTAGTGATGTAGCACCTTTTTGTTTCCATATCGGTGCAGGGCTGGTTCTGCGAGCGGTGGCCGTACTTCAGCTTATAGGTATCACACCCTGCGGCGAGCCCCACTATCTGGTTTCCCAGGCATATGCCGAAAGTAGGGATTCCCTTCTTCATCGTGGCAGCAACGTTCTTTATCGCAGCATCGCACATCTTCGGGTCGCCTGGTCCGTTGCTTACCATTAAGCCGTCAAACTCCTCCTCAAGAAAATTGTAATCCCAGGGAACTCGTATGACGCAGCATCCGCGCTGGGCAAGGCTCCTTATTATGTTGTTCTTTGCACCGCAGTCAACAAGAACTACTTTTTTCTTTCCGCTCTCGTTATAAACAACCTTTTCCCTTACAGAAACCTCTGCGGCAAGGTTCCTTTTGTTTGGGTCTTCAAAATCAATTTTCCCCTCTATCACCATCTTGCCAAGCATAACGCCCTTCTCGCGCAGCTTTTTAGTGAGGGCCCTTGTGTCCACGCCCGCAATTCCCGGAATATTCTGCTTCTTCATCCAGTCCGCAAGGCTCCTTACAGAGCTCCAGTGGCTGTGCTTGTAAGAATAATCAGAAATTATAAGGCCGCTTATCTGTATCTTATCTGACTCAAAGTTCTTTAGCAGGCCAAGCTCATCCTTTTCATCTGATGGAACTCCGTAGTTGCCAACTAAGGGATAAGTAAGGACTAATATCTGCCCCCTGTAAGAGGGATCAGTCATTGCTTCAGGATAGCCAACCATGCTTGTATTGAAGACTACCTCTCCTGCTACAGAACGAGAAGCACCAAATGAAGCCCCGTAGAAAACGCTCTTGTCTTCAAGCACAAGTTTAGCACTCATCAAAAAAAAGAGAAAGCTCCGAGTTGTTTATAAAGTTTGCTGTTTGTTATTATTAAAATCCTATTCAGAATTAGTGGTTTCGTTAGAACTACTATCCTGGCCATCTTCCGAGACTCCCTCATCCCCATCATTTTTCTTTTTGCTTTCTTCACTTTTTTTCTCAGCTTCTTCCTTGACTTTTTTCTTAACGTAATCTTTCCTTTCCTCTCCCTTATATCCCTTCTCAACAGCCTCGTTATGATACTTTTTTACTTTTTCACCAATTTCATCTATTTCTTGGTGCTCTGAATACAGCGAATCATACTCCTCCTTTAAATCATCAGAATTTGAAGAATCCACTATTTTCTCCAGAGATGAACTATTTGCTGATTTATCCTTTCTTTCAGCCTCTCTTTTCTCTTCAAACTTTACTCTTTCTTTTACCCTGTTCAATACGTATTCCCACCTTTCCTTGCCTTCTAATTTTAGTTTGGTGGCATCTGAATCGTAGCTGGCTATGTAAGAATCGATTTCTTTTCCCTTGCTTGGATTCTGCTTGCGAAGATTTTCAAACTCCTCACGAAAATAAAGCCCCATGCCCTCTTCCTTTCCGCCGCCTGGCCCTGCATCCATACCGTAGCCCTTTGTTCCTGTACCGTCAGGAACGTTTCCGCCCGGTCCTGAAACCATTCCTTCCTTCGAAGGCACATTTGCAGATTTACCATCCTTTCGGTAAGCTTCTTCAGTCCCTGTTCCGCCGCCCGGTCCAGCGCCCCTTCCATGCGGGCCTGTAGCATCCGCTTTATGTCCTCCTGGTCCTTCAGCCATTTTTAACCGCTCCGCAAATTATCCTTTTCAAAGTATAGTCACATCGCCCTAAGTTTGCTAAATGATAACACGACAACATATTTAAATGTTCTTGCAATAATAAACTTTAAATAAAAAACTAGTAGCTTGCCTAAAGGGGTGATATTATGGTAAGAATCGCAATCAATGGCTTCGGAAGGATAGGGAGGATGCTCGTAAGGGCTGGCCTGAAGGAAAAGCGCCTTGAGTTTGTCGCTGTTAACGACCTCACGGACGCAAAGACGCTTGCCCACCTCCTGAAGTACGACTCTGTGCACGGAAAGCTCCAGGCAGACGTAAAAGCAGCCGGTAATGACCTTTCGATTAACAACAAAAGGATTATAGTCCTTTCTGAAAAGGACCCTGAAAAATTGCCGTGGGCAAAGCTGAAGATAGACATCGTTGTTGAGAGCACAGGGCTGTTCACAAAGCCTGAGGACGCTGCAAAACACATAAAGGCAGGCGCAAAAAAGGTATTAATCTCTGCACCTGCAAAGGGAAAGCCTGACTTAACAATGGTCAGGGGCGTCAACGATCAGGATTACGACAAGAAAAAGCACAACATCTGCTCGAACGCATCATGCACTACCAACTCTTTGGCGCCTGCTGTTAAGGTGCTGCACGACAACTTCAGCATAAAGCACGGCTTCCTCACAACAATACACGCCTACACAAACGACCAGAAAATATTGGATTTGCCGCACAAGGACCTGAGAAGGGCAAGAGCAGCAGCTATTAATATAATACCCACAACTACGGGAGCTGCTAAGTCTGTTGCAGAAGTTATTCCTGAACTCAAGGGAAAGCTGGATGGCATATCAATGCGCGTGCCTGTCCCGAACGGCTCAGTTACTGACTTTGTCTGCGAAGTTGAGAAAACCACAACAGTAGAAGCAGTGAACAAGGCTTTCAAGCAGGCTGCGCTTGGCTACATGCGCGGCATAATACAGTATTCTGACGAGCCTCTGGTTTCAACAGACATAATAGGAAACCCCCACAGCAGCATATTTGACTCCCTGATGACAAATGTAGTTGATGGAAACCTCGTTAAGATAGTTACCTGGTATGACAACGAGTGGGGCTTTTCCTGCAGGATGGTCGAAGTCCTCAAGGAGATGGTTTAATGGAGCTGCCTCTTCTGAAAGACGCTGATGTAAAGGGCAAAAGGGTTCTTGTAAGGTTTGACTACAACGTCCCTTTGAAAGGGGAAAAGGTTGTTGACGATACCCGATTAAAGGAGTCCCTGCCTACAATAAAATACCTTCTTGAGGGGCACGCCAAGGTAATAATAATGTCGCACCTCGGCAGGCCGAGAGGGAAAGCTGTTCCTGAGATGAGGCTGGATGCTGTTGCAGAGCACCTTTCCGAGCTCCTGCACAAGGATGTTGAAAAGGTCAATGACTGCGTTGGTGGGGAAATAAAGGCAGTTGCAGAATCCCTTAACGAGGGGGAAATACTTATGCTTGAAAACCTCCGCTTCCACTCTGAAGAGGAGGCTAACGATGAGGGCTTTGCTAAGCAATTAGCAGAGCTCGCTGAAATCTATGTAAATGACGCTTTTGGCGTATCCCACAGGGCAAATGCCTCTGTTGTTGCAATCACTAAATTTCTGCCCAGCTACGCAGGCTTGCTCCTGCAAAAGGAAGTGGAAACGCTCTCGAAGCTTATTGATAAAGCTAAAAGGCCTTTTGTCGCGGTTCTTGGCGGCGCGAAAGTATCAGACAAGATAGGTGTGATACGAAAGCTCGCTGAAAAGGCAGATTACCTGCTGATTGGAGGAGCGATGATGTTCACCTTCCTTAAGTCAGAGGGAAAGGAAGTTGGAAGAAGCCTTGTCGAGAACGAGAAGCTTGAGGTTGCAAACAGCCTTCTGAACGAGGAAGTTATCCTTCCTGTGGATGCAGTTTTTGCAGAAACTGCAGATTCATCTGAAACAGAAGTTGTAAGTGTTGACAGCATGCCCAAGGACAAAAAAGGGCTTGACATAGGCCCTAAAACAGTGGAAATCTTCTCTGAAAAGATAAGCTCGGCTAAAACAATACTTTGGAACGGGCCGATGGGCGTTTTCGAGTCTGAGCCTTTCTCAAAGGGGACTTTTGAGCTTGGAAAAGCCATAACCTTCTCAGGCGCAACCACGATATTGGGCGGGGGAGATACAATTGCAGCCATGGAAAGGGCAGGGCTTAAGGAAAAGTTTACTTTTGTATCGACAGGCGGCGGAGCAATGCTTGAATTCTTGGAAGGAAAAGAACTTCCTGCGCTTGCGGCGCTTAAAGGCAAAAAATAATTTTGTCTCTACCGAAAAGTTTATATATTAATGTGCTACTGTAGCATAAATACGTTTTTGGGGGAGTTGGATGGGCAGGGATGAGGATATAAAAAGAGCATTTTCTAAAGTAAAAGAGGACATTAATGAGTTAAGGCGTGCGATTAATCAGGATGTTTTCAGGCTTGACAAGCTTTCTGATTCAGTTTCTGTCCTGGCAACGAAAGAGGAATTCTACAGCTTTGTCAACAAGCTTGACGCAAAGCTGCAGCAGATTGAAAGCACATATGCAGAAAAGGCAGATACAGCGGTGCTTGCCAATAATATTGATGTGAGGCTGAAAGACCTCCGCAAGGCAGTTGAGAAGCACGACCACATTGCTGAAGGGCTTGCTGAAGTAAGAAAGCTTAGGGGAAAGGTAGAGGGCCTTGATGAAAAAAAATTAGCTCAAAAGGACTTCCAGAAGGAATTAGACGGAGTCAACAAAAAACTCTCTGACCTCAAAAGGCAGCTTGAAAAGATCGGAACACTCGAAAGCTACAAGGGAGAAATCAGGGACCTAAAGCAGAAAGTTGAGGCTCTAAACAACAGCTCGCTTTCCCTCAAAGATTTTGAAAAAGCATCAAAAAAATCAGATGACAAGCTGAAGCAGGAGCTTTCACAGCTTCAAATAGTAAAAAACAGCGTTGAGGGCCTTTCCTCAGAAATTTCAAGAATAAAGCTTCTCCAGGACAGCATCGCAGAGCTGAAAAAAGCAGCCTCAAAAACAGAATCAGGATTAAGCTCGCTTAAGGAAGAAGCTGCTTCCAGAAAAGAATTGGAGAGCAAGATAAGCGACGTCAGAGCAAAAATTGGCAAACTTGACGAAAAAATAGAGAGCTCAATGGTAGAAACAGAGCTTGACGATTACACTACGAAAGACCATCTAAAAGGCGTTGTGAAAAAGCTTCAGTCAGATCTGGATCAATCAGCTAAGCTGGGCGAATTAAAGAAGTCAGTAAAGGAGCTTGAGAATTACGCAACAGATACCATTAAGGCTAAAGAAGATATTGATCAGCTACAGAGGAGCATTGACTCTCTCCAAAAGCAGCTCGTTTCCGAAGCAGAGTTTGAAGGGCTTGCAGATGACGTTAAGGAGCTCAGCAAAAGGGTGGATTCTTTCAGGGAGACGGGCAGGGAAGAAAGGGCAATCACTAGAAAGCTTTCAGAAGAAAAGGATTTCAGGAAGGTCAGGGATGATGTTTCTTACGTTCTCGACAATATGGCAAGCAGCGAGGAGCTCAAGCAGCAGGCAAGGTCCTTTGAGGAGGAGGTAATCCAGCTAAGGAAAGAGCTCAAGGAGTCAAAAAAGGAGCTTAAGGCAGCCATATCAGAGGCAAAGAAAGGGGTCAAAGAGGCAAAGAAGGAAGGATTTGTTGCGAAAGTATCAAAGGCAACGGCTGATTTCTTTACAGAGGAAGAGCCTGAGGGAAAAAAGGAGCCCAAAAAAGAAGATAAAGGGGGACCTTTCTGGCCTTATGTAGTGCTTGCGGTTTTCCTTCTCCTGATAATAGCAGGCGCGCTTTACTTCCTTACCCAGCCGGTTGGCGATGAAATCGAAGATACAATTACAACCACAATTCCCATTCCTGATAATGTTACAGAGGAGGTTGAGGAAGAAATTTCGGAAGAAATCGTTCCTGAAGAAGTAACTGAAGAGGTTCCTGAAGAAGTTTTAGAGCCTGTCCCTGAAGAGGCACCAGAGAACATAACAGAGGAAATTCCTGAGGAGGAGCCTCTGAACGTAACGCTAGAGGAATTCCTTGAGGATCTTGCTGGGCAGAACGTCACCGAAGAAAATGTGACAGAGGAAAAGCCTGTGCTTATCTCAGAGAACATAACAGAAGAGCCTGAGCCTGAACTTATTTCAGAAAACTTAACCGAAGAAAATGTTACGGTTGAAATGCCGCAGGAAATCATAAACATAACAGAAGAGGCCACTGTGGAGGAAAAAGAAGCTGAATGCGTTAACACTTACGAGTGCCAGAAAAAGGAGGAGGGAAGGTACTGGTTTGACTGCTACTATGATGAGGCAGATGGCGAGTGCAGGTGCTATGTAGGCGGGCCAGAGCAGTGCCCTGAAGAAGCTGAGGAAGAGGGCGAGGAAGTGCCGGTAAGCTTCATTGAGCAGTACAAGTATTACATTGTGGTGGGGTTAGCCGTACTGATAATCATTATAGCCTTCCTGTCGCGCGGCAAGAAGGAAGAAGAAAGGGAAGAGAAAAAAGAAGAGAAAAAAGAGGAAAAGGAAGAGCCTAAAAAAGAGGAAAAGAAAGAAGACGAGGACGTTGTCGACCTGAAGGAGTTCTTTGAAGAAAAGAAAGAAAATAAAAAGTAGCGCTTAACGGCTGTTGTAAAATGCCTCTTGAAGAAATGGGTTTGAAGGTCCCCGACAGTATTCTTTTGCCAAACGAAGGAATTGACATGCGCCTTTGGGCTGTAATAGCGCCGGACCAGTTCAAGGAGAGCAAAGCATACTGGGATCTTGTCAGAAAAACAGTAGGCATTTCTGACTCAACCCTTGACCTTATTTACCCTGAGGCTTTTATCGGCTCAAAAGACGAGGATGAGGTTATCAACGAAATCAACCTCCATATGAAGTGGTGCGTCCAGAATTTGCTTTTCCAGAAGGAGCTAGGCTTTGTTCTTATCGATAGGCAAACTCCCAAAGCAGGCTCAAGAAAAGGGCTTCTCGCCTCGATAGACCTTGAGGAGTACGGCTCAGGCAAGCAAATAAGGCCCACTGAAGGAACAATCCCTGAAAGGCTTGCTTTAAGGAGGAAAATTGGGAGAAATGCACCTCTCCACATTCCTCACAGCATTGTCCTTATTAACGATCCAAGGCAGAGCGTTATAGAGCCTCTTTTTGAAATGCCTAACAAGCAGATATATGATTTCGAATTGATGCTTGGCGGCGGTCACATAACAGGCTACGCAGTCAACGCTCCACCGCCCATAAGCGAGCTTGAAAGAAACATTCTTCAGATTACAGACCCCCTGCTTGTTGGGGACGGAAACCATGAGATTAGGGAAAGGAGCGACAACTGGAAAAGGCTGAAGCGGCAAGGCGCCCCTTTAGACCACCCTGCAAGATACGCTCTTGTTGAAATTGTCAATGTCTATGACGCCGGGCTTAATTTCCAGCCGATAAACAGAGTTATCTCAGGAGTGGGTTCTGAATTTTTAAAATCTATGGAAGCTTTTTACAGACAGCGCGGTTTTGGTTTCTGCCGTCAGGGCTTTTCAGACCAAGAAGACAGGGAAAAGATGGCGAAGAGGCTCAGAGAGAAAGGTGACCATGTAATTCCTTTCTCATCTCCAGATGAGAATTACCTTAAAGAAATGGCAGTCATCACAGGCCCGAACAAGCCAAAACTTGAAGTTGAAACCCTGCAGTCATTCCTTGAAAGCCAGCCCGAATTGAATGTTGAGTATGTCCACGAAGCAGAGCCTGCTATAGTCTATAATTTAAAAAAAAGCCAGATAGCCTTTTTCCCTCCTGTCATGGCAAAGGAAGATTTTTTCTCACTAGCAAATAATGGTCTCCTTCCAAAAAAAGCCTTCTCAATCGGCGGGGCTTTAGAGAAGAGATACTGCCTTGAAGCGCAGCTAGTCAGAAAGTAGCTTCTTCCTTGAGGTAAAGCCGGACTTTATCCTTACCTTCCTTTTTAGCTCTTTTGAAAGGAACTTAACGAGCTCCTTATTCGCCTTGCCGCCATCGGCAGGCGCGGCTATGCTAACTTTGTAAGCCCTCCTCTCCTTGTCGTAGCCAACTATTTCATTCCTTGAAGAATTAGGCTTGACTATAACGCTGAATGTTCTTTCTTTGACGCTAACCATAATCCCGCCAGATGTGCCCGCACTTCTCGCATTTTAAGAACTTGGTCTCGCCCTCATCAGCAGCTCTGGTCTGCTGCATCCAGTAATAAGCAACCTTGTGCCTGCACTTGGGGCATTCTGCCTCTGTCTTTGGAAGCGTTTCAGGCTGTTCCTCAACAATCTCAACCTCTTTTGCCTTTTCAGCAGTCTCTTCTGTTATAGTTGCGCTCACTATGTTGCGGTTCACGTAGCCGCAAGAACAAGCCATAACGCGCTTGTTGTTAGACTTCTTTGGAACCAATATAGCTCCGCACTTCGGGCAAAAAAGCACTAGCCCACCCCCAAAATTCTCAACACCTCAGTGAATATTATCTTAACGTAGCCAACAAACGGAATCCTGAACCATGCCCGACCTACAACACGGTCTTCGCTTATTTCTTCCTCACCAGCAACAAAGCCGGGATTCTTGTCCCCTTTTGTCTTGAAGTAATGCGTGTCCCCTTCCTGCCAGGTCTGTATGACCCTGTGGATTATAGGGTCTGGCTCTTTCCCGAAAAAGACTATTATATCACCCACTTTTAAACCTTGTGGTTCGCTTCCCCTAAGGACTATGATGTCGCCCTTGTTGAATCCGTTGTGAAGCTTGAAGCTCCTGAATTCCTCTTTTGTTATGCTGTAATCCTGATACTTGTCGCTGTGGGAAGACCACCATTCATCGAAAGAGGCATCGTGGTGCATGCTGTCTGAAACAACCGCAACAACAGGGTGCGAGGTAGAGAGGACAAGCCCCAGCCCGGGGTAGACAACGAACTTAATAAGCACAAAAGCCAGCAGTATGTTGACAAGCCAGCTCCACACGCTGTTGTCATCCCATATGAAGTACCAAGCCCTTCCGAGAAAGCTTTCAGGCTTACTCTTTTGCTTCTTCCTGAACATAGCATACCAGCGCACTTGGATAGCATAAAAAGCTATCGTTTTTTTCAAGCGATACATAACTTTTTAACTATCTGGCACTTAGCAGCCCTTATGCACTCGCAATACTACGAAGCCATACTGCAGGTAAGGGACGCCCCTGAAGAAGTCTACAAAGCTGTAGCAAAGGCTATTGATGCTGCTGCAAGGAAAGGCGTATTTGTCAGCAAGGTTGAGAAGTCAAAAAACGGCCTTGACTACTACCTAAGCTCAAAAAGGTTTGCTGTTAACCTTGGCAAGCAGCTGAAAAAGCGCTTTAGGGGGCAGGTTAAGCTCTCAAGAAAGCTTTACGGAAGGGACAGGAGCACAAGCAAGACCCTTTACAGGGTAACGGTCCTTTACAGGCACCTAAAGCCTGAGGACATAAATTACCGCTCCCGCCACTAAGGGAATTATCAGGTTGTCATCAACCGCTCGGCTTCTGAACCTAAGCTCAAATCCCTCTACGGTCATTGCAATCGCAGAAGCTATTATCGCCTCAATCCAAGGAACGAAAGCAGCAGCGCCTATTGCGCCTGCAGCAAAGCCGAGCAGCGTTCCCTCAATCAGCTTGTAACTGTTCCATGGGTGCTTCACCTTTCCGAAGAACCTTCCAAACAGGTGGGAAAGCGAGTCGCCAAGCGTAAGTATCATTACGGAAGCAAGGGCTATTTCCTCCTCAAAAAGCAGGAGTGAAAGCGCAATCCCCACCATGAAGAAAATAGCGCCCTTTCCAGGAATCTTGTCTTTTCTCTCGAATGCGGCAAGGAACCACGAGATTATTGGAAGCCTGCGCTTCGTGCTTATCAGGGACACTATTGAGCCGGCCACCGCAACCAAAGCAAAAAATTCCCATCCTGCGAGCCCGTAAGATATGAGAAAGACAGAGAAAAGCCCGACAGCTATGTGAAAAGCCTGCCTCCTTATCTCTAATGATGAATTTTTCTCCATGACATCCACTCAAGCTTTTTCTTTTCCTCAAGCCTGACAAAAAACTTGCCTATTAAGTACCCGAGCACAGCGCCAAATACCACATCGCTGAGGTAATGCGCCCCAAGATAAATCCTGCTTGCGCCTATGAAAACTGCAAAAGCGAGCCAGAACCATTTTAGCTTTGGAAATTCCCTGTCAAGCACAGGAATCAGCGAGAAGGCTATTGCGGTATGAGCGCTAGGGAACGAGTAGAACATAAATCCAGCTCCAATTGCGTACTCTGCAGGCCTCAGCCTTCCGAATAAAGGTTTGAGGATTGCGGTGATAATAAATGCCGCCAAAAAGCTCAGCCATACAACCTTAATCCATTTTGTTTTTTTCTCCTCAAACATGAAAAAAGAAGTCATGAAGAGAAGCACCACAATTAAAGTCCCTATGTGGCTGAACCATGACATGAAATAAACTGCGTGCTCATGCTGTATTGATTCTGCAAACCGCAAGACGGGCTGGTCAAGGAAGAAGCTTGCAGCTGCCAGAGCAATCAGCAGTCCAATCAGCACCTTTTTCATTATTCTCACTTCACGAATATCTGGAACGCGCTCGTTCCCGTAATCATAACAAGGCTGACAATAACGCCTGCCATCATAACCCCCAGTGCTATGGCGAGCATTGCCTTTTTCCTCTCAAGCTCAAAAAACCATGCCGCAAGTGTTCCTGTGTAAGCGCCTGTTATTGGAAGAGGAATCCCGACAAAAAGGACAAGCCCGAAGTAGCCCCACCTTTTCAGCTTTGCCTCAGCGTTCCTTCTTGCCCTCTCGAGGAAATGGTTGAACAGCTTCCTGTAAGGCGGAATCCGCATGAAGTGCTTGTGCAGGTAGTCAAGGAAAAAGAAGATAACAGGGACTATGGCTATGTTCGCAGCGACAGCAACAATGTAAGCAGCTGCAGGGCTTAAGCCAAGGCCGTAAGCCAGCGGTATCCCGCCCCTGAGCTCTGCAATTGGAAGGATGCTTACAAGAATGACCTGCAAAATGTCCAGCATCAAAGCACCTCAACAGAGCTTACGCGCTCCCTGACATAGCTGTCTTTTAACAGGCGCCTCAAAAGCTTCTTCGAATCAGTAAACTTCCTCATTACAACAGCATAAAGCCTGCCGTTCCTCTTAAAAGTGCGCTTATGAGCCTTCCTGAACCTCTGCTCATGGAACTTATTGCCGGCAGGCGGTCCTGCAACCTTTTTTTCTTTTTCAATTACCTCGCTTTCAAGAGTAAACCAGATAAGTGTCCTTTTCCTGTTCCAGAACCAGTCGGAGCTCTTCACAAAAAAGTCATTTTTCTCAAGACCTGCCTTCAAATGCTCCATTGCCTTAAGCACTTTTGTTGCGGAAATGTCCTCCTTCCCCTTAAGCGGAACTACCGAAACAGCAACAGTGTCCTTTTTCGCCTTAATTTCCTCGGCAGACGGCTCTTTCCTCTCGAAAAACTTTGCTGAAGGATTCCTAAGGAATTTTTTCGCGCATGAAATGAAAAGCTTAAAGCTCTCTTCGCTGAGCGCAGCAGCAGCATTCCTCTCCTTCTGCACAGGGTCTATTATGATAAGCGGCGAAAGCTTTGACCTGTTCAGGCTGCGGCTAACCTCCATCGGACTTTTGTAGTAATGAGCAACATCAATCACGACAGGCGCCTTCCACTTCGATGCAGCCTTAAGCAATCCGATGAAGCTGCCGTACCTGTAAGCAAGTATCTCGCAGACATACCCCGAGAAGCCCTTTATGTGCGACTCTGCTCCGTATATTCCCTGCGCCTTGCAGAAAGCCTTTATCAGCCTTACCTCGTCAGGCCTTTTCACTTTCCTGTTAACCCATTTTGCGTGGAGAGGTGAAACATCTGTAATGTTTTTAGCTTCAGAAGCCTTCCTTATCGCAAGTATGGGAACTATCTCAAAAGTAACCCCCCGCCTTCTTATCTGGAAGTAGTCCCTGCTGCCATGCAGCCTTTTAACGCCCCTGAACCGCTTCTTCAGTTCAGGAGCGAGCATTTCGGACAGCTTGCCGCTCTTTCCGCTGAACTTCCTATACTCATAGCAAACAAAGATATCAACGTCAACAGCTCCACCAATCCATGTGCCCTTTGCGCCAGAGCCGCCGAGCACTGCCTTAGCGCCTTTTATCGAGGAAAGCTTCCTTATTATCGTTCTTGCCTCTGACTCAATGAGCCTTTTCTCCCCTGCTGAAGGCTGAAGGCTACTCTTTACGCTAGCCAAAAATTTCATGCAGTGGAAGGAAAAGCGTTGCTATAAAAACCTTTTTAATATGCCTTACCAAAAGCTATAAATATAAAAAAGAGGGGTATCAAGGCTATCTTATGACGCGCATCAACAGGATGGTAATGCAGGGATTCAAGTCCTTTGCCAAGAGGACAGACCTCGAATTCAAGGACAATTTCACTGTTGTCCTCGGCCCTAACGGCTCGGGCAAAAGCAATGTCCTCGATGCGCTCTGCTTCGTCCTCGGCAGGATAAGCTCCAAAAGCCTGAGGACAGAAAAACTAGCCCACCTTATATATAACGGCGGCAAGACAAAGCAGCCTGCAAACAAGGCAGAAGTCTCAATCTTCTTTGACAACTCAAAAAAGACCTTTCCCACAGATTCCCCTGCTGTCAAGATAACCCGCATGATAAAGCAGAGCGGGCAGAGCGTCTACAAGATAAACGATGAGACAAGGACCAGACAGCAGATACTTGACCTGATGGCAATGGGCAGGATTGACCCTGACGGCCATAACATAATACTCCAGGGTGATATAACCGGATTTGTCGAGATGTCAGCAGAGGAAAGAAGGGAACTTATCGATGAAGTGTCCGGAATATCTGTGTACGAGGACAAGAAGCAGAAAGCCATCAACGAGCTCAACAAGGTTGAGGAGCGTTTGAAAGAAGCAGACATACTCCTGACAGAAAGGAAAGCCCACCTAAAAGAGCTGAAAAAAGACAGGGACCAGGCATTAAGGTACAAGGACATGCATGACCGCCTGAAGCAAAGCAAGGCAACCTACCTAGACATGCAGATTAAGAAGCGCGAAAAAAGGAAGAGCGAGGTTGAAAAGCAGCTTAGCGAGCAGGAGAAGCAGATAGAAAAGACAAAGCTCGAGATTGAAAAGCTGAAAAAAGCAACTGAGGAAAAGAAGCAGCAAAACATTGACCTTGCCGCAGAAATAGAAAAGAAAGGCGAGCACGAGCAGGTCGAACTGAATAAGGAGCTGGAAGGATTAAGGGTAAAGATAGCAACAGACCAGAACCGCGCAGAAATATGCAAAAAAGAGATTGCAAAAATCGGGGAAAGAAGGGAGCAGCTCAACGCAGAGCTTGAAGATTTGGAAGGGCGGACGAAGCAACTTGCAGTCCAGAAAGGGCAGGCTGAAGAAGAAAAGAACAGTATCTCCTCAGAGCTCAAAAAAATAGAAAAGTCAATCGCGGACCTGAAAAAAGATGAATCAGTTGAGGGAGCAGCCCAGCTCGAAAAGGAAATAGACTCAATAGAGAAGGAGCTTGAGTCGCAGCAGGCAGAAAGCCAGAAAGACTCAGAGCTTAAGCAGTCCCTTCTCAGGGAAAAAGACAGGATTGAACTCCAGCTCCAGAGCCTTGATGAGAGGATAGAAAAGGTGTCCGAAGTTGAGAAGGAGCGTTCCCAGGAGATTTCAGGCCTCAAGGAAAAGCAGTCAAAGTTCAAAAAGACAGTTGTTCAGCTGAACAAGCTGCTTAATGACAACTCAGCGCTCTCTGCGCGCATAAGCCAGGTAAAGAGGAGCATTGCCGCAAAAGAAGATGAAGTATCAAAAGCTCGCGCTCTCCAGCTTGTAGTGCAGGAAAGGAGGGCAGGCTCTGTAGCTGTAAGGGCAATACTTGAGCAGAAAACGATAACAGGAATCCACGGCACAGTATCGCAGCTTGCGGATGTCCAGAGCAAATACTCTGCGGCGATAGAAGCGGCAGCAGGCCCCAGGCTTAATAGCATAGTTGTAAAGGATGATTTAACAGCATCAAAGTGCATAAAATACCTGAAGCAGAAGAGGCTTGGAACAGCAACTTTCCTGCCGCTTAACAAAATAAAGGGAAAAGAAGGCACGGCAAAGGTAAAGGAGGCAGGAGTGCACGGCCTTGCAATAGAACTAATCTCATTTGACCCGAAATTCAATAACGTCTTCTCCTACGTATTCGGAAACACCCTTGTTGTTGAGAATATAGACACCGCAAGAAAGCTCGGCATAGGAAAATACAGGATGGCAACCCTTGACGGGGACATATGCGAGCTCAGCGGCGCAATGCACGGCGGATTCAGGAAGAAAAAAGAGAGCGCCTTCCAGGAGAAGGGTGCTGAGGAAGGGCTCGGCAGGATTGAAAAGGAGCTTGAGCAGCTTCAGGAAGCCCTCGACACTCTTGAGAAGGAGAAATCAGCAAGCGAGAAAAGCATCGACCTGATGAGGGCTGAAAAAGCAGAGCTTGAAGGGGACATAATAAAGACAGAGCGCAGCCTACACCTCGAAACAGGAGATTTGGAAGCTTCGAAGAAGCAGGGCGTTACGCTGAAAAAGGAGCTTGAAGAAGCTGATGCAAAGCTCCAGAAAATGCAGGCAGGGCTTACTGAAAAAAGCATCAAGCTTGCAGAGCTCAAGTCAAAGAGGGAGCAACTCAGGGCAAAGCTCGGCCAGATGAGAAATCCTGCTGTCCTTGCAGAGCTTAACGCATTCGACCAGAAGAGGCAGGAGCTTCTTGAGCAGGTCCTGAAGAAGGAATCAGAGATAAAATCCCTCGACATGCAGTCAGAGCAGATTCTCGGGCAGGAAAGGGAGAGGGTTAATTCCGTGCTGAAACAGCTCGGGAAAGAGGAGCTGCAGTTTGGAAAAGAGGAAGAAGGCCTTAAAAAATCAGTTGAAAAGCAGAAGAAAGACCTCAAGATTTCAGAAGAAAAGGCAAAGAAGTTTCAGGCAAAGTACCGCGAGCTTTTTGACAAGAGGACTCAGGTAGGTGAGGAAATAAGAGCCCTTGAAGAGAAGATAATAAGGAAAGAGGAGAGCATAAACTTGTTAGAAGTAAAGCTGAACAACGTTTCTGTAAAGAAAGCAGAGCTTGTCGGCGAACTCTCAGGGCTTACCGAAGAATTCCAGCAGTACTCAGACATCAAGCTGCTAAAAGAGGCGGACGAGGAAACCCTGAGGCAGGACACCACAAGGTTTGAGCGGGCAATGCTGCAGATGGGCAACGTCAACATGAAAGCCCTCGAAGTTTACGATGAAGTTGAGAAGCAGTACAAAACTCTGCTCGACAAAAAAGAAAAGCTCGGAAAGGAAAAAGAGGACGTAGTTGCTTTAATGAACGAGATAGAAACAAAGAAGAAAGACCTCTTCATGAATACTTTCAACGCAATAAACGAAAACTTCCGCAGGATATTTTCAGAGCTTTCTGTGAAGGGAGAAGCTTACCTTGCGCTGGAGGATGAGGAAAACCCTCTCGAGAAGGGGCTAAGAGTCAGGGTTCGCCTGATAAGCAACAAGTTCCTCGACATAAGGAGCCTCTCAGGCGGGGAAAAGACACTGACTGCGCTTGCATTCATATTCGCGATACAGGAATACGAGCCTGCTTCTTTCTACGTGCTT